>CAZMRZ010000050.1:0-20912 GCA_964568835.1 uncultured Woeseiaceae bacterium | reverse complement strand
AACGCGCTTTGGAAACATGAGTTCCGCGCTCAAGTATTTCATCGATTCGACGGGCGGTGAATGGATGAAAGGCACACTGATCGGCAAGCCGGCTGGTGTATTTACATCAACGTCTTCGCTGCACGGGGGTTCCGAGACGACGCTTCTGACCATGGCCATCCCGCTACTGCATCACGGTATGCTGTATGTCGGGCTGCCTTATTCGGAAGAGGAATTGTCAACAACGACAACGGGTGGATCATTGTACGGAGCGACGCATGTGACCTGGAGCCGACAAGCCGACGAGCTATCGAAAGATGAAAAACGCCTTGCCTTTGCGCTCGGCAAACGAGTTGCCCAGATTGCGCAGAAGCTCGCCGATTAAGTCGTAGCCGACTCAAAAATGGACCGCACAAACGGTATCGTCAGGCGCCGTTTCGCGCGCAGGGCCTCTTTGTCCAGCCGATCAAGCACCTCATAGAGACTCGCCATATCCCGGCGACTGCGCTTCAGGAGATAGCGCGCGGTGTCGTCAGGGAGTTCCAGGCCACGATGGCGCGATCTTAATTGCAGCGCCATTACGCGTTCTTGCTCATCCAGCGAATGGACCTGAAAGACCGGCAGTCTGGCCAAACGACTTTGCAGATCGGCCAAAACAATGGGGCATTCCCGTGGTGCAGAAGCCGCCGATACAACCAGTTGAGCATCGGCATCTAACACCTGGTTGCATAAATCAAAAAGAGCCGCTTCCCATTCCGGAATGCCAACAACCCGATCAAGATCGTCGATACAAACAAGCTCTCTCGTCGCAAGGCCTTCTAAAATTTCGGGGCCAGCTTCCGCGAACATCGATAGTGGAACGTATACCGCCCTGTCGCCGGCCGCATCACAAGCGGCCTGAAGAAGATGTGTCTTGCCGGTGGCCGGAGCGCCCCACAGCCAGCAGCCATGTCCGCTCTCGCCCGAAGCGATACCGGATAGCGTCGCTACGAGGGCTTCGTTACCGCTTTCGAGATAACTTGCGAAGACGGCATGGTCTGCAAGTTGTAGTGGAAGTGCCAGCTGACTCATTCAAGCTCCTGATCCAGCTCAATGAGCAGCTCGGGATGTTCTTTTAGATAGCGATGGTAGGCAAACCGAACCAATACCGATAAGACGGCGGCCGCAGGCAGTGCGAGCAGAATGCCGAAGAAACCAAACAGCTGGCCGCCGGCTGACACCGCAAAAATGACGATAACAGGGTGAAGTCCAATCCGATCGCCGACCAGTTTGGGCGTAAGAACAGACCCCTCAATTAGCTGTGCAATAGTGAATGTGGCGACGACGCCCACCAGATTCAAAATCGGGTTCGGCTCCAGAATAACCGTCAGTCCGGCGAGCCCGATGCCGAATACAAATCCGAGGTACGGCACAAAACTGACGAGCCCGGCGACCACACCAATGGCGATGGCGAACTTCAAACCAACCAGCGTCAATCCAACCGAGTAAATAGTCGCCAAGGCCAGCATGACCAAAATCTGGCCGCGCAGAAATGCGCCCAATACTTCGTCTGTCTCTCGTGCCAGCTCCAAAACCGTTTCTCGCTGACTGTCAGGGAGCAAGGCGCTCAAGTGGCTCGTAAATGAGTCCCAGTCTCGCAGCATGTAGAAGGTAATAATCGGAATAAGAAACAGACTGAGGACGGCCGCGGCAAGCACACCACCCGACTTGCCCACGCCCATGAGTATCTTTCCGCTCCAGCTGCCGACCATGTCGCTGTATCGGGCGAGGAATGCGCCGACTCCAACGTCGTCGCCGGGTTCGACATTTAACCAGCCCAGCAGTGTCGGCAACCAGACCTGCTCAACCTGTCGCGCGATATCCGGCAACGCCTGAAACAAAGCGCTGATCTGAGTCTTGATCAAAGGACCAACGAGCAAAATCAACAATGCCAGAAACAAGAACGTGGACAAAAAGACAATAACGACCGCGAGTGTTCGCGGGATCTTGAATTTCTGCAATCGGTCAGCCAGCGGATCGCCCATGTAGGCAAGCAAGCCTGCGGCGATAAATGGTGTCAGTACCGGCGCCAGCAAATAGAGCAACCAACCGGCTAGAGCGACGGCAACAAGCCAATTCAGGCGAAGATCTGTTTGCATCATTTACCCCCGTGGCGCGCCCGGCGTGACCAGGACAAAACGTAGTCGATGCCACTTATCACAACGGTGATAAAAACTGAGGCACCGAGAACCGTAATCGAGATTTCTTGCGGCCAAGCAAATCCAGCGCGACTCAGCACGAACAGCAAAAACAACAGCTGCAACGTGGTATTGAGTTTGCTGACTCGAGTTGGCTCACCTTCCACTGGACCAACAAGAAAGTTGTACGCAATCGCTCCCACGACGATGACAACATCACGAACGATGACAACCGCGGCGAGCCAGATGGGTATGAGGCCGGCATAGGCGAGCGTAATGAAAAGTCCCGCGACGAGGAGTTTGTCTGCGACCGGATCAAGCAAGGCACCCAGACGTGATCCCCAGTCAAAGCGTTTCGCCAGATAGCCATCAACCCCGTCGGAGATTCCGGCTATGGCGAACAGCGCAAGAGCCCATCCGAAACTCCCGTCTAGAATCAGGATCAGAATAGGTGGGACTAATGCAATTCGCATTAGTGATATCGCGTTGGGCAACCAGCTAAGAGACATTCGAGGAATTAGAAACCGACAGTCAGGGGTTATAGAAAAATTCTAACGCAGATACGGGCTCGAGGTTACCGTAATCACTGGATTCGGCTTGCTCCAACAATCCCGCGAATCGCAAGGCACGACGCAATCGCTCAGCACCGCCCCGAACTTCGACCTGGTAAGCCACCACATCTCCCGCCACTTCGCTTATCCGGACGGTTTCGATCAGGCTGATTCCGGTCAGAAGCTCCTGCACCGATCCGTAGGCTTCGACGGTCTGAATCCCCGATACGTTCAGAGCGATAGTCTCCAGTAGCGCATCCCCGCCGACTGAAAATTCAGCCGCCAGCAGGTCCGCAATTTGGCCAATGATCGCCTCCGGCGGCCCCGTCCAGCTTCGGGTTTCGCCACCAATTGCGTAGGTCCAGCGATTTCGTTGACTGGACGATGGGCGAATTCGTCCAATCAAAACCGAGCTGGCATCGTAACGACGTGAGGCATCGACGACGCGCTCGTCGAAGCCACCCCAGATATCGCTGAAGGTCACGCTTTGCAAATCAGTCGTATCGAGCAATGGGAAAGCGATCGGCAGACCGCGCTTTTCTGCGATTTCAAGTACGCGTTCCCGCAACAAAAGATTTCGATCGATCGATCGCGCCTGTTGCGGCAATCGGTCCGGATCACCCGCAGCAATTATTTCCCGCTGACCCTGACCCCAATCAACTGCGAGCCATACCAATGTTAAAGGTCGATCGCCGCCCCAGACCGTTTGCCCGGAGGCACGCAAAACCCGCTCAATCGCGTCGCCGTCGAACGATACCCACAGCGTCTCGTCGGTGCCCGGCCGGAACTGCGTGACGTAGGCCGACGGAACGGGAAACATTTCATCGATTGCCGCCAGGTTTTTGCTGATCTCGGACCCCGAAACCCGCGTCAAGACTTCAATTAGCGCGGCTTTATAGGCATCATCACGCGGGTTCCTGGACTTTTTGTCGAGCCGCACTTCTGCGGTAAACAGCGTCGGTACATCGACTGCCCCGGCGGGAAGCATCAATCCCACTGAAAAAAGCAGCGCAACTGACGCGTAAATGAGAGGATGCCGCAAAACGCGGACACAATTTGAATTTCGAGATTTAAACAACGGTGTTTCCCCGTTCAGCGCCAAGCACTATTATATCGCCCAGACAGAGTATGCCACTCCCTCATGACCAATAAACCCCTGACGTATAAAGACGCTGGTGTCGATATCGATGCCGGCAACGAACTTGTCGAGCGCATCAAGCCGCTGGTCAAAAGGACGCGTCGCCCCGAGGTTCTCGCGGGGCTCGGCGGTTTTGGCGGAATGTTCGCGCTACCACCGGGTCGCTACCGGGAACCTGTACTGGTTTCCGGCACTGACGGTGTCGGTACCAAGCTCATGTTGGCGCAAAACCTGGGGCGTCACGACACCATCGGTATCGATCTCGTGGCAATGTGCGTCAATGACGTGCTCGTACAGGGCGCTGAGCCACTGTTCTTCCTCGACTATTTCGCCTGTGGAAAACTCGATAACGACGTCGCGACGGATGTGATTGCCGGCATCGCAGAGGGCTGCCTGCAAGCCGGTGCCGCGCTCATCGGCGGGGAAACGGCCGAAATGCCGGATATGTATTCGGACGGAGAATACGATCTGGCCGGCTTTACCGTCGGCGCTGTGGAACGCGAACAGCTGATCGACGGCAGCCACATCGGTGCCGGCGATACGATTATCGGCATAGCGTCGAGTGGACCGCACTCGAATGGCTACTCATTAATCCGGAAAGTACTCGATCGCGCGCCGGACAGCGAGATCGAGGGCCTACCCGCCAGTGAACGCTTGCTCGCCCCGACGCGCATCTACGTCAAACCCGTGTTGTCGCTGATGCAGTCAGTCTCCGTGCATGGTCTTGCCCACATTACGGGTGGCGGAATCACGGAAAATATTCCGCGCGTGCTACAAGGCGCGCTTGATGCAGAGATTGATACCGGCAGCTGGTCCAGAGGTCCCGTCTTTGACTGGCTGGCCAAGATCGGCAATGTCGAAGTCTCTGAGATGCGGCGGACCTTTAATTGTGGCGTTGGAATGATCGTCATCGTCGCGTCAGAGGACGCCGGAAAGGCCATTCAGTTGCTCAATGAGCAAGGCGAGAACGCCTGGCAAATCGGTCGCGTTGTGGCCGGCGATCCGGATGCCGCAAGAGCCGTTCAGTACGTCTAATGACGAAAGGATGCAAAACAGCCATCCTGATTTCCGGTTCGGGCACGAATCTGCAAGCCTTCATTGATGCCGTCGACGGCGGCACGCTGGACCTCGAACTGTCCGTTGTTTTCAGTAATAACCCCAACGCCTATGGACTCGAACGCGCCGAAAAGGCCGGAATCCCGACAGCTTGTATTCAGCACTCGGATTTTCTCGACCGCGAGTCATTTGATCGAGCGGTAATCGCGGAGCTCGACCGATTCGAACCCGATCTACTCATTCTCGCTGGCTTCATGCGTATTTTGACACCCGCGTTTGTCGCGCACTACGCCGGAAAAATACTGAATATCCATCCCGCGTTGCTACCGCTCTATCCAGGCCTCAATACGCATCAACGCGTCCTCGACGCAGGCGACGAATGGCACGGCAGTACCGTGCATTTTGTCACCGAAAAACTGGATGCCGGGCCGCGAATTCTGCAAGGACGACTTGCCGTGATTCCCGGCGAATCGGCGGTTGAACTTGAGAAGAGAGTGCAGGCGCTTGAGCATCGCATTTACCCAACGGCAGCGGGTTGGGTCGGCTCCGGAAAAGTCGCCTTTCGAGACGGAGAGGCCTGGATCGATGGCGCCCGATCTGATGAACCGGAAGTTAAGTTATTTAATTAATTCAATGCGTTATAAGAACTACTTAATGTTGATTAGCTAGGCCTTCGGCAAGGTGACGCCCGTCTGCCCCTGGTATTTGCCACCTCGATCACGGTAGGACGTCTCGCACGGCTCATCCGATTCCAGAAACAGCATTTGGGCGACGCCCTCATTCGCATAAATTCTCGCCGGAAGTGGCGTCGTATTGGAGAACTCGAGGGTTACATGCCCTTCCCACTCCGGTTCGAGCGGCGTCACGTTAACGATGATGCCGCAACGGGCATAGGTTGATTTGCCCAGGCAGATGGTCAGGACGGTTCGTGGTATCCGAAAATACTCAATTGTGCGGGCCAGAGCGAATGAATTTGGCGGGATGACACAACTGTCGCCCTGCACGTCGACAAAACTCGTCTCGTCAAAGGCCTTCGGATCGACGACCGCGGAATGGACATTCGTGAAAATCTTGAACTCGTCAGAGCATCGCACGTCATAGCCGTAGCTCGACGTGCCATAGGAGACTATGCGTCCGCTTGCGTTCTCACGGACCTGCTGGGGCTCAAACGGCTCTATCATTCCCTGGCTCTGTGCCATATGGCGAATCCAGCGATCCGACTTAATACTCATGCGCTTCCCTCAACGACAATACTGCCGAACTTCGAACTGTAATCAGCGCGTTGTGAGGCCTGTGCGGCCGCAATTTGTAGGGCCGCATTTCGATACGCAGCTGCAATATCTGAGTCCGGCTCAGCGATCACGGTCGGCAGACCACTGTCTGTCTGTTCGCGAATACGTGCGTCGAGCGGCAGCCGGCCCAGCAGCGGGATCTCAAAATCCGCGACCATCTTGTCCGCGCCGCCACTGCCGAAGATAGCCTCTTCATGCCCGCAGGACGAACAAATATGCGTGCTCATGTTCTCGATCACGCCCAAGACCGGGATTGAGACCTTTTTGAACATCGCCAGGCCTTTGCGCGCGTCCAGCGTCGCGATGTTTTGCGGCGTCGTCACGATCACGGCGCCGGAGACCGGGACCTTTTGCGACAACGTGAGCTGGATGTCGCCCGTTCCTGGTGGCATATCGACGATCAGGTAGTCCAGATCCTTCCATTCCGTCTGATGCATGAGTTGATTCAGTGCCGACGTCACCATCGGTCCACGCCAGATCATCGGTTGATCAGGATCCACCAGGAATCCGATCGACATGACCTGCAAACCGTGCCCGGTTAGCGGCAACATGGTTTTGCCATCCTCACTGACCGGTTGTTCGCCCGTCAGTCCCAACATGTGCGGCTGGCTCGGTCCGTAGATGTCCGCGTCCAAAACACCGACTGCCGCCCCTTCAGCGGCGAGAGCCAACGCGACATTAACCGCGACTGTCGACTTGCCGACGCCCCCTTTGCCAGAGGCAATCGCGATAATGTTCTTGATTCCGGGAATTGGCTTGAGATTGCCCTGTACGGCGTGCGAGGAAATCCGGGTAACAACGTCGATTTTGCTCGATGTCGTACCCAATTCCCGCTGCGCTGCGGCGGCAATTTGCGCACGAATCGACTCGATCTCCGATTTGATCGGAATCCCGAGCTCAATCGTCGCACTGAGGACGCCGTCCGAAATCTGGCAATTCAGTACACGACCGATATTGTCGAGCGGTCGACCAATCGCCTCTAACTCAATGGAATTGAGGAACTTATTCACATCCGTTTCTGTTGACACCGTCACACTTCGCTGGCTGGCATTAGGTAAAATTCAAGTACGAATTGCCGGGAAGTTGGGAATTCGCGAGCACATTGTAACGGAGCTGAGGGATGTCTGAAAGCTAGTATTGGCGGGCGATGTGCAGGGTCCGATGTGGCATAATGCCGCGTTGGGGAGTAGCGGAAGATACGATTGGGTGGCAATACAAGCCATCGGTCGTTCCGTTTTGCTTGGGCAATAGCGAAGTAACGATTGGCTTTACTTAACACAAACAAGAAAAGTGGACTGACGCGTTGAGCTTTCTCGCATCGTTTCGGTCGGACCAAATATTAGGACAGCTCATCGCCGAGCCGGATCCTTCGTCCCCGGCTGCCCAAAAACTCATCGATAAACTCAAGCGCGCTGGTAACAGGGCCGTTCCAAAGATCATTGATGCACTAGCGCTATCGGATAAATCACACACGATGGTCCTCGTCGACATCCTTGGCGGGATGGTCACTGACAAGAATTTGTTGATGTACAAAGAGGGCTTGGCCGATGGCAATGAGCGCGTCGTGTCGGGAACCGCCTGGGCGCTATCAAGCAGTACTATTTACAACGCCAATGGGCTACTCGAGTTCTTCGACGATCCTGAGGTGTCCAAAGCGGCGTTGATTGAAGTCCTCCGAGTCCACAAACAGGATTTGAGCGTTCATGAGCTCCTCCGCAATGCCTACGAATGTGAGCCGAAAGAGAAAGCGGCCATCTTCAAGATCATTCAGGAAACGCTCAAGCCGGAAATGATTCCCGACTTGATCGCGAGAATGGGTGGCAAAGACCCGATCATCAAAATCCACCTTATTCAGCTGCTTTCCAAGTTCGATAAAGAAGAAATAACGGACGCGCTTGAGATGCAGCTCAAAGACCCGAACAAAATGGTCCGCGGCGCTGCCCTGTCCGCACTGGCAACGCGTAAGAATACGAGCGTCAGTATCGAGAGAGTCGCTAAGGTACTGACCGATCCGGACCTGGATGTGCAAAGCAAAGCCGTCGACGTTCTCATCAAGATCAATCATCCCGAAACCGTGCAGTATCTTCTGCCGGCCCTCAAAGATGAGTCTGAGTACGCCCGCCGCGCAGCTGTCGAAGTACTCAATGAGGTTGGCAATGAATCGTCCGTGAAAGACCTGCTCAACGCAATCAAAGATGACGACTGGTGGGTTCGTTCGCGCGCCGGCGACGCACTCGCTGAGATCGGCGGACCCAGAGTCGTTGACTCAGTCGTTAGCCTGATCAAGTCCGAGGATGAAGAAATTCGCCGCACGGCGATCGAGATTCTGAATTCGACCAAAGATGAACGCGCTGTTGACGGTTTGATCTCTGCAACCGATGACTCCGACTGGTGGGTGCGAGAACGTGCGGTCGATGCGCTGTCAAAGATCGGTAGCCCAAAGGCGTTACCGACACTGGAGGCAATGCTCGGAACCGACCCCAAAACAGACACTGTCGTCGTGCGAGCCCTCGGCAAGCTCGGCAACCACAAACATATTTCACGCATTGTGCCACTGCTACAGAGCCCGGAGCGCGAATTACAGGTCGAGGCCATCAAGGCGCTGTCGCTTCTATCCGATGAATCGCATGCCGAGTCTATTCGAGGCATTCTGCGGAAGATTCAGCAGTCAGAAGACAACACCATGATCAATGCCGCGGACACTGCCCTCAAGAGTCTCGATGACCGATACTCAGCAACCGTCGTCGCACAAAATATTCGTGCCGAAAAAATCGCAGCCAACACGAAAACATTGCTGGTCGAAAATGACGATCTCGAAAAACTGCTACAGGCTGCAAAAGAGGCCAGTGCGGTTGCACAGGCTGATGGCGATGGCGACATTGTTCCAGCCGCAGCGCCTGCCGCCGCAGCAGCCCCGACCACGGCGCAGGTTCTCGATATTGAAAAATTGAAACCCGGCGATGTCATTGACGGCCGTTACAAGTACATCGAGAAAATTGGTAAGGGCGCGTTCGGTACCGTACTGCTGATGGAAGACGAGGTTGTCGACGAACAACTGATCCTTAAGTTCCTGAACCCCAACGTTTCCTCCGATGAGGAAATGATGAAACGCTTTGTGCATGAGTTGCGATATTCGCGAAAAATCACTCATCGCAACGTCATTCGAATTTATGACTTCCTGCACTTGCAGGGCGCTTACGCGATCTCGATGGAGTATTTCCCATCGCATACCTTGTCGGGCGAAATGCCTGACAGCAAGCCGATGCCTCTTGAGAATGCCCTGCGCTACTCCAAGGACATGGCGACGGGCATGGCCATCGCGCATCTGGCTGGCGTCATCCATCGCGATCTCAAGCCCGCTAATATTCTCGTCAACAAAGACGGATTGCTGAAGATCGTGGATTTCGGTGTCGCGGCGGCCGCAAGTAGCGGCGATACTCAATTGACGAAGACCGGCTATGTTATCGGGTCGCCCAAATACATGGCGCCCGAGCAAATTCTTGGCAAGAAGGTCGATGTGACCGCTGACGTCTACAGTATCGGCGTCATAATGTATGAAATGGTAACGGGTATCCCGCCCTACAGTCGCGGCGACCATATGTCCGTGATGTACCAGCATGTGCAGGGTAAAGCCAAGCACTGTCAGGAAGTCAATCCGGACTTACCGGATGAATATGCCAACATTATCGTCAAGGCAATGTCGGTTGATAAGACAAAGCGCTATCAGTCAATGGATGAATTGATGGACGCGTTGAACTCGCTGAATCTTTAGGTAGCTCATGGCACGAATTGATGCGTTCTTAAAACTAGGGCTGGCCCAGGGATGTTCCGACATTCACCTGGCCGTCGGTGTACCGCCGATGCTGCGCATGAACGGCGACCTCATGCCCATCAAGTTTCGCGAATTGTCCGACACGGAACTTGAAGCGTACATTCTCGAAATTTTGACGGTCAAACAAAAAGACACTTTGCAGACAGGTCGTGATCTGGACTTCTCTTATGTCGCTGAGGAAGGCAGCCGATTTCGTGTCAATGTCTTCCGCAAAGCAACAGGATACGGTGCCGTTTTCCGCTTCATTCCCGGAGATGTTCCAACGCTGGATCAATTGAATGTACCGCCAATCCTTAAAGATTTTTGTGACTATCACCAGGGCATGGTTTTGGTGACCGGATCGACCGGTACGGGTAAGTCGACGACGCTTGCAGCGATGGTCGACCACCTTAATTCGACCCGAGCTCTGAATATCATCAGCCTCGAAGACCCGATCGAATTCGTTCACCCGAGTAAACAAAGTCAGGTTATTCAACGCGAAGTCGGGACACACGTCATCAGTTTTGCGGACGGCGTTCGCTCCGCCATGCGTGAGGACCCGGATGTAATCCTGGTTGGTGAGCTGCGGGACGCCGAAACGATCTCGATGGCCATGACAGCTGCTGAAACCGGTCACCTCGTACTCGGTACGCTACATACAACCGGTGCAGTGAAAACCATTGATCGCATAATCGATGCATTGCCCGGCGAATTGCGGGAACAAACCAAGGGCTTCCTCGCGATGAGCCTCAAAGCCGTCGTCACTCAGGTATTGGTCAAGACTCCGGATGGCCGCGGTCGTCGCGCGATACTCGAAATTTTGGTGGGAAGTCGCGCCATTTCGAAATTGATCACAACGGATCAAACACATCAGATTGCCTCGCAAATGCAGACAGGTAGAGACCTCGGTATGCAGATGATGGATCATTCCTTACTTGAGGCGATTCATGCGAAGGAAATCGATCCCGACGATGCTATTCGCTTTGCCAATGACAAGTCTAAATTCCAACGCTTCGTCACCGAGACGGACCTCGTCCCGATAATTGATATCGGCGACGAGTCAAAAGTGTAGCGCTATGAAGAAAATCGACAAATACCTGCAAGCCTCACTGGGACAGAATGCATCCGATCTGCACTTCATTTCAGGCGACCCCGTGCGCGCCCGCGTGCACGGTGGCCTGCAGCCCATCATGGAAGAACAACTAACGCTTGAGACGGTGCAGGAAGCCATGACGGAAATCATGGATGGCACGACGCAACGAACGTTTGACGAAAACGACGCCGCGGACTTCGCTTATGAAATCGAAGATGTTTCTCGTTTCCGTGTAAACGTCTTTCGTCATCTGAACGGCATAGGCGCGATCTTTCGAGCAATCCCGTCGAAAGCGATGACGCTTGATGAGCTCAACATGCCAGACATAATCAGAAAACTGTGTCGGCACACCCAGGGCATGATCCTCGTTACTGGCAAGACAGGCTCGGGAAAGTCAACGACACTTGCAGCAATGATCGACGAAATGAACCGTCGTATGAAGGGCCATATCATTACGATCGAAGACCCCATCGAATTCGTGCATACCGCGAAAGGCTGCTTGATTAGCCAACGAGAAATTGGCGTGCACACGGCCAGTTTTGCCGAGGCACTGAATTCAGCCCTACGCGAAGATCCTGACGTCGTTCTGGTTGGCGAAATGCGTGATCTGGAAACCATCAGCATCGCGGTAACAGCCGCTGAGATGGGTATTCTCGTGATGGGTACACTGCATACAAACGGCGCTGCCCAGACCGTTGATCGAATCATCAACTCTTTTCCTGCTGACAAGCAAAGTCACATTCGAACCATGATTTCGACCTCACTCCGCGGCGTTGTTTCGCAGCAATTATTGCCGACCTTGGGTCGCCCCGGTCGAGCCGCCGCCCTTGAGATCATGATCAATAATTCTGCCGTGCAAAACCTGATTCGCCAGGGCAAGCTCGACCAGATAGAAACGGCCATGCAAAGTGGCGGCCGTAGCGGCATGAAGACAATGGACAATGCGTTGATGGATCTCGTCAACAACGGCACGGTATCGGGTCAGGAAGCCTATCAACAGGCCAACAACAAACACATGTTTGAGAAGGTCAAAGACACCGATTAATTTTCGCTGTCCATGGCATAATCGCGCCCATTAGCCAGTCGCAAGCGATTACGCACCAAAATGCCTGACCAACAACGAAAAATCCTCGTCACAAGTGCGCTGCCCTATGTCAATGGCTCTCCGCATATGGGGCATTTGGTTGAGTACATTCAGACCGACATCTGGGTGCGATTTCAAAAGCTGCGTGGGCACGATTGCATTTATGTCTGCGCATCAGATGCCCACGGTACGCCGATCATGCTCAAGGCTCGCGAAATGGGCATCACGCCTGAGCAGTTGACCGCCGGCTATAGCAAAGAATTCGTTGATGACTTCAACGACTTTGGTATCGAATTCGATAATTTCCACACGACTCATTCCCCGGAAAACGAAGAAATCGTCAGTGGCATTTACGCAGCTCTTCGTGATTCAGGCGATATCTACACACGCACGATTGAACAATCCTACGACGAAAAGGAAGGCATGTTTCTGCCCGACCGATTTGTTCGTGGAACCTGCCCACGTTGCAAGACAGACGATCAATACGGTGATGCCTGCGAGAACTGCGGCGCGACTTATGCACCAGAGGACCTGATCGATCCGGTCTCCGTTCTGTCGGGCACGACACCGGTAACGCGCGAATCGGAACACTACTTCTTCAAGCTAAGCGACTATGAAGAGCGTCTGCGTACCTGGATGAACGAGGCCAAGCTCGACAAGAACGTCGTCGCGAAACTTAACGAGTGGTTTGAGGCAGGGTTGAAGGACTGGGATATCTCCCGGGATGCACCCTACTTCGGCTTTCAAATTCCCGGCACGAAAGACAAGTACTTCTATGTCTGGCTCGACGCGCCAGTCGGATACATAGCGAGTTTCAAGAATCTTTGCGACCGCGACGATAGTCTGGATTTCGACGAATACTGGAAGGTGGACAGCGATGCGGAGGTGTATCACTTCATCGGCAAAGACATCATGTATTTTCACACACTGTTCTGGCCCGCTGTGCTGCAGGGTGCTGGCTTCAGGACACCGACCAGCGTGTATGCGCATGGTTTCCTGACGGTCAACGGTCAAAAAATGTCGAAGTCGCGCGGCACGTTCATCAAGGCTCGCACGTACCTCGATAATTTGAACCCCGAATTTCTACGCTACTACTACGCGGCGAAGCTGGGCCCGACGATCGAAGACATCGATCTGAATTTTGAGGATTTCATCGCTCGCGTCAATTCCGACCTTGTTGGCAAGCTCATCAACATTGCGAGTCGATGTGCCGGATTCATCAATAAACGATTCGATGGCCAGTTGGCCGACACTTTGCCGGACACGGCCTTGTTTGCAGACTTTGCTGACGCGTCTGACGCGATCGCGGAGCACTACGAAAACCGGGAGTATTCGAAAGCGATGCGACAAATCATGACGCTCGCGGACAAAGCGAATCGCTATATTGATGACTTGAAACCCTGGGTCATGATTAAGGACGAAGACAAGCTGCAGGACGTTCAACGGGTATGCACGCAGGGACTCAACCTGTTCCGCAGTTTGATGATCTATTTGTCGCCAGTCATTCCGCGCGTTGCGGCGGACGCCCGCGCATACCTTAGTGAAGATCAATGGCATTGGCGCGACGCATCAACGCCGCTGTTGGGCGCGACCTTGCCCAAGTTCAAACCACTCTTGACACGTGTTGAATCGGAACAAGTTCAACGCCTTGTCGAACAATCTCAGGAGAGTACCCCCGTGGCAGCTGCAGAAACTGACGACGACACAATAAGCATCGACGACTTCATGAAAGTCGACTTGCGAATTGCCCGTATCGAAAAAGCGGAACCTGTTGAAGGGGCTGACAAACTACTGGCACTGACGCTGAATGTTGGCGATTCGACTCGCAATGTTTTCGCGGGTATCAAAGCCGCCTATGACCCGGACACGCTTGTCGGCCGTCACGTCGTCGTTGCCGCCAATCTCGCGCCTCGAAAAATGCGCTTTGGTGTGTCCGAAGGCATGGTGCTCGCGGCGGGACCCGGTGGCGAGGATATTTTTCTGCTAGCGCCGGATGACGGTGCTAAGCCGGGCATGCGCGTCAAGTAATCCTTACAATATCGGAACTGCTGTTGCCGCATGAGCCGAACCTGATGGATTGGAAATGACCGAACTCATCGTCATTCTTATAAGTACCGTGCTGGTCAACAACTTTGTGTTGGTCCGGTTTCTCGGTCTTTGCCCATTTCTTGGCGTTTCGCGCAATCTCGAGGCCGCTACCGGTATGTCGTTGGCAACCGGCTTCGTTCTGACGTTGTCGTCGGCTACGGCCTACTTGTTGCATGAATACGTTCTCGTCCCGCTCGAACTCGAGTATTTGAGGACCATCAGTTTCATCCTCGTGATCGCGGTCAGCGTGCAGTTCACCGAAATAATGGTGCGGCGAATGAGCCCGCTGCTGGATCAGGTATTGGGTATCTATATTCCGCTGATCGCGACTAATTGTGCCGTGCTTGGTGTCGCGTTGTTGAATGTTCAGGAATCCAATGGATTTGTGCAATCCGTTTTCTTCGGGTTTGGTGCGTCCCTCGGCTTCGCCCTGGTTCTGGTCATGTTTGCCGCAATGCGTGAGCGCATTGAAGCGGCCGATATTCCTGCCCCATTTCGGGGAACTGCGATCGCCCTGATGACCGCCGGTATCATGTCGCTCGCTTTCATGGGTTTCTCCGGAATGGCTCGGCCTTGATCGATGTCAATTTGGGTCGCAGTCATCACTATCGCAACGATCGCCTTGATAGCGGGTATTGGCCTGAGTCTTGCGTCGAGCAAGTTACCGGCCGACGAAGGAGACCTGGTGGAACAGGTTAATAAGCTTCTGCCACAAACACAGTGCGCGCAATGTGGCTATCCCGGTTGCCGGCCATTCGCAGCGGCCGTTGTCGACGGGTCTGCGGCGATCAACCTCTGCCCTCCGGGCGGAGAAGAAACCGTTCGCAAGCTGGCCGATCTCCTCGGCCGAGACGTCATCCCACTGGCAGAATCGATCGTTCCGGCTGTCGCCGTGATCGACGAATCACTGTGTATCGGTTGCACACACTGCCGAAACGCCTGTCCGGTCGATGCGATTGTTGGCGCGCATCAATTGATGCACACGATTATTGAAAGCGAGTGCACCGGCTGCGAATTGTGTATTGCACCCTGCCCGGTCGACTGCATTAGCATGAGGCCACTCGCGTGAGTGCTCCTACCTACGATCTGGGCACACTGCACGGCGGGCTTCGTCTCCCCGGTAGAAAATCGGAATCAACCAGCCGCCCAATTCTCGACGTGCCAGTTCCCGCACAGTTGGTACTACCCATCACTCAGCACGTCGGCGATCCGGCACAACCGGTTGTTGGCATTGGCGAACGAGTGCTAAAGGGTCAACTGGTCGCGGAAATCGACGGTAGCTTGGGCGCACCGATTCACGCGTCGTCGTCCGGAACGGTCATAGCCATCGAACCCTGGCCCGTATCTCGTCGAAACGGCGACAAAGGGCCGTGTATCGTTATTGAATGCGACGGCCGGGACGAAGCGATAAAGCGAGATGAGCAGACGGTTAATTTCACTCAACTAACGCCGGAAGACCTGCTCAAGAAAATACTGCATGGCGGAATTGTCGGCCTGGGTGGGGCCGTGTTTCCGACGGCGCAGAAACTCATGCAAGCGCGTACCTGTGAAATTAATCATCTGCTACTGAACGGCGTTGAGTGCGAGCCCTACATCAGCTGTGATGACATGCTCATGCGCGAACGCGCGGGTGACGTCATCAGTGGCGCCCAGATATTGATGCATGCATTACAGATCGACGTATGTTTCATCGCCGTCGAAAGCGACAAACCCGATGCCATTCGTGCGTTGGGAAAGGTGCTCGGTGAAATGAGCGACGAGAGAGTTGTTCTTAAACAGGTGCCAACGATTTATCCGTCGGGTGGCGAAGACCAGCTTGTGCAACTGGTGACCAACCGGGAAGTTCCGAGCGGCGGACTACCCTCCGATGTCGGCTGCCTGGTTCAGAACGTCGGTACGGCCGCGGCTATTCACGACTGGATCATCGATGGGCAACCACTAATTTCGCGAGTGACGACGATTACAGGCGACGGTATCAACAGTCCAATCAATGTACGCGCTCGGATCGGCACGACGGTAAGCAGCATCATCGAATTGGCGGGCGGTTACACCGACCGTGCGGAGCAACTCATTATTGGCGGGCCGATGACGGGCCGATCCGTCACCACCGACCGGGTTCCACTGGTCAAGTCAACCAACTGTGTACTGGTCGCGTCCGAAACGCCTTCGCCGGGTCCCGAATTGCCCTGCATTCGCTGCGGAGATTGTGCGTCGGTTTGTCCGGTGCAACTACTGCCGCAACAACTATTCTGGTATGCCTGCGCCGATGACGAAGTAAAATTGCGCGAGTTCGGATTGACCGATTGTATTGAGTGCGGGTGCTGTGACCTCGTGTGCCCCAGTCACATTCCGTTAACCGCGGATTTTCGCGTTGCGAAGGGACGAATCAGAGAGCTTGCCGACGAGAAAGCACGAGCTGTACGTGCTCGGCAGCGTTTCGAGGCCCGCAATCATCGTCTCGAACGTGAGAAATCTGTGCGCGAGTCGGAACTCGCCGCACAGAAAAACTCGGCCAAAAAGGCGGGACCCGCGGCCATCGCCGAGATACTGAAGCGTAAGCAACAAAAGAACGAGGACGACGAATAGTGGAATTCCAACGTCGTGAAGCGCCGTATCTCGCACCGCAAGTCAGCGTCTCGTCGCTGATGCTGCAGGTGCTCGCAGCGCTGGTTCCAGCGGCCATGGCGCACGTCTGGTACTTCGGGCCCGGCTTTATTTTCAATCTGTTGGTAGCAGCCATCTTCGCCGCAGCGGGTGAGGCACTGATGCTGAGCCTTCGTAGCCGCAAACCGGAAACCGGACTTGCCGACTACAGCGCGCTGGTCACCGCGACATTGCTCGCCTTCGCCCTGCCATCGCTTACGCCGTGGTGGGTCACCGCGACTGGCGCATTGTTCGCGGTTATCGTCGCGAAACATCTATACGGCGGTCTCGGCTTTAACATTTTTAATCCGGCAATGGCGGGTTACGTTGTCATTCTTGTCGCCTTTCCCATGCATCTGAATCTTTGGGTCGCGCCGAGCATGGGCGATCTTGATTACCAACCACTCACCATTCTGCAAACATTACAGTTCACGCTAACCGGGACATTGCCGGATGCCATCTCGTTCGACGCGATCAGCCGCGCGACGCCGCTTGATGTCATGAAGTCGGGACTGAACAACGCGCGAACCGTCGCGGAGATTCGTTCGATCCCGATCATGGGCGATTTCGGCGGCCGTGGTTGGGAGTGGATTGGCAACTTCGTAGCATTCGGCGGCTTCTGGCTGATGATCAAGAAAATTATCCGCTGGCAAATTCCGGTCGGCGTCGGACTTGGTTTACTGGTACCCGCGACGATCATGTACATGGTCGAGCCGGGCTCACACGCCAGCCCCGGATTTCACCTCTTCGGCGGCGCAACCATTCTCTGTGCCTTTTTTATTGCAACGGATCCTGTTTCAGCGGCAACCAGCCCCAAGGGTCGATTCATCTATGGCCTGGGCATCGGGCTCCTGATTTACTGTATCCGTCGCTGGGGCAGTTATGCCGACGGTGTTGCCTTCGCAGTGTTGCTCATGAACATGGCAGTGCCCGCGATCGACTACATTACGCGACCGCACATTATTGGCCACGACGTGCACAAAGGTGACGATCATGGCTGACCAACCGATCTGGAAAAGTGGCGTAACACTTGCGATTGTCGCCGCATTCTGTACGTCGCTCGTCGCGTTCACCTGGCAACAAACTGAAGAACGAATCGAAGCGAACAAAAAGGCGTGGCTTGAGCGCAGCCTGCAACCCGCGCTTGCAGGGCTGTTTTTTGATAGCCCGGTGACCGAGTCCATGATCATTATTCCGGCGCCGCATGACCTGCCCGGTTCTGACGATGCCATCATTTACCGGGTCTTCGCTGGCGAAACACCGGTCGCCGCGTTATTTGTAGTATCAGCAAGAGACGGCTATGCCGGACCGATCCGGTTTCTCGTCGGCATTTCCATGGACGGCACTGTCACGGGCGTTCGTGTACTGGAGCACCGGGAAACACCCGGCATGGGCGACAGGATCGAAATGACGAAGTCGGATTGGGTACTTCAATTCGACGGTCGTTCGCTGCAGGATCCAGAACTCGGTCAATGGGCGATCAAGGACGACGGCGGCGAGTTCGATCAATTAACCGGCGCGTCCGTGACGCCACGCGCCATCATCAAGGCGATCAAACAAACACTGCAATACTTCGACGGAAACCGTGATGCGATATTTTCAGCTGCCGCGGTGGAGGAAGAATAGTGGCTGCCGGATTGATTGAGCGATTCAAGTCCGGGCTATGGCGAGATAATCCCGGCCTGGTTCAGTTGCTGGGCCTCTGTCCGCTGCTGGCCGTTACAAGCACATTCGTCAATGGTCTCGGGCTCGGGCTCGCTACTCTGGCCGTTCTAATCGCATCCAACGCCCTTGTGTCCCTTACACGACAGTGGATACAACCCGAGATACGAGTGCCTATCTACGTGTTGATCATTGCCAGCCTGGTGACCTGCATTGAATTGATCTTCAAGGCCTGGTTTCCGGACCTTGATCGCGCTCTCGGCATTTTTATACCACTCATTGTGACGAACTGCGCCATCGTCGCCCGCGCCGAGGTGTTTGCGTCGCGCAATCCGGTTGGCTCCAGCATTATCGACGGTATCGTCATGGGCAGTGGCTTCGCACTTTTGTTAATGACGATCGGTGCATTCCGTGAGTTGATCGGTCGGGGCTCGCTGTTCTCGAGGATGGATATGTTGTTCGGCGGTGAACCTGTCCGCGGACTGGTTCTCGTTGAGAACGGCTGGCTGCTATTGGTCTTACCGCCAGGCGCATTCTTCAGCCTCGCACTGGCGATCGCCGCGAAGAATGCGATCGATCGTCGCCGCATGGATTCCCGAACGCCAATATCACGTCGTGCACGGACCTTGAACCGCTGAGCTCACGATGAATACCGAGAAACGCACCGCGATCTACAGCACCCTTCGAGCGCAAATGCCTGCGCCGACAACGGAGCTCAACTACAAGAATCCGTTTGAGTTGCTAATCGCCGTGATCCTGTCGGCACAGGCGACGGACATTAGCGTCAATAAGGCAACCGACAAACTGTATCCAGTCGCCTGCGCGCCGGAAGCGATACTTGCGCTCGGCGTCGACGGCCTGAAGCCCTATATTCGAACGATCGGACTGTTCAACAGCAAGGCGAAGAACATCATCAAAACCTGTCGAATGCTCATCGAGGAACACGGCAGTGAAGTGCCCCGCACACGTGACGCACTCGAGGCGCTGCCAGGCGTGGGTCGCAAGACGGCCAATGTTGTTTTGAACACCGCATTCGGTGAACCGACAATCGCAGTGGATACTCATATTTTTCGAGTATCAAACCGAACCGGCCTGGCCAAGGGCAAGACGCCGCTGGAAGTCGAGAAACGCTTAACGAAGCTGACGCCCGACGAATTCAAACTGGACGCGCATCACTGGTTGATTCTGCACGGGCGATATACCTGCAAAGCAAGAACACCGCTCTGTGGAGATTGTTCGATCATCGAATGGTGCGAATATAGGAAAAAGGTCATCGCATGATTTTTGGTCAGGACAGAAACGAATTGCGAAGAATGTATGCAGACGCGTGGCAGAAACAGCTCGACAAAGCCCCGCTAACGCCGCTCGAGGCGCAGATTACGGCCGTTATTCAATGGCATCCCGAATACCACGATGATGTGATGAGCGACGAGCTGAATAAGGACTACACGCCGGATGGCGGACAAACGAATCCGTTCCTGCATATGGGTTTACACCTGGGCATTCGCGAACAAATCGCGACCAATCGGCCGGCTGGAATTAACGATGTTTTCTCCACATTGACCGCAAAGACGGGGGACGCTCATATGGCCGAGCATCAAATGATCGACTGTCTTGCGGAAACTCTGTGGGAGGCGCAAAGTCAAAACACGGCACCGGACGAACAAAAGTATCTGGAGCGCCTGCATCAACTAACGCGCTGATTCCTGTAATAAAACCGGCTGCTTGCAGGTCTGATCTGATAACGGAAGAACAGGACAAGTATGAGCGACTCCGAGTCACAATATCCGGTTCAAGGCGCAGGCCTTGGACTACGCAGACCCTTAGCCGACAAACTGATGGCGGATCCCCCTGCGGATGTCGATTTCATGGAAGTCGCGCCCGAAAACTGGATACACGTCGGCGGAGCATTGGCCAAGAAACTGCGGTTTTTTACCGAGCGATACCCGTTCCTGATTCACGGATTATCGCTGTCAATTGGATCGCCCGCCCCCCTCGATGAGCAACTGGTTCGTGACATCAAAGCCTTCATGGCAGAACACAAGATTCGCATGTACTCGGAGCACCTGAGCTACTGCGGCGACGACGGACATTTGTATGACTTGATGCCGATTCCGTTCACGGACGATGCTGTTCGCTACGTAGCCGATCGTGTCCGGCGGGTTCAGGATATTCTCGAACAAAGAATCGCGCTGGAAAACGTCTCCTATTACGCACCCACCGATTCTTCGATGACGGAGAAAGACTTTTTGCTAGCCGTCCTGCAGGAAGCCGACTGCGATCTGATGCTGGATATCAACAACATCGTAGTGAATAGCATTAACCATCGATACGATGC
>CAZMRZ010000049.1:15383-21593 GCA_964568835.1 uncultured Woeseiaceae bacterium | reverse complement strand
TCAGCTGGCCTTGCGCTGTTCCCACATCTGCAAGTAAGCAGCACCGTAATCGGTAAGGCGATAGTTGTCGAAGCCGTCCGTCGAACCGATGACGGTAGTGAGCATTTTATTGGTGTTTAACTTGCCGAGGCTTCTTTCGAATTGGGAGGGGCGCAAAGAATATTTGTCGGCTAGCTCCGCAGCGGATGTAGAAAAACCGGGTCCGCGCTCGGCTGCTGCCTGCAGCACAGTAAAGTCAAAATCGTCAAACGAAATCTGCGGTGTCACTTCCGGCGAAGACGTTGTTTTCTTCGGCAACAAACCTCTATACCTGCAAATTACCCAGGTCCTCACATTGCCGACAGACTGCATCGCTCGGTGCCACAACGTACGGATTATCGCTTCTGAAATCCGGTAGAAATTTCGCCCAAGCGTGACGATTCCCCAGCACCCGATCACAGCGAAAACCCAGGCGAGCGCCGATAACACGATAACCAAAGCGATCGAATCGGAAGGGTTGGAGATTCCCAGCAATGCGGTAATGCCCGGTGAGTGCTCGGTTAGCGCTTCTAGCAGGTAGGTTCCGGGCAGGGTGAACAGACTTTCCATCAGCGGACTATAGGTGATGAAAAAGCCCGTCGACTGTGAAACGGGTCACACTCTGACGGCGCCGGATTTGTGCAACAGATCACAGACCTATTGGGGAACATCCTTGAGACTGGTGTTTGCTGCGAGAAGTGAAGGTTTTGTTATGTATTGCTTCTCCCAACTAATGGATTATGTAACGTCATAAGGATGTGAACGATGTCAATTCAGATGCGTAAACTCGCGTTGTTTTTGATCGCAGTCAGCCCGTCGCTGTTTGCTGCCGACGATTTGACCGGCGACAACATGCGAAGCCTGGACGGTCAGGTGCAGGAGATAAAGTCGGATGTGCTCAATATTGCCTCCGAGCTCAATACGCTGGAAGAGCGCCTGTTGTTTCCTTCCCATACCGAGGTGTCACTGTTTGTGTCGATTGCCGAGAACGAGGATTTTCGCCTCGATGCCGTGCAAATCGAAATTAACGGCGAGCTGGCTACGCACCACATATACAGCTTCAAGGAACTTGACGCGCTGCAAAACGGCGGCGTGCAAAAGATTTATACGGGCAACCTGACGACCGGCGAGCATAACCTGCACGTCACAATGATCGGCAAGCTCAGGAATGGCAGCGACTTCAGTGAATCGGGCAGCTTCTCTCTCTTCAAGGGCGTGAAGCCAAAAGCTATGGGCATAACCCTTGCAGGGCCGGGATTCGGATCTGACGGAATTCAGGTCGGAGACTGGTAAACGTGCTGAGGGCATCGATACCAGCAATTTGTCTGCTGTTCCTGTTCGGGACGGCTCCGTCTCATGCGGAAGAACTGAACGACCTCTATTTTGGCGAGGCTCTTTACTACGCGCATCAGGGGCAGTACTTCGAAGCACTGGAACGGCTCGATACCGAGGTCCGGCAGCACGATCAGATTGATGAGCCCGAACTCGATGCGCTCTACGTACATATCGACGATGCGGAATTTTCACTCGGCGACTTTGAACTGCGATACCGGATGCATCACAGGGCTGGTCGGGCCATAAAGGCGGTTCTCGAGGGCGCCGTGGACGCTTCGATCCGCAACGACGCGGCCTATCGTCTGGCAAGAATTCATTTTCAAAAACAGCAAATGGAAGATGCGCTGCTGGCGCTGGACCGCATTGAGGGCGAAATACCGCAAGCGATCCGCGACGACATCGAGTTTCTCCGTGCCAATGTTTACCTGGCGCAGGGAAAACAGCTCGAATCTGTTGAAGTGCTGAAGAAACTGCAGAGGTCTGACGAATTTGGTGGCTTTGCGGCTTACAACCTCGGCATTGCTTACTTGCAGAGCGGGCAACACAGTGCGGCTCTCGAGCAACTGGAAATCGCCGGGCAGATCAAGGCAACCGACGAGAGTGAACTTGCCATTCGCGACAAGGCCAATCTGGTGCTCGGAACCATCCTGCTCGAGGATGGTGAGTTTGCAAATGCACTGCCGCCATTGAATCGAGTTCGCCTCGATGGCCGCTTCTCAAATCAGGCATTGTTGAGTGCCGGTTGGGCCAGCATGTCAATCAACGACTACGAACGCGCCGTTGTTCCGTGGAGCATTCTCGCCGAGCGGGAGGTTACAGACAGCGCAACTCAGGAAGCATTGCTGGCTCTGCCCTACGCATACGGCAAGCTCGAGATACACGGTCGCGCGGCTATTCACTACGGTCGTGCACTGGATTCGTTTGGCGTTGAGATCAAGAAACTCAATACATCCGTCGAAAGCATCCGGGAAGGGAAGTTTCTCGAGGCACTCGTTCGCGAAGAGATTCGCCAGAACAAAGACTGGGTAATACGTCTTAGAACACTGCCGGAAACGCCGGAAACCTATTATCTGATGGAGTTGCTTGCATCGCACGACTTCCAGACGGGCCTGCAAAATTACCTCGACCTTGCCGATTTGCGACGAAAACTCATCACCTGGGAGGGTGGTTTCGACGCTTTCGACGAAATGGTCGATATCCGGGAAAGTCACTACGAGCCGTTGCTGCCTGAGGTCGATGAGCAATTCAGAAAGCTGGATTCAAGAATGCGTCTGCGTGTGGAGCAACACAAAATGCTCGTAAAACGTCGTGACAGTCTTCTGACAATACCGCGTCCTGAGTTCCTGGCGACGCCAGAGGAACAGGCGCTACTCGCACGCATCGAAAGTGTTGAGGCTAATGCCTACAAGGATACTGGCGCGTATGAGGAAACTCAGCTGCGCCTGAAAAGACTGAAAGGGGTTCTGACCTATACCTTGCGCACGGAGTATCACGCGCGGTTCACGGAGTTTGACCGCAACGTACGTAGCCTCGACGAGGCTATGGCGATGGTTCAGGCTGAATATGATGGCTACGTTCGCAATCGACAGGCAGCATCACACAGCTACGTCGGATACGACAAGCCGATGCGGCGATTGCGGGCCGACGTTGAAAAATCGGTTGAGAAGATCGATAAGCTTTTGGCACGCCAGGGACACTTGCTTGAGGTGCTGGCAATAGAGCAACTGGTCGCACGTCGTGATCATCTCGAAAACTATGGCGATAAGGCGCGCTTCGCACTGGCCGATAGTTATGATCGGGCAACCCAGGCTCAGGCAAATCTGGTGGTATCGCCATGATCAGGAACGCGCTGATACTGGCGACAATTGGCACTCTGATGAGTGCCTGCACGACGTCGACCGTCAAGTCCGGAACGCTGGGTGAGTTGAATTCGGTGGATGCGGACCTTCAGAACGTCTATCTGGAAGATAGCCTGGAACGTGCTGCACAGAGTTACCGTCGATATCTGGCAGAAACAACCGAGAGCAAGAAAACACCAGAGGCGATGCGAAGGCTGGCTGACCTGCAAATTGAGCAGGCTTACGGCGTTATGGGGAGCGGAGAGATTCGCGAGATGGCAGCGCCACAAGTAGCGGCTCGCCGTACTGTCGATAATTTCGAGCCACAGGCGAGCAGTCCTGTCGAGTTGTCCGAGTCGGACAAGGAATTTGAGCGGCGCGCAACAGAACGTGAGGAGATGCTGGTCCCGACTACGGATGGCCAACAAGCATTGGCGGCTGTGGATGGCCAGGACATTCCTGCCGGACCACGGGAGGCCATAGCAACCTACAAACAGATTCTTGAGAGCTATCCGAACTACGAACGAAACGACAAAGTGCTTTATCAGATGTCGCGGGCCTATGACGAAATTGGCAAGCCAGATGAAGCGATGGAGGTGATGGATCGCTTTGTCGGCGAGTATCCACACTCCAAATTCGCTGATGAGGTCCAGTTCAGGCGCGGCGAGTACTACTTCGTTCGACGCAAATACAGCAATGCGGAGGCGGCCTACAAATCTGTCATTCACATGGGCGAGAACTCCTCATACTACGAACTTTCGCTTTATAAGATGGGTTGGACCCTCTACAAACAGCAGTTCTATGACGAGGCGTTGGACAGCTTTATCGCATTGCTCGACTATCAAAAATCGATCGGCTACGACTTCGATCAGCATGACGACCAAAATGAAGAACACCGCGTTACGGATACATTTCGTGTTGTCAGTTTGAGCTTTTCGAACCTGGGTGGTCCGGACGTCGTCAACGAGTACTTTTCCGAAAAGGGCCACCGCAGTTACAACGACAAGATTTACAGTAATCTTGCCGAATTCTATTTCGACAAGCTGCGTTACGACGATGCAGCATCCATGTATCGCTCGTTTGTCGATTTGAATCCCTATCACCAGCGATCACCGTACTTCAGCATGCGCGTCGTCGAGATATTTGACGAGGCCGACTTTCCGCTACTCGTTGTTGAAGCAAAAAAGGATTTCGCGACCCGCTATGCGTTGTCGTCGGAGTATTGGAACAGGCACGTTGTTGATAGCGCGCCCGAAGTGGCAGGGTTCCTGAAGACGAATCTCGCCGATCTCGCCGGGCATTACCACGCGTTGTATCAGGATGGCGCTCTTGTCGATGAAAAGGGACCGCATTTCGACGAAGCGCATCGCTGGTACCGGCAGCTGATTGGCTCGTTTCCTTCCGATGAGGAAACACCACAGGTTAACTACCAACTGGCCGACCTGCTGCTGGAAAACGAAGACTTCAGCGATGCCGCGCATGAGTACGAGCTCACCGCGTACGAATATGGCGACCATGATCAAGCGTCGGCTGCCGGTTATGCTGCCGTGTTCGCCTATCGGCAGGAGTTGACACGAGCTACCGGGTCACGTCAGCGAGATGTTAAGGAACAAACCGTTGAGAGTTCGCTGCGTTTTGCCGATACATTCGTAACGCATGAGCAGGCGCCAACGGTTCTGGGCGCAGCGGCAGATGATCTTTACGAAATGAAAGACTTCACTCGTGCGATCGATTCGGCCGGCAAGCTAATCGAACGTTATCCCACAACCGACCCAGACCTGCGCCGCGGCGCGTGGGCGGTTGTTGCGCATTCGTCCATCGATATCGCCGAGTATCAGCAGGCGGAATTGGCCTATGCAAACGTGCTTGACTTAACGGCGGAAGATGACGAATCAAGACCGGCGGTTATAGACGGTCTCGCAGCCTCGATTTACAAGCAAGCCGAACAAGCGAACCTGCTCGAAGACTACCGCACAGCCGCTAATCACTTCCTGCGGATAAAAGAACTGGCACCAACATCCACGATCCGCACCGGCGCGGAGTACGACGCTGCTGCTGCATTGATGAAGCTGGAAGACTGGAGTATGGCGGCCGGTGTGCTGGAAGAATTCAGGACATCGCACCCTGATCACCAATTGCACGGCGACTCTACCAAACAACTCGCACACATCTATCGCGAGGACGGACAACTGGCACGCTCTGCCGCGGAACATGAACGTATTTCGCTCGAGGCGAGCGACGTTGAACTGAGTCGAGAGGCACTGCTAACCGCTGGTGACCTGTATGACGAAGCCGACGCGATGCCCGACGCGGTGCGTGTATACGAGCAGTATGTGAATGATTATCCACGGCCGATCGACTACGCCATGGAGACGCAAAAGCGCTTGTCGGAAATTTACAAGGCGTGGGCCGATTATCAGCGCTACAACCAAACCCTGAGCGCGATGGTTGAGTTCGATAGAGAAGCCGGTGCCGACCGTACCGACCGCAGTCGTTACCTGGCAGGTGGTGCCGCGCTGGTTCTGGCTGAGCAGACGTATCAGCAGTTTGTTGCTATAGAACTTGTACAACCCTTCGAGGCCAGCCTGGCCCGGAAGCAGTCGAAAATGGATGAGTCACTCGCGACTCTCGAAAGTCTTGTGAGCTACGAAGTATCCGATATTACCGCCGCAGCGACTTACATGATTGCGGAAACGTATCGGGAATTTAGCCGGTCCTTATTGGATTCGGAGCGTCCGGCAGGTCTGTCGGTGGCCGAGATGTCAGCTTACGAACTCGTCATCGAAGAAGAGGCGTGGCCCTTTGAAGAACAGGCGATCGAGGTGCATGAAGCGAACTTCGAGCTTCTGGCAGCGGGCATCTACAACCCGTGGATTCAGAAGAGCCTCGATGAACTTGCGATCCTGATGCCGGGACGTTATGCAAAAATCGAAAGTAGCCACGGGTTCCTCGAATCAATCGATGTCTTTGCATACCGAATGCCAGTGGCACCGGACCTTGGCGTCGAAGGCGAGGGCGT
>CAZMRZ010000049.1:0-15283 GCA_964568835.1 uncultured Woeseiaceae bacterium | reverse complement strand
TAGACGCACGGAATGGTATTGATGAAATCAACTCAACACATAGTAAATCTACGATCGTGCGTGCTGCTCGTATCCCTCGTTGGTGCATTCGTGCTCGCAGGCTGTAGTGCGACGACGAAACCGCAGCGTAAAGCGGCGACTATTGAAGTCCAGGAAGCAGTCGGCTTTACCATTACCGAAAAAGTAAAAATACCTGAGTCGATCCGCTCGCAATATTTCGAGGCGCTCAGATACTTGAGTGACGAAAATCTGCAGATGGGTATTACCGTTCTCGAGCAGGTCACAGACGCCGCACCAAACGTCACCGCGCCGAAGATAGACTTAGGCGTCGCTTATCATCGCCTGGGCGATCTTGAAATGGCGGAGAAGTATCTCTTGCAGGCGCTTGAGTTGAATTCGAACCATCCTGTTGCACTCAATGAACTTGGTATCGTGTACCGCAAAACCGGACGATTTGCGGAAGCGAAGCAGCGATACGAAGCGGCAATTTCTGTTTATCCGGGTTATCACCACGCACGCCGAAATCTCGCGATTCTCTGTGATCTATATCTCGGAGACCTGAACTGTGCATTGAGCCAGTACGAAGCGTACATGGCGACGGTGCCTGCCGATCCGGAAGCATCGATGTGGATTGCCGACCTGCGCAATCGAATGGCGAAATAGGTATCTGTATGAAAACGAAATTCTGTTGGGTGATGACCCTGTTGCTATCTTTCTCACTGGCGGTTGCCGAGGAAGAATCAGTGCAAGCTGACACGGATACTGCCTCTGAGGAAGAGTCACAAGTTCCGGAGGACACGGGACCGAAGACAATGTCGGGCATGTCAATTCTTGGCAACGAAGAGACGCCTAAGTCCTTGGTAATCGTCCCCTGGAAATCTTCTGAGATGGGCGATGATATCGGTCTGACCGATACGCTTGACGACCGCGCTCAGCCGGTTGACAAGGAAGTCTTCCTGCGCGAGCTGGAGTACTTCGAGATTAGATCTGCCAAATAAGGTCTGCTTTGTGACGACCGTCAGGGCTGACAATCCCTGATCATGTGAAGCAACGCATAGAAGTACACATTCCTCCGAACATAATCCCCGAACGTGCGCTACGTCACGTAATTTGCAGTGGTGCAAGTCTAATCTGGCGTTTATCCGGCAGTTCAGCCGAATTATTTTGCTAATTGAGGATTTTGAGATGGACTTTTTCTATTCGATTGTAGCCTTCTTCGCAACGGGTGGTTTGTTCATGTATCCGATTCTCCTGGTGTTCGCGTTTGGCGTCGCAATAGCCGTTGAGCGCTTCGTAACTCTGACTTTGATTACGAGCAAGAACCAGGTGGTTTGGAACAAGGTACAGCCATTGTTGGACAACGGAGAGTTCGTTGAGGCACGGGAAATGACCGGTGAGGACGAATCAACGATCTCGCAGGTTTTGAACATGGGCCTGTCAATGCAGGGTGCGGTGCGCCGGCGCGAAGATATTGAGATCGCAATGGAGGAGAGCATGATGGAGATTGTGCCACGCCTCGAAAAACGTACACCCTATGTGGCATTGGCTTCGAGTGTCGCAACGCTTCTCGGCTTGCTTGGCACGATTATGGGCCTGATTCAGGCTTTCACGGCGGTTGCCAACGCGAACCCGGCGGAAAAAGCTGACCTGTTGTCGGCCAGTATTTCTGTCGCGATGAACACCACGGCATTTGGGCTCATGGTCGCAATTCCGTTGCTGGTCGTACACGCGGTTCTGACGAGCAAGACGGGCGACATCATAGATAGCCTCGAGATGGCAACGGTCAAAGCGCTGAATGTGTTCTCGAGACGAGCGCAGCGAACAGCTGCTGCGGCGTAAGCAAAATGGCCCGCAAGCATCATTACAAACGTCGTGGGGGAAACGACTACGAAATTGACGTCACCACGTTCTTGAATCTGATGGTGGTATTGATTCCGTTTCTCCTTATTACGGCAGTTTTTTCACGACTGACCATCGTGGAGCTGGACTTGCCAAGCAATGCCAGTGGTGTTGCGCCGCAAGCCGATAGCTTCAGGGTTGAAGTCATCGTCCGGGAACCCGGGATCGAAATCAGTAATGGAAAATCGATCATCGCGACTGTCCCGAAGAAGGATGATGAATACGACCTTGTTGAACTGTCGCAAATGATGGTTGCGCTGAAGCAGGAATACCCGAACATCGATACTGCGTCAGTGTTAATGGAGCCCTTCGTCCCGTACGACTACCTGATTCAGGTTATGGATGTCGTTCGAACTGTAGAAGTACCGACAGACGTCGAGAATGAATACGAGCTATATGCGTTGTTCTCAGACATTTCGGTAGGAGAGGCCCCATGAGGAATTCACGCCGTATCAAACGCATGGGTCGTAATCGCTTGAAGATTACGAAAATGAATCTGACGTCTCTCATGGATGTTTTTACGATCCTGGTTTTCTTCCTGCTCGTCAATTCGGGTTCAGTAGAGATTCTTGATACGCCGAAGGAAGTCAGCCTTCCGGAATCACGTGCTGAGTCCAAACCACGCGAAACAGTGGTGATTTTTATCAGCCCAACTGAGGTACTGGTACAAGGTCAACTGGTAGCGATGGTCGACGAGATTATAGAAAACAAGGCAAGTGTCCTGGACCCGATTGCAGCTCGCCTCGCGGAATTAAAGGGAAGTGTCATTGGCACGAGTACACGAATTGTGTCGACCAGCCAGGAAGTAACCATCCTCGCTGACAAGTCCGTACCGTTTATTGTCATCAAGACAATCATGTCGACCTGTACCGGTGAAGGATTCGAGAACGTCTCTCTGGCAGTGACTCAGAAAGGCGGCACCCAGGTTGCGGCAAATTAACGCCGCCAAGGTAACAGTGTGACTGAAGAACTTACAGACAAGGAACAGGCGATACGGACCCAGTTTGAGGAGTCCGAGCAACGGCTGTCGGACCTTGAGACAAAGCGACAGGACGTAAACGACGAACTGCAGTCGCTTGTTAATAAAGGTCACGAATTTGGAGTGCTGACCCAGGTATGTCGCGCACTTGAAGAACTCGAGAATATTGGTGCAGCAGATCTCTTTTGGGATTCTCAGGAAGGACAGCAAGAGCGCGATGAGAGGCTGGCGAACGCGGGCGAAAGGATCGACGCCTATTCCGCCGAGATCGCCCAAACGGAGAACCGGCGGGACGCGGTTCTGGAAGAAATAGGCGGTCAGAATCAGGAACTGGATCAATTTCACTATGAGCTACTCGACGTCGTCGAGGAGCAGGAAAGAATCCGAAATGAGTGGGTGGTCGAGCGCGAACTAACAGACCTCCCGAAACACAACCAGGTTATGCCATGGACACGTGGCAACGAAGAAGATCAGCGCTTTCGCAAGTCGTTGTTGTCATCACTCGCCGCTTCAGTCTGTGTTGCAATTATTCTCGGGTCGATCGCTCTCCCAATCATTGAGCGAGAGCAGATTATAGAAGTTCCGGAGCGTATTGCGAGATTGGTCCAGCAACAACGGGCGCAGCCGAAACCTGAGCCGGCGCCACAACCGGTATTTGAAGAAGAGCTCCCGGAACCGGAAGAACTGGTTGAGACGCTACCCGATGAGACACCGCCAGAGATCGTGGAGCAGCCTGCCGTAGCGAGCAACGAACCGGTTGATACCAAAGAACAGGTCAAGTCCAAAGGTATTCTGGCTTTTCGTGATAGCTTCGCACAGCGCTCGAATTTGCGTGCCAGCACACAGATTGGTTCACAAGCTCGATTCAGCAATGCGGGAACTGATGCAACCGGACGTCCCTCGCGCTCCATGGTTACGTCGAACGCACCAGGTTCGAGCGGCGGGATCAATCTCGCTGATATCAGCCGGGATGTGGGCGGTGGTGGTGGTGGCGGCATTGAGGGCGTAGCGATTTCGCGTGTGGCAAGCTCAATCGGAACTGGCGGCAGCGGTTCGTCGGATCGCCCTCGCAGTGGCGGTTCATTCGCCGGTCGGACGGACGAAGAAATCCAGATTGTATTTGATCGTTACAAGGCATCGCTTTACCGGCTCTATAATCGAGAGTTACGTAAAGACCCGACGCTTCGCGGTCAGGTTACCCTGAAGCTAACTATAGAACCGGATGGCAGCGTTTCACTCTGTGTCTTGCAGTCCTCCGACATGAACGCACCCGCTCTCGCTCAGCAAGTAATAGAGCGCGTTATTGGCTTCGATTTTGGTGCGAAAGAAGACATCGTAGCGGTTACCATAATCTACCCGATAGACTTCCTGCCCGCAGCCTGACCCGCGCAGAACGCCCGCAAGTTCACACACTTTTGACTTAATAATCGTCAAACCGACAGGCTGTGATGCAGTTCACCCTTTGCTTGCCATTGTTGCGCCATAGTCATGTTTGGAATCCACGACCGCGAATAACACCGGCCGTTCTCAGGATGAGGACATGTGTACAAGGATTGTTGGCAAATAAAATGGCCCGAAGCAATAAATTTGCACGTGTTCTGCGTACTGCGATCTCGATCGTAGCGCGGCAGGATATGGCGCGATGAAAAAGTTATTCATCATCCTGGTCATGTCGGTTCTTGCATCGCTCGCATTGGTTCCAACCGGGAGCGCGTCGGCGGCTGAGATCACGTTCGTATCCGTTGTTGGAACCTGGCGCGACCCGGTGGATAACGTTCCCGGAATCCAGCCGGGCGATCCCTTCATCACGAACGGCAACCCGATCTCGAGCATCAGCTGGGGTACGACGACGGGCCCGCAAAGCGGCTATGACTTCATCGCAACGCTTCCGCCGCTGTTCACGTTGCCAGGGCCCATCCCGTTCTTTTCTCTCGGGACGTTTCAACATCGGAATTTTGCGGTCGGCCCTCCTTCCCTGATTTCGGCCGAGCTCGATGTGCTGCTCGTGCTTGCCGTGGACGGCGTGCCAACCGGTCCGTTGAGCTTCACGTTTACGTTAAACCACGAGGAAACCCCGAACAACCTGGACCCTTGTCCCTATCCGACACCGCCCGGAGAAGGGTGTACGGACCGTGTGACGATCGTCGCTTCGGCCGACCCCACGACGTTCAACGTCGACGGAGTGGATTACACGTTGGCGATGAGCTTTCTGGACAACGGTAGTGCCGTCGACGAATTCATTACGAGAGAAGGCGATACCGTCAACAGCTCCGGCCTGGTCGGGGAATTTACGTTGCCACCAGGACTCACGGTCGCGAAGACGGGTCCGGCGGCGATGCGTCTGGGAGAGTGGGGAAATTTCGTCATCGGCGTGCAGAACGCGAGCGACTCCGACGCGTATAATGTGACGCTCGTCGACCGGCTGCCCGACGGCCCGACCGGCGGGATGTGCGACACGACGCCAGAAATTCTGAGCGCGCGCGTGTTCGCGATGGACGGCGTCACACCAGTACCGGGGAAAGGTCCTCTGGTCCAGGGGGCGGACTACTCGCTCGCCTACGACGGCGCCTCGTGCGAGCTCACGTTTTACACGCTGACCGCCGCCTCGGTGATCGGTGTGGATGAGCGTCTGATGATCGCGTATCGCACGCAGCTCGACGCTGATACCCAGAATGGCGTCACGCTGACGAACGTAGCCGGCGCGACCGAGTGGTTCAATGACGACGCCTCGACCGTCTACAGGCGCACAGTGACCGACGGCACCGTGAGCGTCGGCGACCACGAGGACGCACACAGCGTCACCGTCGACCTGCCGGTACTGAGTTTTGAGAAGACGGTCATGAATGTGACGACGGGCGATGACCCGGCAACGACCGCGACACCGGGTGACACCCTCCGTTACACGTTGCGCATCGAAAACACCGGTGACATGCCAATTGATGGTTTTGATATTGTCGATGAGCTCGACAGCCTGAACGCGACGCCGATGTTCCAGGCTGGAACCTTGAATGTTATTCAGCCGCTACCTGCGGGCGCCGATGATTCCAATACCGACGCAAATGGTGGCGCCGCTGGTACGGGGCTGCTCGATGTTCGTGGTCTCAGCATCGGTGGTCTTGGTGACGAATTGGTCATCGAGTTCGAAGTTCAACTCGCGCCGGTCATTGCGAATGACAGCATCGTTCGTAACCAGTCGCAGGCAAGTTCGCTCGGTTACACGGTTGCGGTCAGCGATGACCCGTATATCAATGGTGCCGCGGATCCCAATGTAGCCGGTGACGAGGACCCAACAGAAATTCTGATCCAGGCCGCGCCGGCGTTTGTCGTCGAGAAGATTTCGAGTTATCTCGATGGTGACCCGAATGTGTTGCTTGCCGGTGAAACCCTGCGCTACACGATCACGGTACAAAATATCGGTACCGACAACGCGACGGGCGTTTACATCGTCGACCAAATACCGGCCTATACCACCTACGTTCCTGACAGCACCAGCTTGAACGGGGCTGTGGTGCCAGACGGCGCAAGCGCGCCGCTAATCGATGGCATTCAAATCAACGCGCCACAAGATACGACACCGGGCGCTCTCAACGCCGGAGTTGCGAACAACACGGCGACGATTACGTTCGATGTGATCGTCAATGCAGATGTACTCGATGCCACGGTCATTTCGAACCAGGCTTTCGTCAGTGCAGTGGACCACGACATTGCCGACCAGCCATCTGATGACCCGCGCACTGAACTCGCGGACGATCCGACGCTCGACATTGTTGGTAACTTTCCGCTGTTATTCGCTTCGAAGTCGGCGGCTTTGCAAGTTGATAACGGTTCCCCCGGTATCGTGGATCCTGATGACGAATTGCGCTACACGATTACCATTTACAACAATGGCAGTGTTCCGGCGACAATCGTCGAACTGTTTGATGATGTGCCAGCAGATACAACCTATGTGGCGGATAGTACAACGCTAAACGGTTCGCCGATCGGCGTGCCGGATGGCGGCGTGTTCCCGCTGGCGGCACGCATTGATGTGAGCTCGGCGGATCTGCCGTTACCGGGTCCCGGCGAAGGAGTGCTGTCGCCCGGCGAATCGGCCGTTGTTCAGTTTGACCTGCGGGTTAATGCCGCGACGCCGCGTGGCACGCTGATCGTCAATCAGGCGACTGTTTACAGCGACGAAGTCGCGAATCTGCTCACTGACGGTGACGGCAACCCGGCGACGGGTCCGGAGCCGACAGTCGTGGTCGTTGGCGATGCGCAGACGCTGACAATCGTAAAAGAATTGTCGGTCGTTGATGGTGGTCCCGCGATCGCCGGTGCGACTTTGGAGTACGTCGTAACCGTGCAAAACGTCGGTCTCGTTCCGGCGCTGTATGTAACGATTCGTGATGATCTGGATGAGGTCAATCCAGGCTATCTGACTTATGTCGATCAATCGGCCACGCTGAATGGTTTGGCAGCCGGCGTAGTCGTCGCCGGACCTTTGATAACAGTTGATTACTTCACAGACTACGGTCCACTTGCTCCGGGCGAATCTGCGGTGTTGCGATTCCGCGCCACAATCGACCCGAATCTTCTTGAAGGGACAACGATAGTCAATATTGCCCGCGTCTACTGGGACGACCCGCTACAACAGGCCGAAGCGACGGTAATGATTGATGTCGGCGCCATGCCAAATGCCGGCATGTTAAGTGGAAACGCCTGGCATGATGCCGACCATGACAACACGCCTGGTGGTCTCGAGCGACCATTGGAAGGCTGGCGCGTGGAGTTGTTACTGGACGATCAGCCAGTCAGGTCAATGCTTACCGATGCCGACGGCTACTATCTTTTCGCTAACGTCGTTCCTAATTATGTACCCGGGCAGATGTATACGTTGCGCTTTAGCGCGCCGGGTGCAGTATCGACGACAGCCTTGCTGGGCCAAACAGATTCTGACTTCACCGACGGCCAGCAACAAATTGACGAGATCGACGTTACGGAGGGCAGCAACCTTCTTGCGTTGAATATGCCTGTTGACCCGAATGGTGTGGTTTACGATTCAGTCGCACGGACCCCTGTCAATGGTGCGACGGTCACTATCGTCGATGCTCGTAACGGAGTACCGCTCCCGGCCGCCTGTTTCGATGATCCGAATCATCAGGGCCAGGTGACAGTCAGCAACGGTTACTACAAATTTGATATCAATTTCTCAGATCCTGCGTGTCCGAGTGGTCTCAACTATCTGCTGCAGGTTACCGCCCCTGACGTAAGCTTTGTGCCGGGTGTCTCGCTGCTGATTCCACCGTCGTCAGATGCTTCAACATTGCCGTTTGACGTCCCGTTATGCCCAGGCTCGGCGGTAGATGCGGTTGCTGGCACACCGCAGACCTGCGAGGCGCAGTTCTCCGAGTTCGCACCGCCAGCATCCGTGCCGGCCCAAAGCTCAGCAACGGATTATTATCTTTTCTTAAGGCTGGATTCGAGCCAGTCGCCGGGTTCAAGCCAGTTGTTTAACAACCACCTGCCACTGGACCCACGGCTCGATGGGGCGGTGGCGATCACCAAGACGACACCCATGCTGAATGTAACCCGGGGGCAGCTGGTTCCTTATGTGATTACGATCAGCAATACCTTCGGCGTTGCCTTGCAGGACGTCAATGTCATTGACCGATTCCCGGCAGGATTCCGCTACATAGAAGGGTCCGCACGTTTCGATGACCAGCCGCTCGAACCAACGATCGTTGGCCGCGAACTTGTCTGGTCGGACTTCACTCTCGCTGTGGATGGCCGACACATAATCAAGCTGCTGCTCGCTGTAGGGGCCGGTGTGACCGAGGGCGAATTCGTCAATCGTGCACAGGCGATGAACTCGATCCTCGGCAGCGCGATATCCGAGGAAGCATCGGCGACGATACGAATAATTCCCGACCCTACGTTCGACTGCACTGACGTGACCGGCAAGGTATTCAACGATGCGAATCGCGATGGCTATCAGGACGCCGGGGAAGAGGGTCTTGCAGGTGTTCGACTTGTAACGGCCAAAGGCCTGGTCGTCGGCACAGACTCTTACGGTCGTTATCACATTACCTGTGCAATCGTTCCGAATGAGAGTCGCGGCAGCAACTTCGTTCTTAAGATAGATGACCGCACACTGCCGAGCGGATTCCGCCCATCGACACGTCCGGTGCAGGTGCAACGCGCTACGCGTGGTAAGTCACTTCGAATCAATTTCGGCGCATCAATTCATCGCGTCGTCGGACTCGATGTTGCCGACGCCGTGTTCGAACCGGACTCGACCACAATGCGACAGCAGTGGGCGCCGCGAATGGGTCTGTTGCTCGAAGAATTGCAGAAAGCACCGGCTACGTTACGCCTGTCCTATGTTGCCGACGTTGAACCTGAGGCACTGGTTGAGCAGCGACTGGAACTCCTGAAGTCTCAGATCAGTAGCGCCTGGGAAGAGATCGGCTGTTGTTACGAACTCGTCATTGAACCGGAAATTCACTGGCGCCTGGGTGGACCCGTCAAGCAACAGCAGGGGGATGAGCAATGAACAGGCTCCTTAACCTCGTTCTGCTGGTGTCCATGATGCCGTTCGCTGTGCTCGCGCAGGATGTCGATGAGACATCGATGGGCGAAGCTGTGGAACGACATCTGTCCACTGACATCGACTATACAGAGTGGGCGATTGACCCGGACCGACTTGCGACCGAGGCGAGCGATGAAATTGAAGTTCGCGAGACGCTTGTCGATGCGTTGGAAACGATCAAGCTCAACAATGTTGTCGCACCGATTCTGTTCGAAACAGGCATTGCGCAAATTCCAGAGGGTACGGTCGAAAAACTGGCTGAAATTCTGGACGGCATGAAAGATCGTATAAATGTACGTTTACATCTGGTAGGTCATGCCGACAATCAACCCCTGTCGCCGCGACTGGTAAAAATCTATACCGACAACATGGGCTTGTCGCAAGAGCGCGCTGGTGAAGTCGCCGAGCATATGCAAACAGCATTGGCCTTGCCGGCCGAGGCTGTGTCGTACTCCTGGCGGGGAGACAGTGATCCGGCCGGATCAAACGCGTCTGCGGCGGGCCGCGCTGTAAACCGGCGGGTTGAAGTCGAAGTCTGGTATGACGAACCTCGCGATCGCCTCGGAATCGAAGAGTTTTTAATCGAGCGTGAAGTGACCACCGTGAAGGTGTGTCGAGTCGAAACAGTTTGTAAGCTGAGATACGTTGACGGGCACTCCAAGCGCGCTCGTGTCCAGAACCTCATTGCACCACTGCATTACGGTGCAGAGGGTATTGAGGTTGACGAATCGTTCATTGAAAACCTGCGCCAGGGATTCGCCAATCTCAATGATAAAGAAAACGTCGTCGTCAAATTCGTTGGCTATACCGACGAGTCGCCACTGACAGGGCGCACCGAACGTATCTACGGAGATCATGTTGGCTTATCGAAAGCACGGGCACGCCGCGTAGCGCTTGCCGTTCAGGACAGCCTGGACCTGCCAACCGAGAGCATAGAAAGCGATGGTCGCGGTGCCGAGAAGGCACTGGCCTCGAATCAGACGCTGCAGGGCCGCGAGCTTAACCGACGCGTGGAGGTCGAGTTCTGGTATGACGACCCGCTGCAGGACCTTCCGGACGAGCCGCAAATGTGTCCAGGTGACGCGGGCGCCGAAATGGTGACCAAGGTTTACGATCCGCCCTGGGGCACAATCGCTGACATTAACTTCACAGACGGTGACCCGGCTATCCACGCTGGTTACACGGACGTATTGCAACGTGGGCTGCTCGATGTTGCTGACGAGATCAGGCCACGATTACGTTTTCTTGGCTATACGCGCAATGAACGGCTGACTCGCCGAGTCGCGGGAGTCTACGAAGATGACATCGGCCTGTCTGCATCACGCGCCCGACGCGCGATGGAGAAGGTTGCTGCTGACATGGGGCTTGAAATTGAACAGGCCGAATTCGAAGGCCGTGGTTACGTTCACTCGGACGATGTTGTCAATGCGGGCTTCGTTCAGGGCGAAACCTCTCACGTAGCGGTTCAGGTCGTTTATGACGAGCTCGCAGTCCTTGATGACTACGAGGGTGTTGACATTACCCGCATGACACGCGAGCTGAGCCCCGAGAATCCGCTGGGCCTGAATCTCATGCGTATTACTGTTGACGGCAAACCGATTGATGATCCAAAGCGCAGCTCGTCAGACATTCAACGATGTACTGACGTGGCAATGGCGGGTGCCGATATCCAGTTCGGCTACGATAACCTGCGATCAGCCCCGAGGCTCAGCGTGTCAGCTAAACCGCAAAGAATTACCGTGGTTGAACTGGATGACGGCGAAAGGTTTGCATCCGATGTTCAGTTTCGGATGTATACCAATTATTCGCACTTTGTTGATCGCGCCGAAATTCGTGTGTTCGAAACAGGTCAGTCGCTTGAAAGCGAACCCCTGGATGTTATTGAGCTGAAGGTCGATGGTACTTCGCGCTGGCGTCCAAGCAGGGATAGTTTCCGAGCCCCGGTCGAAAAATTGGCTTATGTGTTGAGAGCCTACGGCGCTGGCGACAATTTCGATGAAACCGAGCCGCAGCCACTCTGGATCGATTACGACGATGATCTTGAGGTTGATGACATCGAGCCGGGCGACAGTATTGATCCGCTTGACCCACATGTTCGCCTCTTTTCAGCGTACGGCGAGAATCGCCTTGGCCTGCAGAACATTGGACTCAGCAGCGGTACGGTGAGTGTTCGCGGTAGCGGAATCAAAGATGAACAGGAAGTCTGGGTTGCCGGTCGCCCAATACCTGTGAATGATAATGGCGAGTTTATCGCCGAAGAGATATTGCCCCAGGGTCTGCATACGGTAGAAGTTGCTGTTCTCGATAAGGAAGGGCACGGTGAACTTTATCTTCGTGACCTCGAATTTGAAAACAATGACTGGTTCTATGTCGGTATGGCCGACTTGACGGTGTCGGACACCAATAGCAATGGCCCGATCGACTTATTGCAAGGTGCAAACTCCAGCAACGATCCGAACTCGAACGTTGATGGTCGGTTGGCATTTTTTGTGAATGGAAAATTCGGCGATCACTGGCGAGTAATGGCCAGTGCCGATACTCGAGAGGGTTCGATTGAAGATATCTTCAGCGACTTTATGGATAAGTCACCGGACGCCTTCTTCCGCCGAATCGATGAAAAGTACTACTACCCGACATTTGGCGACGATAGCACCGTCGCCGAGATGGCGCCGACGATGGGCAAGTTCTTCGTGCGCGTCAGCCAGGATGACAATTACGGTCAGTGGGGTAACTTCAAGGTCGGCTACGTCAACAATGAGCTGGCGCATGTCGACCGTGGACTGTATGGCGCGAACGCCCACTATCAGTCTGACTCGACGACGGATTTTGGTGAACAAACATATGCCGCTGATGTATTCGCTGCAGAGCCGGGCACCATCGGAAGCCGCGAGGAATTCAGAGGCACGGGCGGCTCGCTTTATTTCCTGCGCCGACAGGACCTGCTTACCGGCTCAGAACGCGTCCGTATCGAATTGCGTGACAAGGCTTCAGGCATAGTAACCGGCGTCGTGAATCTGACGCCGATGATCGACTACGATATTGACTACCTGCAGGGACGCGTCGTTCTCAACGAACCGCTGGCCTCAACAGCAGACGACAATTTGCTGGTACGCAGCGGTGCGGTATCGGGCGATGAGGCCTACCTCGTCGTACGTTACGAATACAGTCCTGGTTTTGACGCGATCGATGCTCTGTCCGTCGGTGGCCAGGCACACTACTGGTTTGGCGAACGCGTCAAGCTGGGGGTGACTTCTAATGTCAATGAACAGGACGGTGAGGACAGCACATTGCAAGCCGTTGATCTGACGGCACGATTGTCAGCGGAGTCGTGGCTCAAAGTGCAGCAAGCGCGAAGCGAAGGATTGCTGTCTATGCCACTGATCTCAACAGACGGTGGTTATGAATTTAGCGGTTACGACTCCGGGCGGTTCTTGAACGCGAAGGCGGATGCGAATCGTGCGGATATTAGCTTGCGCCTGAGAGATGTTGTAGACGTCGGCGTTGATGCACGGATGACATTCTATGTTCAGGAAGTCGATGCGGGTTACTCGGCACCGGGACTGACGGCACTTACCGACATCAAGAACACCGGCGGCACCGTCAGCATTCCGTTTCTCGATAATTTCATCTTTGGCGCGAAGATTGACGATCGCAGTCAATTGGTCGGCGTTGATACGAATGCACAGGAATTCAGTTTTGGCTACCAGGCCAGCGAACATTGGGATGTCAGCGTCGGTTATCGCGAAGACGAACGTTCGGATAACTCAACCATCGTGCCGCTGACTCAGGATGAAGGCAAGCGGGCCGACGCTGTAGTCCAGATTGGCTACGACTCGAAGGCGGACTGGAACGTCTACAGCTTCGTCCAGGACACATTGTCCTCAACCGGTACTCGTGAGAAGAACGCGCGCGCCGGTGTCGGTGGGGCTACGCAGTTCTCCGAAAAACTGCGTGTCGATGCCGAAATATCCAGTGGTGATCTTGGTGAGGGTGGACGTTTAGGCACGAACTACAAATATTCGGACGATACGAGTTTGTATCTCAACTACACGCTGGAAAATGAACGCGCCGACAACGGCATGAGTACGGTACGCGGCAGTCAGGGCAACCTCGTCGCCGGCGTCAAATCCAGATTTTCTGACAGTGCAAGTGTGTACCTCGAAGAACGCTATCAGCGCAGCGACACGATGGCCGGACTGACGCATTCGACCGGCGTCAGCCTGACACCAGGCGACCGATGGAGCATCGGGCTGAACACTGACATCGGCACATTACGTGACACGTTTACCGGCGCCGAAACCGAGCGCCTTGCCGCCGGATTGCAGGTCGGTTTTTCTAGCGGTGATATTCAGCTGGTCAGCGGCATCGAGTATCGAAATGACGATGTTGAACAGTTGGATCTCAGCATCAACGAGCGCAAGACATGGTTGTTCCGCAACAACTTCAAATATCAGATGGGACCATCAGGTCGCATTATTGGCAAGCTGAATCATTCAGAGAGTGAAAGCTCACTGGGCACGTTTTATGACGGTGGCTTCACCGAAGCTGTTGCCGGTTACGCCTATCGGCCGATAAGCAATGACCGCCTGAATGCGATGCTCAAGTACACGTATTTCTACAATGTACCAACGACCGACCAGATTACGCTGCAGAATATTGCCGCTGAATTCATTCAAAAGAGTCACATAGCAGCAGTCGATGTCACTTACGACCTGACACCGCAGGTGTCCATCGGTGGCAAGTACGCCTACCGCCTCGGTCAAGTTAGCCTTGATCGTGACGATAAGACATTCTTTGAAAACAACGCCAACTTGTACGTGCTTCGTGCCGACTACCAGTTCCGCGACAATTGGGAGTTGATGGGTGAGGTTCGACTGCTGGATATGCCGGATTTGAGTGAAAGCCGCAGCGGCTTGCTGACAACAGTGTCGCGTTACTTCGGCGATCACATGAAAGTTGGTTTGGGCTACAACTTCACCGACTTCTCAGATGATCTGACGGACCTTAGTTTCGATCATCAGGGCGTCTTCCTGAACGTCACCGGCAGCCTGTAAGCGGATACGGTGCGCCTATTGACTGGGCCACCATTTGGCCTTCGACCGCCGCGATAGTGGCGTATCCTGCAGATCAAATCGGAATGGCGTGAATCGTCATTAATCCCCAGAACCAGTCGACCTTTTTCGTCGTTTTGCCGACAACTTTCAAACCCGCGAGAGCCAGGCATTGTTCTATTTCGCCGGTACTGAAAGTGTGGGCATGAGCATGTATTGTCCACGGTAGAACACGATTCAATATTCTCATCCAGAGGTAGTCGCGGCACCAGTCAGTTACGACCAGATGGCCCGATGTGGTTATCACTCGCCGCATTTCCTGCAGCGCAGCAACGGTGTCAGGGAAGTAATGTAGAGCATTCGTGCATATTGCCAGTTGGAAGCTGGCGTCGCCGAACGGTAGTTCTGCCGCTTCGCATTCCAGCAGTGTTGCTTTGCGGCCGATTCTCTGTCTGGCCACATCAAGCATAGCTGGCACTCTGTCGACTACCTCTATCGTCATGCGTAGCGACGCATCGAGATAGGTCGCCCGGCGATGATCGTACGTGGTGGCAAGTGCCGTGTATTCCTTGACTAACTTCTCTCGCTGCGTTCCATCGATGGACACGCCCAGCACAAGTTCCTTGTTTCGAAAAGCACTATTTCGAAACTCAACGTCAAACATCAGCCGTGGAGTTTTTGCGTAGCCCAGGTAGGGCGATCTTTCTCGTCAATAAAGTCTGCCTTCGCAGCGGCTACAAACCTGGGCTGATCAATGCTTGGAATGCCATCACGTGGTGGTCCGCC
>CAZMRZ010000048.1:0-22689 GCA_964568835.1 uncultured Woeseiaceae bacterium | reverse complement strand
CCGCGCATGTCGGTGCCACGGAAGGTTGAGGCGGATGCCCAGGCGGTTCGGACCAACTCAGACACGGTCAACTTCGAATCGAGGATGTCAGACTTCAGCTTCGCAATGTCGTCTGCATCAATCAGCTCGTGATCAACAGCCGGGACCGGATCCTGCCACAGCAGTGCTTCAACCGGAGCGCCAGCACCGACGTAGCGTGCGCGCGGGCCCATGTCTCGGTGCGTCAGCTTGAACCAGGCTCTGGAAAACGCGACCTCAAATTCTTCAGGATTCGTTAGCCAGCGCTCGGTGATCTTGCGGTATGCCGGATCGAACTTGAGCGACAGATCGGTCGTGAACATGATTGGCGCGTGACGCTTCGAAGGATCATGCGCGTCCGGTACCAAGGTTGATGCCGCTCCATTGGCCGGTATCCACTGCGTTGCACCCGCCGGGCTCTTCGTCTGGACCCAGTCGTAGGTGTACAGGTTCACGATATAGCTGTGCGTCCAGGCAATCGGGTTAACGGTCCATGCGCCTTCAAGGCCACTCGATATCGTGTCACCGGCATTACCACTGCCACACTTGTTTTCCCAGCCGAAGCCTTGCTTCTCAACACCTGCGGCCGCGGGATCAACACCCACACAACCCGTCGGTGGTGCAGCGCCGTGGGCCTTACCGAACGTGTGTCCGCCCGCGATCAGTGCCGCGGTCTCTTCATCGTTCATCGCCATACGACCGAATGTATCTCGAATATCCTTGGCCGCGAGCAGCGGATCCGGGTTGCCGTTGGGGCCTTCCGGGTTCACGTAGATCAGGCCCATTTGCACGGCGGCAAGCGGTTTCTCCAGCTCGTGTTCGCCTTTGTAACGTTTGTCTGCAAGCCACTCGCTCTCAGGTCCCCAATAGACCATCTCGGCCTGCCAGTCGTCTTCACGACCGCCCGCAAAACCAAAGGTCTTGAAGCCCATGGATTCCAGCGAGACATTGCCTGTCAGGACAATCAGGTCGGCCCATGAAATGCTGCGGCCGTACTTCTGCTTGACCGGCCAGAGTAATCGCCGTGCCTTGTCCAGGTTGACGTTGTCGGGCCAGCTATTCAGTGGCTCAAAACGCTGTTGACCGCCACCGGCGCCACCACGTCCGTCGGACACGCGGTAGGTTCCTGCACTGTGCCAGGCCATGCGAATAAAGAACGGGCCATAGTTGCCGTAGTCGGCCGGCCACCAGTCCTGTGATGTCGTCAGCACGGCCTCAATGTCCTTTCTCACGGCATCGAGGTCGAGGTTGGCGAACGCCTCGGCGTAATTGAAGTCTTCACCCATTGGGTTCGACTCAACGCCGTGATCGCGAAGAACGCTCAGGCTCAGGTTGTCAGGCCACCAAAATTGATTCGATTTTGGCTCACCTTGAGCGAAAGTCGTGCTTGAAAAACCCACTGCTGATATCACTACAGATAAAGCGACCAGCAAGGGTATGGTTTGTTTACGCATTGAATTTTTCCTTTAATGAGAATAATTGCGACTGCCGTTACATTAGAGCGCATTTAGTCCATCGACTTGATGGGTTATTTGTATCGCACTATGCGATAAAACCGATTGTCCGTTTATAGAGGAAAATGCGATCGATATTCCTACCTTTTTGGACCTGATTGGCGCCCTTGTCTATTCGTGATACCCACAGCTATTCGCCCTGTTACGACTTGTTACAAGAATCCGCTGGTTTCATACCGGGTGAACGTGCACGATAGGGCCAGATTATTTTCTGGAGTGTGAAATGCGATTTTTAACAGGAGCAATTTTGCTCATGACTGCTGCTACAACCATGGCGACCGATACGGTCTTACTCGATCAGGATTTCCGCCAGCTCGCGTCTGATGACGTCGTTAATCTCAACGAGTCGTACGCCGGCAAGGTTGTTCTCGTCGTTAACGTGGCATCGAAGTGTGGCAACACACCGCAGTACGATGGCCTCGAAGCGCTCTATCAGGAATATGGAGATCAAGGACTCGTGGTTCTCGGCTTTCCATCAAACGACTTCATGGGCCAGGAGCCCGGCACGGAAGCTGAAATTCAGGAATTCTGTCGCCTGACCTACAAGGTCAAGTTTCCGATGTTTGAGAAAGTCGTTGTCAAGGAAGGCGAAGCACACCCGTTCTATGACGATCTGGCGGCTGCAGCCGGCACTTATCCAACCTGGAACTTTCACAAGTATCTGATCGGTCGGGACGGCAAACTGATTACCGAATTCAGCCCACGCACCAAGCCCTACGATAAGAAGATCATTGCAGAAGTCGAGTCAGCACTCGCTATGTAGGAGAGAACGCATGCACGTCGCGATTATTGGTGGCACCGGGTTCGTCGGTAGCTACATTGTCGACGAGCTTCTTGAGCAAGGGCATGAGGTCGCGATGCTCGTTCGCGAAGGCAGCGAGCACAAAGTCCGTCACTCCGAATCGACCCGTATCGTCGCCGGGAGTATCGAATCCACCAAGAGCATTGCTGACGTCGTTGCCGGTTGCGACGCCGTCATCTACTGCGTCGGCATTCTGCGAGAGTTTCCGAGCAAAGGAATCACGTTCGAAACCACGCAGTTCGATGGTGTTGCACACACGCTAGAGGCAGCCCTGGAAAATGGCGTGCAGCGATTCGTTCTCATGAGCGCGAACGGCGTGAAGATCCCCGGAACGCGCTATCAAGAGACCAAAAAACGGGCAGAAGATCTCGTGCTCGCAAGCGACCTTGACGCGACAGTACTAAGACCATCTGTAATTTTTGGTGACCCACGAGGGCAAATGGAATTCGCGACGCAAATTTGTCAGGACATGGTCAAGCCACCGATCCCGGCGATTGGATTCTTCAGCGGTCTCCAACCCGCGAGTGGTGCAGTTCTCATGTCGCCCGTGCATGTTGAAGACGTTGCACGCGCGTTCGTTAACGCATTGACGAATCCGTCGACCGTTGGCGAAGCCTACAACCTGGGTGGACCCGAGATTGTGTCGTGGACAGAAATGATTCGACGTGTCGCCGCGGCAACCGAGCGGAAGAAGTGGGTCATTCCATTTCCGATCGGCGCCATGAAAATTGCGGCGACGCTTTTCGACTGGCTGCCGTTCTTCCCCGTCACTCGTGACCAACTGATAATGCTGGCGGAAGGCAATACGGCCAGCCCCGAAGTCATCGAATCCCTGATCGGTAATGCACCCGTTGCTTTCTTGCCTGAGCATCTGGATTACCTGAACGATTAACTGAATTGCTATGAATGAACTGAATCGTCTTGTTTTGCTGTTTTCTGGAATATTGCTTATGACGGCCCCTATTCTCACCGACTTCACGTCGGAAACTCCCGACTTTGGCTGGTACGTGGTGAACGACACCGTGATGGGAGGACGCAGCGACGGCGACTTCGAAAAAATGGAAGGCGAATTGCACTTCGCTGGCCGCACGAATACGAACGGCGGCGGTTTCAGCTCGATTCGAACAAAAGGACTGGGGCTGGATTTGTCGAAGCACGAAGGCATCCAGCTACACGTAAAAGGCGATGGCCGTCGCTACACCTGGCGATTAACAAGCAACGCGCGCTGGCGTGGCAGGCAGGTCAGTTACTGGGCTGATTTCGAGACGCTCGACGGCGAGTGGAACACGGTCAATATTCCCTTCGCCAGCTTCACTCCCAAATTCCGGGGGATTGAGCTGGATGGACCCGACGTGGACCCCGAAGAAATCACAGGCATGGGTCTGATGATCTACGACAATCAGGACGGCCCTTTTGAACTGCAGCTGGCCAGTGTGAGCGCCTATCCCTCAGACCAGTAGCATTAGCACGCATTCCATGAGAAATTACGGCCCTTGACCAACGGCAAACGCGTGCGCGTGTTCGCCCTGTAAAAAAAGATCTCCGATGACGCGAACAACCATTCTTCGCACCACTACCCTGGCCTCGCTGCTGTGCCTGGCGAACACCTCCTTCGCCGCGCCGCCAGACATGAACGCTCACAAGCTCGCGACCATTCCGCTTATCGACGGCATCGTCGCTGGCGATGAGGCCTGGGTCGGCGCAATACCGGCAACCGACTTCCTGCAGGTACAGCCGAACGACGGTCAGCCGTCGTCGCAGAAAACCGAGGTGTTCATCGGCTACTCCGATACCGCCCTGTACATCGGTGTTATTGCACATGACGATAATCCTGCGGGCATTATCGTCACCGACAGCCGGCGCGATTCGAGCCTCAACGATACCGACGCATTCATCGTCATCATTGACGGTCTCCTCGACCGGCAAAACGGCTTCATGTTCGGCACGAACGCGGCCGGCATCGAGTACGACGCACAGATTACCAAGGAAGGCAGCGGCGACTTCGGTTCCGGCGGTGGCGCCTTCAACCTGAACTGGGACAGCTCCTGGACGGTTAAATCGCAAATCGGCGACCATGGCTGGAGCGCCGAGTTTGAGATCCCGTTCCGCACGCTGCGTTACGGATCGGGCGACATGCAGGACTGGGGCATCAACTTCCAGCGCAATATCCGCCGCAACAACGAGATCGCCTACTGGGCACCGCTGGACCGCAATCGAAACCTGCAACGCGTCTCCGAGGCCGGCACGCTCAGAGGCGTCGAGCCACCCGGGCAGCGCAACCTGCAGCTCACGCCTTACGTACTCGGTAGCGCGCGACGTGGTGGCGAACTGACTGGCACTGAGAATGAGTCCGAGGTTGGTTTCGACCTCAAATACTCGATTACGCCCAGCCTGACGCTGGACATGACCTACAACACCGACTTCGCCCAGGTCGAAGCGGATGATGTGCAGCTGAACCTCGACCGTTTCGCCCTGTTCTTCCCGGAGAAACGGCCGTTCTTCCTGGAGAACGCCGGACAGTTCGGCGTCGGCAATGGCGGCGAAGTCGAGCTCTTTTTCAGTCGCCGCATCGGCATCGGCGATGAAGGTTCGGTCATCCCGGTGGAGGGTGGCGCACGGCTATCGGGCAAAGTCGGCGAACGCACCAACCTTGGATTGTTATACATGAGTACCGAGTCCGTCGCCGGGATCGCACCCGGCAACGATTTCGCGGTTGCCCGGTTTAGCCAGGAGCTGCCCAATCGTTCGTCGATCGGCGCCATTTACGTGGGTCGCGAAGGCGATGGCTCGTTCCTGACGCCAGAGAACGATGACTACAACCGCAGCTACGCGGTGGATGGCGCCTGGGGTATCGGTGATCATGTATTGCTGAAAGCCTGGGCCGCACAGTCGGACACGCCCGGACTCGATGGCGACGACAATGCCTATTCCGTGAGCGCCGATTACGATACGTCAACCTGGTCGACAGCCCTGAGCGTCACGGACGTCGGCGAAGACTTCAATCCCGAGGTTGGCTTCCTGTCCCGCAGCAATTATCGCAAGGTCAGTGGCCGCGTACTTCGACGCCTTCGCCCCGACGATACCTGGGGCCTGCTCGAGCTGCGGCCACACATGTCCTACACGGGCTACTGGAAACCCGATGGCTTCCAGGAGAGCGGATTCCTGCACATCGACAATCACTTTGAATTCCGCACCGGCACCGAATTCCACACCGGCGTTAACTTCACCAAGGACGGCGTCATCGAAGCGTTCGAGATCGTCGACGGCGTAACCATACAGCCGGGAACGTACGACCATGCCGAAGTACAGATCAATTACTTTACGAACCAATCGAAACCATTGAGCTTCAATTTGCGTACCGTTGCCGGCGGCAAGTTCGGTGGCGACCGCCTGTCGCTGCGACCGTCGATCAAGTACCGCATCGGCGAGACGTTTCGCTCAGAGCTGGCGCTGGTCTACAACGACTTCGACCTGCCCGTGCCAAACGGCGACTTCACCGCAAACCTTGCGCGACTGCGGCTGTCCTATTCGTTTACGCCCAGCGTTCAGCTGCAGGCACTCGTCCAGTACAACGACAACACCGACACCATCGGCACCAACATTCGATTTTCCTGGCTGCGAAACGCCAACTCCGGACTGTTCCTGGTTTACAACGAAATCGACGAACGCTTCACCGGCGCGCCATCAACAGGCCGCGAGTTCATCCTCAAGTACAGCCACATTTTCGACCTGCTGAACTGACGAGTCCCGCTGGGGACTTCACGAGCTACAACGCCTCGATCACCTGCTCCATACGCCGACGAGTGGCCTCGTCCGGAAGTTCGCCGTAAGCCGCACCCAGGTTGTCCAGCATGTTCCTGGGTTTGCTCGTCGCAGGCGTAACACACGTGACGGCCGGGTGCGCCGCGAGGTATTTAATAAAGAACTGACCCCAGGTGCTGGCACCAAATTCCTGTGCCCATCCGGGGACGTTCTGCCCTTTGACGCGAGCCCAGAGCCGGCTGCGACCGAACGGTACGTAGATCAGCGTCGCTATGCCTAACTCTTGTGCCAGCGGCAAAATCAGCTCGGCCGATTCGCGATTGTCCACGGCGTAATCCACGCCGATAAAGTCTATGGGTTCGTCACGCATGACTTTTGCGAGGTCCGGGTACCGGCTGGCGCGGGTCGACGTCACACCGATGTAGCGCACCCTGCCTTCTTCTTTGAGTTCTTTCAGAATACCCATTTGCGTCGGTATATCTGCGAGGTTATGTACCTGTATTAGGTCGATCGGGTCTTTGCCAATGTAGCGAAACGAGTTTTCGATCTGCGCGCGAGCTTTGTCCGGGTCCGCCGAGCCACCACCGCGCGGCGCAACATTGAGTTTCGTTGCCCAGAATACTTTCTCTGTCGCATCCAGTTCCTGAACAATACCGCCTGCAACTTCCTCAGAGGCTCCGTAGCTGGGCGCGGTATCGAAAACCGTAGCACCGTTATCGAGCAACGTACTCATCACATCCCGCAGCGCGGATACGTCTTCACTACCAGCAACTGATTTGAAGGTCGCGGAGCTGCCGAGGCCCACTATCGGTAATTTTTCACCCGTGGATGGAATCGCTCTTTTGATAAGTTCGCCACTTTCAAACGCCTTAAGCAGACTGGGTTGAAGCGCGAGGGCGCCGCCTGCCAGTGCGGCATATTTCAGGTATTCGCGTCGCGTCAGCATTAATCTGTTCCCCTGTTCACCGGATAGCTTTTGAGCCGCTAGTGTACCAGCCCGCAAGCGAGTCGAAACGGGAGTCAGCTATTGAACGGCTTCGCTCTTTCGATTAGCTCGTCGAGACCGGGTTCGGCCGGGTTTCGCGGCATGCCCGGGTGGATCCGGGTAACTCGAAGCAATCGTCGAAAACTTGATTGCACCCCGCCGATATAAGCCGTATCCCGCTTCGGCTTATGCCTATTTCCATTGGACAGCGTTCGGTTCACATTCAAACGGTACAGGTACAGGTACAAATCCGTATTTTGTACGCCCGGACCTGTTCGCACTTCGCCAATTTCAGAGCAAAAAAAGATTGCGCTTTCAGGAAGTTACGCGCCGTAAGGTACATAGGAAGACCAATGTCAAAGACCGAAACTACCGTTGATACCAAATACCTGTTTAAGAGGAATGATACCTGGTGGGTCAAGGTCGCGGTGCCGCGGTCCCTCCGCAAGATTCTGGGCTACGATCTGCGGCGCTCGTTGCATACTCAAGACCTCGAAGCCGCGCGCAAAACGCGCTGGGCGGCCGTGGAGGAATTTCGCGACGAAATTAGCGAGATGCGCGCCGATCAAGGCGGCGATTTTGCCGATTCCGTGGTGGCAGCGGTCGACGATCAGGACGACACCGAAGTCGCGAAACAAGGAGTTCGGCAGGTAGACCAGCATATCGTCGAAATCGTTAGTGACTCCGGAGAGGGGGCGCAGAAATGTGGTCAGATTCTGGGGCTGGTCAGCGGCAAGATGGGCAACGGTGTCTGGACAGTGGAAATTATCCCGGCCGAAATTCAGCCGCCCGCTCGAGACATCCAGGGCGCCAGCGGTATTCGCATCCGCTTGGGATCGCAATACGTGACCAACATGGGCGACGAAGCCGATATGGTCGTCGCGTTTAACGAGCAGGTGCTCTATTCCCGCATCGATAATGGCGCATATAGGAAAGGCACGGTCGTTTTGCTGGAGAGCATGTGGGCTGAAGACCCCGACGAAAAAATTCGCAAGCAGTATCAAGAGGCACTCGCCGATTTTCGCGAGCAGGGGCTAATCGTGCATGAACTGCCAATCCAGAAAGAATGCCTCAAGATCGTCCCCGACCCCCGCAAGGGCAAGAACATGTTTGTGCTCGGAATGCTCTGCAGGATTTATCACCGAGATACCGACAAAGCAAAAGACGAGATTGCGAATATATTCAGAAAGAAGAGCGAGAAGGTAATCAATATCAACCATGAGTTGTTCGATGCCGGCTACGCTTTCGCGCGCGATAACCTGGATTACGAATTCGAAATACCCGCCGACGAGAAAGACCGCCTGGAGTCGGCAGTGGTCATCAATGGCAATACTGCAGTAGGCCTCGGAGTCATGGCTGCCGGCATAGAACTGGTCTCGATGTATCCGATCACCCCGGCGACTTCGGCGTCGCATTTTCTGGCCGAAGACTTTCACCTGACCGGTGGTTTCGTGCACCAGGCCGAGGATGAGATCGCCGCCATCGGATTTGCAATCGGTGCGTCCTACGCAGGCAAGACCGCTTGCACGATCACCTCCGGCCCCGGCATGGCGTTGAAGACCGAGATGATCGGTCTTGCTGTGATGGCCGAGGTTCCGTTGGTAATCATCGACGTGCAGCGCGGCGGTCCATCTACGGGTCTTCCGACCAAAGTTGAACAGGGCGATCTGCTCGCATCTCTCTTTGGCGCGGCGGGCGATGCACCCAAGATCGTCATTGCCGCGACTACGATCTCGGAGTGCTTCCACTTCGTGGTCATGGCACGCAAACTGGCTGAGGCGTTCCGTACGCCGGTGATCGTGCTAACGGATGCAAATCTCGCCACCGGTGTGCAGCCAATTGAACGGCCCGAAGTTACCGACGAATGGTTTGCGCCCCCGATCGACCAGTCGGCCTGGGACGAAAACGTGTTGCCTTATAACTGGGACGAGTCCAGCGGTTTGTCGGAAAGGCCCATACCGGGCATGCGCGGCGGCGAGTACACCCTCACCGGCCTCGCGCACAACCGCAACAGCAAGATCGCGTACGACTCAGCTTCGAACCAGGAAGGCATGAATATGCGTAGCCGCAAGTTGGCGGCACTGGGCGCGACAATGAAGCCTCCCGAGATACATGGTGATACTACGGGGGACCTTTTGATTGTCGGCTGGGGTTCGACGCTCGGTGCGATCGAGGAAACGGTGGATCTGGCACGGGCGCGAGGTCAGAAAGTATCTTGCGTGCAACTCAGATTCTTGTCGCCGCTGGAACCCGGATTGAAGGAAATTTTTTCGGGTTTCAAAAAAGTGATGACCATCGAGATCAATTACAGCGACGATCCTGGTTCGCCTTTGATCAACGAAGAAAACCGACGCTATTCACAACTCGCGCTCATCCTGCGGGCACATACCCTAGTGGATATCGATTGCTGGTCCAAGGTTCCGGGCCAACCGCTGCAACCTGGCACCATCGGTAGAGTTATTGACGCGAAACTTGCGGAGACAGAAGGAGCAGTAGCATGTTCGGCTTAAAAGGTGACTGGTCCCTCGAGGTCAAAGATCGATATTTCACACTACAAGATTATTGCGGTGCAGAGCCACGTTGGTGCACGGGTTGCGGCGACCACGGAATTCTGGCCGCGGTTCACCGGGTTTGCCGGGAATCCCAGATCGCGCCCGAGAAAACGGTAGCCGTATCCGGCATCGGTTGCTCCAGCCGCCTGCCGCATTATATGAGTACCTACGGATTTCACGGCCTGCATGGGCGTGCACTGCCCGTCGCCTGCGGTGTTAAATCGAGGCGCCCGGATCTGGACGTCTGGGTTGCGACCGGAGACGGCGACTGCTTCTCGATCGGAGCGGCCCACTGGATACACGCACTACGTTACAACATGGACATCACCGTGCTCGTTTTCGATAACGGTATCTACGGACTGACCAAGAAACAAACATCTCCGACAACCCCCTTGGACGTGCCAACGAACACTCACCCGTCGGGCGCGTTACTGCCTCCGCTGAATCCACTGACCGTGACTCTCGGCGTCACCAATATTTCTTTCGTCGCCCAGATTGTCGACTGGAATGCCCCACTCCGGCATGAAGTAATCAAGAAAGCGCATGAGCACAAGGGAACCAGCTTCGTCCGAATTATCCAGCGTTGCCCGGTCTATGTAGAAGCCATTGGCAAGGCCCTGCAGGATGAACCGGCGAGGATGCAATTGCTAACGCATGAAAAAGGTGTGCAGGTCGACGATAACGTCAAGCGGCTCTTCCCGAACCACGCCGAACATGACCCGTCGGACCTGGCCGCCGCGCGTGCACTGGCGGAGGACGGCGCCATCTTGCCGCTGGGAATTCTTTATCACAATCCGGATGCACCGCGATACGACATGATGTCTTCAGTAGGTCTGAACATGAGTGTCGACGAGAAGCTGGCCGGGATGAACAAGGCGCTGGATAACTTCGCCATATAGCCCGGAGCAACGATGAATTCCGTACCGGAAAGCAAACACGACGTACTCGACATGGCCGGGTTGGAGGGTGATGCCGACACAGACGTGATCAACCTGCTCCGCCGTTTCCACTATGGCGAACCGGCTGCCGCAGCGACTACCACGCCACCTTCGGGCGCGGTCCTGCCAGCCCTGCTCAATGCCTATCGTGATGCGTCCGCTATTCGTTATCAGTATCCGCTGTACTTGATTCCTCCCGACGGCACGACTGTGCCCGTACTCGCAAAACCTGCGAGCGAGCATCTGGCTGAATCGCTGCAGGCGCTGGCACCCGATGCCGATGACGCCAGGATTCTGAAAGAGAATCTCCCATGGATAGATCGCTATCTAAGGCAGAAGCTCGATGGTCCTGATCCCGTTGACGCGCCCGAACTATTTGCAGAAGCAGCAGCAGCCATGCAAAAACAATTCGATCTGGACCCGGGCAGCCGGGAGAAACTGGACGCAGACCTCGAAAGACTCAAAGACGCCATAGCGGCGGGTGGACAATTCCTGGGTTACGGACCACGCGTATCGTTACATCTGATGTTGCACGCGATTCGGCACCGGCACGACCAAAGCCGCGAGCAACTTCGCCTGCAGATCGACAGACAAATACATGGATTGCAGTCGCTACTTGATGTCGAAAAAGCGAAGTCAGCCGACGCAAACGAGCCCGGGAGCGTAAAGACAAGTGTCGGCCCAGGGTCGCGCTATTTCGACACCAGCGCCCTGTCCGGAATGCTCGAGCATCGTGCACACGGTTCGGTAGAGATGCCGGAGGAACGACGGCTCAGAATCGAACGCGCTTTGAAAGCATTGCAGGACTGGCAGGGTTCTTCCGTGCTGGTCAGGTTCGTGGGCCCCGATCCGGCATTCAGCAAGTTGCCTGAGCTGGAACTGATTGACAGTGATGATCCGTGCACGACGGCAGGCGAGGCATTCGAACGTGACGCCGCTGATTTCGCCGATTTGTTTGCCGCGCTCAGAATTGCCGCGCTTGAAATCGACGGTAACTACAATCCGGCCATACACGATTCCTGGTTCGCCAGTTTCGACTGGCAGGCCTTCTCGGACGAAGAGATGCAACTGGTAACCCGGGTCGTGGCGCTGGTATCGGCGGACTATCTTGCGGGCGACGGCTTGCCATCGTTCTCGCACCTGATGGGATCGCGGCTTCCTGTACATGTGTTGAGCTGGGTTCGCGCTTACGATAACCCAGGCGCAAATCCTGGCGAGGACCCCTTCAATTCGTATCGATTTGAGCTTGGCTACTTTGGCATCGGGCACCGCCAGGTCGTCGTCGCACAGACTTCTGCCGCACGCCACGAGGACCTGTTATCCGGATTCCTCTGTGCGCTGGATAGCAATCGCGCGAGTCTGCACCTTATTAATCGCGGCACACAAACAAAGACGAAAAAACCACTGCTGGATGCCTGGTTTGTCGCCAGCGCAGCACTGGAAAGTCGCGCCCACCCGTTCATATTGGTCAATCCGGATGCCGGCGACCACGCAGCGGAGCGAATCAGCTTTGGTGGTAACCCACAAGCCGAAAACGACTGGCCGATCGAGAAGCTCGAGTACCAAAACGACGACGGCGATGTGACCGAAATGGACCTCGCGTTTACTTTTGCCGATTACGCCTTGTTGATGCCCGCGCTGCACGAACACTTCCGCAGGGTGCCCACTGGATTTGAGTCCGACGACCTCGTGCCGGTCGATCAATACCTGAATGCTGACGAAGAACTCATCGATCATGCGGTGCCCTTCATCTGGGGGATCGACGACGAGGGCGTGCTCGTACGACTCGTGGTGTCCCGCGCCCTGGTATTCGCCTGCCGTGACCGGCTGAACTACTGGCACACATTGCAGGAACTGGCGGGGATTCAAAACTTCTACGTCGAAGAGGCGATCGACCGGATTATCGAAGAACAACGTGCGGCGATCGACGCCGAACGCGAACAATTGTTGAAAGAGCACGAGGAGCAACTGGAAAGCGTCCGCACGGAAGCAGCCGGTGAAGCGATGGGGCAACTTGTCGATGTTCTTATGGGCGCCGATTTGTCGGGCATGGTCGCCGGCGGCAGCCAGCTTGCAACGATGCCGGCATCAGCGCCGGCACAAACCGAAGCCCCCGCCGAGGAAGCTGAGGCCGAAGCGGTGCCCGAGGTAGAAGAAGAAGCGGAGGAAGAGCTCAGTTTCGACGAACCGTGGCTCGACACAGCGATGTGTACAACTTGTGACGACTGCATGGGCATTAATAAGATGATGTTCGTGTACAACGATGACAAGCAAGCGATCATCAGAGATGCCAACGCCGGCACTTACGCTCATCTTGTGGAGGCGGCGGAAATCTGCCCCGCAAAATGCATACACCCGGGCAAGCCCCTGGATCCGAATGAGCCGGGTCTGGAGGAGCTGATCGCCCGCGCCGCGCCGTTCAACTGATGAACAGTCTGCTCCTAGCGCCGGCCATCATGGTAGGAATCGGCCTGTTCTTCGGCGCGATTCTCGCGGTCGCGCAGCGCTTCCTGAAGGTTGACGAAGACCCTCGTATCGAGGCGACGAATGAGTTGCTACCAGGTACCAACTGTGGCGCCTGCGGACAACCGGGCTGCCTGCCGTTCGCAGAAAAACTGGTTACGGGTGAAGTCGAACCCGGCCAGTGCACAGTCAGTACCGACGATGCTCTCGAGCAGATCGCCGAGTACCTCGAAGTCGATGCGGGCCGTGCTCAGAAGCTGGTTGCCCGCTTGCGTTGTAACGGCGGCCACCTGCAGGCTAACCAGATCGCTGAATACCGTGGTTTCGAAGGTTGTCGAGCAGCGGCCATAGTGTCCGGCGGCGGCAAAGGATGTGCCTGGGGCTGTCTCGGGCTGGCGGATTGCGAAGCCGCGTGCACCTTCGACGCCATTCACATGAACGCCAACGGGCTCCCGCAAGTGGATACTGAGAAATGCCGCGCCTGCCCCGATTGTGTTGCAGCGTGTCCGCGGGACCTGTTCGAACTTGTACCGCTCAATCAGCAACTGTACGTGCAATGCATTATGCCGCTGGCTGGCGAGGCTGCGACGCAGCTGTGCGAAGTGGCCTGCGATGCCTGCGGCAAGTGCGCCGCGGACGCCGCGCCCGGGCTGATAACCATGCAAGACAATCTTCCCGTCATCGACTATGCCGCCGGTGGTGAGCCCAGGCCCGATGCCATATTTCGTTGTGCCACACACTCGATCGTCTGGCTTGAGCGTGAACAGTTCCAGGATCAGGAATCCAGAAAAGCGGGGGCGGCCTGATGCCAGCTCTGCGCAATATTGCTATCCGCTGGTACCGCAATGTCTTCGGCGCGCCGGCAGGCTCTGACATTCGCGACGAAGGACTTGATTGCGTGCTCGATGGCAATAGCGCGGTCGTGCTGTCGGAGGCCGGCATTGCAACTCATGCCGTATTGGGCGGGTCATTGCCGTCGGCAGAAGCCGATGCGGTCTGGCTGGGTGAACTCGAACACGGCGGAACGAATCTTTTCGGAGAGACACTGTCGGCGCAAACGGCCGAGGGGCCTCGGGGCATTGTCGCCGCGGCTACCGGTCTGGCGTTGAGCGGCCGGCGTGTAAGCGCATTCCTGTCCGGCACCGATATCGCCGCCGCGCAGGATCTCCTCATCTCGGCAGCCGGCAAGCACGTGCCCCTTGTATTGCACGTCGGCACCCGTGCGGTCGCAGCACACGGCGCAACTCTCGGCAGCGGCCACGAGTCGGTTCACCTGAGCGCAGACTCTGGTTTTTTTATTCTGGTTGCTGCCAACGTGCAGGAGGCGGTCGACTTCACCTACATCGCCAGGCGCGTGGCCGAAAAATCACTGGTGCCGGGAATGGTCGTCATGGACGGCGAGCAAACTGCGCTTGCGATGCAGGACGTGCGGCTCCTGTCACCGACACAGGCCAGCGATTTTATTGGCGCAGCACGCGATCAGATCGAAGCGCCAACAGCAGCGCAAAAATTGTTGTTTGGCGAGACGCGGCGGCGTGTTCCCGCCTGGCACGATCTCGACGAACCCGTGCTTACCGGTGCACTGTTCGACAATGAAAGCTTCGCGCTCGGTGCCTTCGCGCGCGGGCCGTTTTTTAATGCTTTCGTCGACGAATCACTGAACGCATCGTTTGCAACTTTCGCGAGCAAGACGGGTAGACAATACGAGACTGTTTCTCGCTACCGGTTCAACGATGCGACAACCGTACTGCTGGCACAGGGCGCCGCCGTCGAAACGGCGCGAGCGGCAGCGGATTGCCTGCGCATACATCACAAAATCAAGGTCGGGGTACTCGGCGTTCATTCGCTACGGCCGTTCCCGGGCGCTGAAATCGTCGATGCACTAGCGGGGCGTGACGCCGTGTTCATCCTCGAACGCACCGCTGCCCCGATATCCGGCGAGCCGCCGCTGACCCGGGAAATTCGCGCCAGTATGGATCGCCTTGACGGCAAACGGCGCCCGCACTGTTCGCCAGTGGTTTACGGTCTCGGCGGATTGCCGTTACGGATTGCTGATCTCGTTGAACTTTGCACTGGTGCTGACAAAAATACGGCAGAGCTGTTGTTCCTGGGACTGGCGTTCGATGACACATCCGGCGGACAACCCAAACGCGAGGTATTGCTCGATGCTTTACGGCGCGACTACCCGAACGCCGCAAAGCTTGGCATTCGCGCAACACGCGATGCGTCGATATCAAAGCCGAAGGACTCGCTCACGATAGCAATCCAGCGCAGTGACGGCGGCAAGGATATCGTGGGCACTGCTGGCGCCCTGCTGCACGCACTCGAGGGCGGCCGCGTGCGTACCCGACCTGCCGTCGGATGGCAGCGTTGGTCCGCGACAAGCGTCGACTGGCTCACCCATGGCGATGACTCCCTGCACGACCCTGGCGACGATCTCGTTGCCGACGTCACGCTGGACGTGTCGCACGCCGTGGTATCCATCGGTAGAACAGCCGCGGCTTTTCGCATTCCGCTCGACAACGACGGCGGCGAGGCGTCGGAGGAGCTGCTCGGCGGCTTGTTTGGCGTCCTTATCAATGCCGGATTGCTCGAACACAAATCGCGCCGAATTATTGCCGCTCGCAAGGCCCTGCTCGAGGGCGTCGAAGCCAATCACAGCGACAACATCATGACCGCATTCCAGGCTGGCCTTGAAGAAATAGTTGCACTCGATGATGACGACGGCGCCGATGCAGGCGAGTCCGACCACTGGGAAGGCGAGGCACCGGCCGCGGTCCGCCATCTCAGCCGCGACGACGACAATTTCGCAAGCCTGCCCCGCTTCTGGGACCAAGCGGGTGTCTTCTACCGCGATGGCACGGCCGATCGCCTGACTGCGGACCCGTTTTTCGCCACCGGCACCCTGCCGCCACTGAGCTCAACCTTCAATGACACCAGCAAGGCTCGCGGCAAAATACTGGCTTTCGACCCGGCCCTTTGCACCGGCTGCGGCAAGTGCTGGACGCATTGTCCGGACAGCGCGATCGGCGTTGTCGCAGCTACGCCAGCGGCACTCATCGACGCGGGCATAAATCTCGCCGGCGCGGAGGCCGTGCGCCAGGTTGCGTCAAAACTCGCATCGCGCATCATCTCGAGTAACAAGAACGTTGATAACGTGGCACCGACATTCGGCGAGTTACTCGATCAAGCCTACGCCTGGCTTAATGACAAGATGCCGCTTCCGGACGACCGCAAACAGGCGATTCAGGACGGTATCGATGGAATCGGCAACGCACTGGGCGCCCTCCCGGTCGCCGTAACGCTTCCCTTCTTCTTTGATGCAGAGGCGCAAAAGAAAGACAGTGCCGAACTGCTGTCGCTCGTTATCAATCCCGAAGCCTGCAAAGCCTGCGGTATTTGTGTCAGCCATTGCGAGTCCGAGGCACTGCGTGCGGACGAGCAGGATGCAGCTTCGCTCAAGCAGGCCCGCGAGCTTTGGTCAGTATATTCGACCACACCCGACACGCCCTCGGAGACGCTCGAACGCGTCGCGAAGAACCCGGACATCGGCGCAATGGCCGCTATCCTGTTGTCACGATACTGCCAGTTCGCACTGGCCGGCGGCGATCCCGCGGAAGCCGGATCGGGCGAAAAGATGGCGGTCAAACTGGCTCTTTCTGCAACCGAATTCCACCAGCAGCCGCTCGTGCAACGATTTGCGAAAACGCTCGCTGAGGCGGGCGATTCTGTCTCCGAACTGATCAAAAAGACGCTCTCGAGCACTTTGGCAGTAGAAGACCTCGATGCAGTTACCGAGAAATTGAAACGCACCACGAGCCGGCGAGTCGATCTCAAGGATCTGGCAGAAGGCGTCGGGGACGCGGCTGCCGATCACTCGATCGATACCGAATACCTGCTTCGCCTGATCGAACTTCACAACCGAATTAACTCGGCGCAGTACCGCCTTATCGAGGGTGAACATGGTCTCGGCCGCGCCCGTTACGGCCTGACGGTCGCAGGCGGCACCGCCGCTGCCTGGGCTGGCGCGTTTCCGCACAACCCGTTCCAGGCACCTGTCCTCATCGATATGACGGGTGATGCGGCACAACTCGCTGCGGGATTGGTTGAGGGACATCTGGACGAGACAACCGATCTGATTCGTCTGCTGCGTCTCGCACGCCTTGAAGTCGACCAACCCGACGGTGCCAACTGGAAGCGCGAAGCGCTTGCGAGCCTGCATTGGCAGGACCTGGGCGAAGCGGAACTGGAAGTCTGTCCGCCGCTCGTCCTGATTGGCAGTGACGAAATGCTGGCCGGACAGGGTTTGAGCCAGCTGATCTGGCTGCTCAATTCCGGTCTGCCGGTCAAAGTGCTGGTGCTCAGCGCGCTGGACTTTGGGGGTCCCGGGGCAAATACCAACAACCCGCGTGCAAATCTCAGCCTGCTTGCCCTTGGGCAACGCAACGCGTTTGTCGCACAGACGTCGATCGCCGATCCCGCCCACCTCGGCGAGAGCATGATGCAGGCGCTCGACTACCAAGGCCCCGCCCTGCTCCAGGTCTACGCCCCCAGCCCCACGAGGCATGGTTTTCCAAGCAGGCAAACCACGGTTCAGGCCCAGCTCGCGGTCGCGAGCCGAACACTGCCATTGTTCCGTTACGACCCTCGGGCCGAAGGCGTGTTCGGGTCGCGCATAAGCCTGGACGGCAACCCGGCACCCGCCGAGACGCTGGCCCCGGGCGCGGACGGCGAGAGTCCTCTGACGTTGGCCGACTGGGCGTTGGGACAAGAGCGATTCGCAGCGCACTTCGAGCTGCCGGCCGCTGATGCGGCATCGCCCACCCCGTTTCACGAGTGGCTGCAATTGGACGCAAAAGGCCGCAGGGGCAAAACCCCGTTCGTTGCCGCTCGCAACAGCGAAGAAGAACAGCGTTTCGCAGTGTCGCAAGCTCTCGTTGATACGGCAGATCAGTGTCTCGCGAACTGGCAAACCCTGCAGGAAGTCGCCGGCATCGTCACACCGTTTACCGAACGGCTCGAGCAGGCAATTCGGGCAGAGCTCGCCGACGAGCACCAGGCGACGCTTGACGCTCAGCAGCAGGCCTCCGCGGCTGAGATCCGTGAACTCAAGGAGAAAACACAGGCCGAGATCGCGAGCAACATTCGCAGCCGCTTACTACAACTGGCATCGCAAAAGCGGAACTGACAGCGATGAGAACTCCAGGCTTTTTGCGTCGCAATTTCGAGCACGGTGTCCATCCGGCGCATCACAAGCAGCAGACAGCGGATTTGCCGATCCAGCGCGTGCCGTTTGGCAAGCACTACGTCATGCCCCTGGGCCAACATATAGGCGTGCCGGCCAAACCTGTCGTCGCCGCCGGGGAGCGCGTCCGGCGTGGTCAATTGATTGCGGAACCGGGGGGCTTCGTATCCACAGGCTTGCACAGTCCCGTCACAGGCACAGTCAAGGAGATTAGTGATTTTCGTGGTGTCGACGGATGCTTCGCGCCGGCGATCGCGATCGAGGCGGATGCGTTTGCAACCCAGCAGGTCGACACCAGCGTCGCTGTAGACTGGCAGTCGCTGACGCTTGATGAATTCATCAAAGCTGTGCAGATGGCAGGCATTGTCGGCATGGGCGGCGCAGCCTTTCCCGCTCACGTGAAACTGTCGGTACCCGATGGCGTCAAAATCCGGCACCTGCTGATCAACGGTGCCGAATGCGAACCCTATCTGACGACCGACCACCGGCTCATGGTGGAGCGACCCGAGGCGCTGCTCGAAGGCGCGGAGATCATGCGGCAGATGCTCGGTGCCGAGGAGACGGTCATCGGCGTCGAGATGAACAAGCCCGACGCGATCGAGATCGTTCGCAAACACATTCAGCCAGACCAGCCCGTGCGAGTCGAAGCGCTCAAGGTTAAGTATCCGCAGGGTGCCGAGAAGATGATGATCAAGAGCATCTTCAACAAGGAGGTGCCAGCCGGACAGCTACCGCGCGATGTCGAGGTTAACGTCAGCAACGTCGGCACCATTGTCGCGATCGCCGACTACTTTTTGCGTGGCGTACCGTTGATTGAGCGGGTCGTGACGGTAGCGGGTCCGGGCGTGACCTATCCGGCCAACCTGATCGTGCCACTTGGAACGCCCGTGCGGGACGTCGTGAAATTCTGCGGTGGTCTCAAACCGGGGACCCGGGAGATCATCATGGGTGGGCCGATGATGGGTCGTCCCATTGCCAGTCTCGATGTACCGATACTGAAGGGTTGCTCGGGAGTCCTGGTGTTCACCGAGGAGCAGACGGCAAGGCGGAAGGAATACCCCTGCATTTCCTGCGGCCGGTGCCTTGAAGCCTGCCCGTATTTCCTGAACCCGTCCCGGCTCGCACGCCTCTCCAAGTCGCGCATGTTCGACGAGATGAAAGCGTACAACGTTTTCGACTGTGTCGAGTGCGGTTGCTGCACGTTTGCCTGCCCGTCGAATATCCCGATCGTGCAGCTCATTCGTACGGCGAAAGATGACCTGACCCACCGCAAGGAGCCCGACGCGTGAAGAAACGTGACCCGGATCTCCTGCTTTTCCATGCGCCATTACTGCGCCAGGGGATGACGACGCCGAACGCGATGCGCGACGTGCTCTATGCTCTGGCACCGGTGACGTTGGCGTCGCTGTGGTTCTTCGGTATTAGCGCCGCCCTGATTCTCGCGTCGTGTATCGCCGGTGCGATTCTCGCAGAATGGCTGTTCGCTAACCGCGAAACGCGCGGCGAATCCTTGCGCGATGCCAGCGGCATTCTGACGGGCCTGTTGCTCGGGCTCACATTGCCACCCGGTCTGCCGTTGTGGATGGCGTTTCTGGGCGGATTCGTCGCCATCGCCCTGGGCAAGGTCATCTGGGGCGGCCTTGGTCATAACTTGTTTAATCCCGCCCTACTCGGCCGCGCATTCCTGCTCGCCACATTCCCGATCGCCATGACGACCTGGGTGCCGGCAACAGGCGAAGGCGGATTCTTCAACATTTACGCGGGCAACCTCGCTCTGCCATTCATGCAAGTTCAGGTGGACGGCATTACATCCGCAACGCCACTCGGCATGATGAAGTTTGAGCAGGTAGTTACACCGCTCTCGGACCTCGCATTCGGCAATGTCAGCGGTTCTCTGGGTGAGACCAGCGGAATCCTGCTGCTACTCGGCGGACTCTATTTGTGGCTCCGGCGCGATCTGGACTGGCGCATACCCGTGAGTATTCTGCTCACGGTCGTCGTCTTTTCGCTCTGTCTGGGCCTCTTCGATGCGGACCGGTTTCCGGCGCCACTTTTCTCGGTGTTCTCGGGCGGCCTGCTACTCGGCGCTATTTACATGGCAACCGATCCGGTTACATCGCCGGTCACACCACGCGGTGCGTGGATTTTTGGCATCGGCGTCGGTGTCCTCGTGATGCTGATTCGCGTATTCGGCGGCCTGCCCGAGGGCGTGATGTACGCGATACTGCTCATGAACGCGGCAACACCGTTGATCGATCGCTACACGCAACCCAGAGTTTTCGGTCGCGGGGCTGAATCGAAATGAACGCGCCCAAAGGCTCAAACAGTCCCAGCTCAATGCGACTCATACTGACACTGGCAATTGCCGGCCTGGTATCGGGTATTGCCATTATTGGTATTTATGAATTAACGCTGCCCACAATTACGGTGAACAAGGCACGCGAACTACGCGAGGCTGTGTTCAAGGTGCTACCCGGCGTCAGCCAGCTGCAAGCGCTCGTCTATCGGGATGGGGAACTCGTTACGGTGGAAATGGCCGACAAGGACGAGCCAGTCATCTACGGAGGCTATGACGAACAAGGCGATTTCGAGGGCTATGCGATGCCGGCGAGAGGCCCCGGCTTTCAGGACACAATCGCGATTCTCTACGGCTACAAGCCAGGAGAGAAAATCGTCGTCGGTATGGAAGTCCTCGAAAGCCGCGAGACGCCCGGGCTGGGTGACAAGATTTATAAAGACGCCGAGTTCGTCGGCGGCTTCAGTTCCCTGTCCGTCGTACCAGAAATTTCCGTGGTCAAGAAAGGCACGAAAAGTCAGCCTAATGAGATTGATGCGATAACGGGAGCGACGATTTCTTCCAAGGCCGTCGCCAGAATCATCAACGAATCTAACGCCGCATGGTCGGCGCAGCTACCGGCACCAGGTTCCGAGCCACCGCTTAAAGCAGAAGAGTCAGTGGGTAACGAGGCAGGTCAATGAAAAAGAATCAGTCCCACGAAGAATTCATCAAGGGAATCTGGCGCGATAACCCCGTGTTCGTCCAGGTCCTCGGGATGTGCCCGATGCTCGCGGTCACAAACTCAGCGATCAACGCTGTCGCCATGGGCATGGCAACGTTTTTCGTGCTGGTGGGGTCGAGCTTCCTGGTATCGACCTTCCGCCACCTGATTCCGAAACAAGTGCGAATTTCCTGCTTCATTATCATCATCGCGACCTTCGTTACCATCGCCGACTACACGCTGCTCGCTGTCGTGCCAACGGTGCACAGGGAATTGGGTGCGTTCATTCCTTTGATTGTGGCGAATTGCCTGATCCTGGGCCGGCAGGAGGCATTCGCCTCGAGATACCCGACGAAACTGGCCGTGATGGATGCGATGGGCATGGCAAGCGGTTTCCTTCTGGCGTTGCTCTCTCTCGGTATGGTCAGAGAAATACTCGGTAGCGGTGCGTTGTTCGGGGTGGATCTTTTCGGCGAGAATTTTGAGCCATGGGTAATCATGATCCTGCCGCCGGGCGGCTTTCTTACGCTTGGCGTCATTCTGCTTTTCTTCAACTGGTTCAAGTACAAGAAGGACGAATTCCTCGAACAGGTCGCTGCCGCGCAGAGGAGCAAAAGCTGATGGACAACCTTCTCTGGATCTTCATCAGTGCATTACTGGTCAACAACTTCGTACTAACCTACTTTCTTGGTCTGTGCCCGTTCCTCGGTGTTTCCAACTCGCTGGAAACGTCGGCACGGCTCGGGCTCGCGACGACTTTCGTGATGCTGGTCACCGCAGTGTGCGCCTGGCTACTAAACACGTATGTATTGGTGCACGCACCTTACCTAAGGTTGATCTGCTTCATTGTCGTGATCGCCAGTACTGTGCAATTCATCGAGATGCTTATCAAGAAGCTGAGCCCCGCATTGTTCCGTGCGATGGGAATCTTCCTGCCGCTGATCACAACAAACTGTGCGATTCTCGGCCTCGCGATTTTCGCGACCAACCGCGGCTACGGATTTTGGCAGGGCATCGTTTATGCACTCGGCGCCGGAATCGGCTTCACCCTGGCGCTGGTGCTACTGGCCGGCCTGCGTGAGGAATCGGAATTGTCCGACATTCCGAAACTCATCGAGGGTACCGCGATGAACCTGATTATCGCAGGTATCTTATCGATGGCATTCATGGGTTTTGCCGGACTGTTCAGTACTACCTGAACAGAAACTGGAGATTTAATGGCAACACATATCTTTTCATTGATTGGACTCGTAATGCTGTGCGTTTTCTGGGCCGTCTTTCAACTGTGGTTGAAGAAGAATGATCCTGATGCCGCTGAACGGCCGGCCAAGTGTGGCGGATGCAATGAGCAGTGTGAGAAATAGCAAAGTCAGTCCCGACTCTATTCGAAAGAAGCTCAATCCCTGAAGCT
>CAZMRZ010000047.1:18951-22900 GCA_964568835.1 uncultured Woeseiaceae bacterium | reverse complement strand
TTTGTTCCCTTGGTTCAGGCTTGGATGATGTGCCGTGCTGATTATCGTGCTTCACAAGCACGATCGTTCTTCTGGAAAACCCTTATTGTCGCGGCCAGTACATTCGCCACATACAACAAAGCCCCCATGAAGGGGGCTTTGAGTTGTCTGGTGCCGAGAAGAGGACTTGAACCTCCACGACCATAAGGCCACTAGCACCTGAAGCTAGCGCGTCTACCAATTCCGCCACCTCGGCAGGTGCAGAACCGCGTACAATCATTCGCAGTTCAACGGGTGGCGCACTGTACTCAAAGCAGCCGTAGCCTGTCAATTATCAATTTACACCCATTTACACCGGAGTTTCATCACTTGGCACAGAAGCCCAGTAAAACCAAGAAAAACACCAAGAAGAAGTCGAAAACGAAGTCCTACGAGCATCCGATTCCGAGCCGTAACGACCTGCTCGATATGCTGACTGACGTTGGCAAACCGCTAAAGGCAGAACCGATCATGGAGGCCTACGAGCTGAAGGGGCAGCGCATGCGATCGCTCCTGATCGAACGCCTGCAGGTTATGGTTCGAGCCGGACAGATCCTCGAGAATCGCCGTGGCGAATATTGCCTCACGGCGAAACTGGACCTGGTCACCGGAAAAGTCAGCGGTCATCGCGATGGTTTCGGTTTCGTTGTTCGTGATGACGGCGAGCCGGACGATATCTTTCTTTCTGCCCGGGAGATGCGCTCGCTGTTTGACGGTGACCGCGTAGCGATACGTATCGTGGGCGATGATCACCGAGGCCGTTCGCAGGGCGAACTCGTTGATGTATTGGAACGCGGCACACATGAAGTTGCAGGCCAGTTCATAAAAGAACGTGGTATTGGAATCGTGATTCCCGACAACGCGAAATTGTCGCATCGCATCCTGATTCCAAAAGATGAGGTGGCGAACGCCAAACACGGTGACATGGTTGTCGCCGAAATTCTGGACTTCCCGACGCATGTCGAGCAAGCGACGGGTCGCATCACGACGATTATCGGTGTTCCGGGCGAAAAAGGGATTGCGACGGAGATCGCTATTCACTCACACGGTATTCCGTTCAAGTGGCCGGAGAGCGTTAGCGAAGAAGTGCAGGACTTCGGCACCGACGTACCGGATTCCGCTAAGCAAGGCCGCACTGAGTTGCGCGACGTTGATCTGATTACGATCGACGGTGCGGACGCGCGTGATTTTGATGACGCCGTTTATTGCAAAAAGTCGAAAGATGGTTGGCGACTGCTCGTAGCGATTGCCGACGTCGCGCATTACGTCAGTGTTGGGTCCGCACTGGACAAAGAGGCCATCGTGCGAGGGACTTCTGTGTACTTTCCGGACCGCGTCGTGCCGATGCTTCCTGAAGTACTGTCGAACGGACTTTGTTCGCTCAACCCGAAAGTTGATCGGCTTTGCATGGTTTGCGATATGCGCGTCAGTTCGGCAGGCAAGGTCACGAAGGCGACTTTCTTCGAAGGCGTCATGAAATCGAAGGCACGCCTGACTTACAGCCAGGTGGGTGATTTCCTGAGCGGTGAATCGGAGAGTTCCGTACCGAAGGAGTTGCAGGGATCTGTTAGAGACTTGCACGACCTGTACACGGCATTTGCCAAGCAACGCAGTCGACGTGGCGCTATCGAGATCGATCTTCCGCAAACCAAGTTCAAGCTCAATGATGATGGTGAAATCGACCGCATAGAGGTTGTGCCTCGCAATGATGCGCATCGCCTTATTGAGGAATGCATGATCGCCGCCAATGTCGAGGCAGCGAAGTTTCTTAAGCAGCACAAAATCCCCGGGCTTTATCGTGTGCACCCAAAACCTGATACCGACCGCTTCAATGATCTGCGTTTGTATCTCGTCTCGCTCGGATTAAAAGTGCCGCATCCCGATCATGTTGAACCGCGACATTTCACTCAATTGATTGAACAGGTTAAGGACCGGCCCGACAGCGCGGCAATAACGATGGCGATGTTGCGATCCCTGACCCATGCCGCGTACTCCCCGGCGAATGTCGGACACTTTGGTTTGGCGTTGGAGTCCTATGCACATTTCACGTCGCCGATTCGCCGATATCCCGATCTGCTCGTGCACCGTGCAATTCGGCATATCGTTCGTGGCGGTAAACCCGGCAAATATGACTACGGACCGAAGGAGATGGAACGGCTCGGTGCCATTACGTCTGCCCACGAGAAACGAGCGGAGGAGGCGACGCGCGATGTCGAGGCCTGGCTCAAGTGCCAGTACATGGAAGGGCATCTTGGAGAGGAATTCGATGGGGTCATTACGGGCGTCACGAACTTCGGTCTTTTCGTCCAGATCACAGAATTGATGACTGACGGTCTCGTGCATGTGACGAGTCTTGCCAACGACTACTACAAATACGACGCGGGTTCGCAGAGATTAGTTGGCGAGCGCAGTGGACACTCGTATAGCCTCGGCGCTGAGATGCGGATTCGAGTGCAACGTGTTGATATGGAAACCCGCAAGATCGATTTCAGGCCCGTGGTCGCTGATGGTGACGAAAAACAACCGCGCAAACCGTCGAAAAAACGGACATCCGGCTCGAGGCCTGACTCGAGAAAAAGGCGAAAATGAGCAAATCGCGCTACATCGCCGGCCTGCGTGCCGTTGAGCAAGTGCTGGCGACGGACCCGTCGGAGGTTCGCCGCATCTACGCGGAGTATCAGAGCGTGAATCCCAGGGTCGAGGCGATAATCAAAGCGGCCCAGGAGCATGGGATCGAGATCCAGCCCGCAAATCGGGCGCGACTGGCGCAAATGAGTGGCGAGGCACGGCATCAGGGCGTTATAGCCGAGGTTCAGCGCAGCACAGCGCTGGATGAGGCTGGACTCCGAAGCATGATCGAGGCGCGCCTCACGGCGGTTGACGTCAAGCCTGTACTGCTCCTGGTGCTTGATGGTGTGCAGGATCCTCATAATCTGGGTGCCTGTCTGCGTACGGCCGATGCGGCAGGCGTCGACGCCGTTATCGTTCCCCGCCACGCCGCCGCGGGCCTCAGTCCTGCAGTTAGCAAGGTCGCCGCTGGCGCGGCCGAACAACTGCCGCTGGCAACGGTCGGTAACCTGAACAGGGTACTGGGCTGGCTTGCCGACTACGGTGTTCGGGCGATCGGTACCAGCGACAAGGCCGATTCCGGTCTCTACGAGGCCGATCTGGACGGTTCCATCGCCCTCGTAATGGGGCGCGAGCACACTGGCCTCAGCAAGAGTATCGCCGGCCACTGTGACACGCTTGTGAGCCTGCCCATGGAAGGTGTCGTTTCCAGCCTCAATGTGTCCGTCGCGACTGGGATTTGCCTCTATGAAATCGTGCGTCAAAGGGCCTTGCGCCCGGCCTAAGCCTTAGGTAGGATGCGCCTCCCGCTCATAAGGGCGGAATTAACCTCTTGCTGCACCGGATATGCCGGGCAGCTTTAATCCGAAAGAGAAGACAATGAGACACTACGAAATCGTGTTTCTGGTCCATCCGGACCAGAGCGAGCAGGTTCCTGCCATGGTAGAAAAGTACCAGGGCATGGTGACCGAATCAGGTGGCAGCGTTCACCGTTCAGAAGATTGGGGCCGTCGCCAGTTGTCGCACCCGATCAACAAGATCCATAAAGCCCATTACGCTCTTCTGAATGTTGAGTGTGAATTTGCCGTGATCGAAGAAATCAAGACTGCATTCAAATTCAACGACGCGGTTCTGCGTCACCTCGTTATGTCTCGTGACGACGCTGTCATGGAGGCATCGCCAATGGCGGTCGCCGTAGCTGAAGAGAAGGCTAAAGAGAAAGAAGCTCAACAGCGCCGCGAAGCGAAGGCTGTTGCGGAGGCTGCCATGCGTACTGAGGCGGCTGAGAAAGAGAAGTTAGAAGCAGAGAAGGCAGAAGCAGAGAAGGCAGAAGAGGGCGCCGATGAAGCGGCGGCTGAATCAA
>CAZMRZ010000047.1:7290-18851 GCA_964568835.1 uncultured Woeseiaceae bacterium | reverse complement strand
GAAGCACCCGTTGAAGCCGCAGCTGAAGAAGCTGCTGATGACAGTGACAGCGCAGATGCGGCTCCTGAAGCCGATGCCGATGCCGAAGCCAAGAGCGCGTAAGGAGAATTACTATGAGTCGTTATTCACGTAGACGGAAGTATTGCCGTTTCACCGCCGAAAAGATCACCGAGATCGATTACAAAGATCTCGCCCTGCTGAAGGCTTATGTTACTGAAACGGGCAAGATCGTTCCGAGCCGTATTACGGGCACGAAAGCACACTACCAGCGTCAGCTGGCATCGGCAGTGAAGCGAGCACGTTTTCTCGCGCTGTTGCCGTACACCGACCGCCACTAAACGCAGTCGGAGCGAGTCTCGTGCAAGCGCTGGCCCAGTGGTTGCTCGCACGCCAACATAACGCCATTTTGGCACTGGCAGTTCTTCTGCTTTTGCCAGCACCACAAATAACCAGTGGTGCCGTGATGGTGCTACTGGTTTTGGCACGTGGGATGAGGCTTGCGGTAATCGGTTCGCTTGGGGCTGCAGCACTCGCAGCCCTGCCTCTGCTTTATTTGGGAGGCTCGATCGAATCGATATTTGGATTGATGGCAGGAACCTGGGTACCTGTCGTGTTGCTGGCATTAGTGCTGGTGACATTGCGATCGCTGACATTGGTCATTCAGGTGTCAGTCATCGTTGCGGTTGCAGCGTTACTGTTATTTCAGATCGTTGTTCCCGATCCGGCAGCATTTTGGCAGCCGTATCTGGACGCGATGGAAGTGATAGTCAAGGAAAGTGGTTTGCAGTTGGATACATCGCTGCTGAACGCCGAAGTCATGACGATTTCGGCGGTGCTGGTTTTCTGGACGTTGTATTCGACCGCGTTGATTTTTGGGTATTCGCTCTACAAGCGTTTGCCCGTCGAAACCGAAAATTATGGTCGGTTTCGGGATTTTGATTTTGGGCGTGTTATTGCGTTCACGCTGGCGATCGTTTCATTGCTGGCGTTCGCAACCGACGCGTCCTGGTTGCAGAACGTTGCGTTTGTTTTATTCGTGATGTTCATGATGCAGGGACTGGCAATCGTGCACTGGTTGCGCGGCGAAGGAATATTGCCGGTTGTTGCGGTCGTTGCGGTATATGCTTTAATGCCGTTTCTGCAGGTTTTGCTGGTGTTTGTATTGGCACTGGTTGGATATACGGACGCATGGTTAGGATTCCGGCGTCGTTTTGAAAAACGTAAGGGTTCGAAAACATGAACGTTATTTTATTGGAAAACATGGAAAATCTGGGCGGTATCGGTGATCTGGTCAGTGTTAAACCTGGATTTGGTCGCAACTTTCTGCTTCCGCAGGGCAAAGCGGCACTCGCGACTGAAGGGAATATGAAAAATATCGAGGCACGCCGTGCGGATCTTGAGAAAGCGGCTGCCGGAGAGCTTTCGAAGGCACAAGCGCGCGCCAAGGCGATCGCGGGCCTTGAGCTCGTTATTCCGGCGAACGCGGGAAGTGAAGACAAACTGTTTGGCTCGGTCGGTCCGATCGATATCGCGGAGGCTCTTGCGGCCGTGCAGGTCGAAGTTGAGCGCAGTGAGATTCGTATGCCGGATGGCCCGATTCATGAACTCGGCGAGTACCAGATTGGCGTCCATTTGCACAGCGAAGTGAACGCAGAAGTAACCGTTCGGGTTGTTGCTGCTGAAGCATAGCGGTCCGGCCCATCGCGGGCCGGTTGTGTTACCTTTAAGCCAGAGTAAATACTGGCAGAGGAATTTTTGGGATGGTCCGAGCGGTGGACGATGGAATGCTTGGAGGGGCTGAACAGCGCCTCAAAATACCGCCGAACTCCCTGGAAGCGGAGCAATCCCTTATTGGCGGGCTGATGCTCGATGCCCTGGCCTGGGACAAAGTCGCCGACGTCATTACGAGCGAAGATTTCTATCGCAAAGATCACCGCCTGATCTTTTCTGCGATTGCCAGATTGATTGAAAGTGGCAATCCCTGTGATGTCGTTACTGTGTCCGAGCATTTGGACAGTCACGGCGAACTCGAAAATTCGGGCGGCCTTGAATACCTGGCAACTCTGGCGAATGAAACGGCCGGAGCAGCAAACGCCAGAGCTTACGCCAACATCCTGAGAGAGCGCGCCACTTTGCGCGCGTTGATCAGCGCCGGCAACGAGATTGCAGGTAGCGCGTTTACCAATGACGGTCGCAGTGCTGCCGAGATACTCGAAGAGGCCGAAAAGATGGTCTTCGAGATTGCCGACAAAGGAACTCGCGGCAAGAAGGGCTTCAAATCGCTCAAAGATATTCTTCCGGCCGCCGTCGACCGTATCGATACGTTGCATCAATCGGACGGCGACATTACCGGTATTTCGACGGGCTACAATGAATTCGATAAACTAACAGCTGGCTTACAGCCCGGCGATCTTGTCATCATTGCCGGACGTCCGTCGATGGGCAAAACGACGCTGGCCGTTAATATCGCGGAAAACGCGGCGATAGGATCCAAAGTACCCACAGCGATCTTTTCGATGGAAATGCCCGCACAACAGTTGGCATTTCGCATGATTTCGTCATTGGGGCGCGTCGATCAAACGCATCTTCGCACCGGTAATTTCCCGGACGAAGACTGGTCGCGAATCAATACGGCCGTTCAGTTGATGTCAGAAGCGCCAATATTCATTGATGATACGCCCGGATTATCTCCGGGTGAAATTCGGGCACGCGCAAGACGACTTCAGCGTGAGCACGGGCTCGGCCTTATCGTTGTTGATTACTTGCAGCTGATGCAGGTACCGGGTAACAAGGAAAATCGCGCAACGGAAATTGCCGAAATTTCTCGCGGCCTGAAGGCGCTTGCGAAAGAGCTCGAATGTCCCGTGATTGCACTGTCGCAGCTTAATCGAGGTGTTGAACAACGCACTGATAAACGACCGGTGATGTCTGATTTGCGAGAGTCAGGCGCGATCGAGCAGGATGCCGATCTGATCCTCTTTATCTATCGCGAAGAAGTCTATAACCAGGATACACCGCGTAAAGGCATCGCGGACATCGCGATAGCCAAACAACGAAATGGACCCATTGGTGATTTCCCGCTGACTTTCGTTGGCCGATACACCAAGTTCGAAAACTGGGTACCCGACACCTACGGTGATTTCCCCGACGAAGGGTATCAATAAGACCCTGAAGTATAAGGGTCAGTCAGTGCCGCGGTGCGCTGTCAGGAAAGGAAGAATCCCATTTTGACGCCGGCCAGTTGCACGACATCATTGTCCTGCAGCTTGCGCGCTTGTGCCCCTGTCGGGGTACCATTGACGAGAGGGAAGTCACCCTCTTTGCCCGACTCAACATGCACAATGTAATAGCCTTCCGCACGTCGAGTAATCGCAGCGACTTGTACACCGGGTCGACCCAGCGTTGTGAGCGCCTTGGTCAATTCGAGCTCGCGTCCAGCAAAGGCACCACTAAGGACCTGTAGTTTCGCCAGTGGTAATGCGCTGGGCGCATTGCCTGGATCGATACCGTGTGATGTTTCAGTGTGAGAAACTGGTTCGGCGACAGACGGTGCTTTGGGTTCTTCTTCGAGTGCGGCCGCTTCTTCCGGGTCCAGCTTCACGCTGGCGCCAACGTCTGGTCGATCTTCGGATCGGTTTCGATCTTCGGATTCTTCAATTGCTTTTGCCGCCGCTTTTTCAGCCGCGGCTTCGGCCTTCGCTAACTGATCAGCATTCTGCTGACCGGCCGGTATGACCATGGTTTTCTCAAATTCGTCTTGCTCGGTTTCGTTGGTTTGCTGGTCCGAGAAGCGCAGTTGATGATGCCCAATCGTAATCACATCCCCATGCTGCAGAGCGTGCTTCTTGATCAACTTGCCATTGACGTAAGTGCCATTGGTGCTGTTCAAGTCCTCGAGAAAGGAATCATTAAGAATATTGATGATCAGTGAATGATGTCCACTGACAGCCGGATTATCGATTCGAACATCGTTATCCGGAAGACGACCAACGGTGTAGCGCTCTTTGGTCATGTTGTATTCAGCCAAGACTTGATTGTCCAGACTTAGAATTAACCTTGCCATGATTTCTCGCTCTTGATTCTTTGCATCCCTAGCTCACTGCCTAGGAACGAAATAAGCCGATAATTTTTGCTAGCAGGCCTTTTTTTGCCGGGAAGGCTTCCTTAACCTGCGCAAGCATAATCGATATATTGTCACGCCCACCTTGATCGTTAGCCAGGTCCACCAGCTGTTGACCAACGACGTCAAGACTATCATTAAAAGTACTGATAGTTAAGTGAATATCATCGTCCTCAACCATGTCGCAGAGGCCGTCGGAGCACAATAAATAGATATCGTCCGGGAGGACTTCATACTCGCGAACCTCGACTTCGACCGTCGGTTCGACACCGAGTGCCCGCGTCACGTAGTTGCGATTGGTCGAGCGCTGCGCTTCTTCCTCTGAGTAGAATCCGCGGTCTACCAATTCCTGAAGGAGCGAGTGGTCAGCTGTTATCTGCTCGAGTTGTCCGCCCCGCAGACGATAGGCGCGCGAATCGCCGACGTGTGCAACCGAGATTTTGTCGTCGTAGAACATGCAGGCGACAATCGTCGTGCCCATGCCTTCGCACTGCGTCTGGCTTTGCGCGGTTTGATAAATAATCTTGTTGGCACGGTAGATTGCATCATTCAGTACGATGGACTGGCGCATCATACCGCTTTGAGGATCGACGTCATGTCGTTCCTCGCGAGTCGCGCCTTCGGCCGCCAATTCGGTAACGATCTGCACAGCAATACCGCTGGCAACCTCTCCGGCGTTATAGCCGCCCATACCATCAGCCAGAACCATCAGGCCAATATCGCCAATGGATCCGATAGCATCCTCGTTGTGCTCACGAACACGTCCCGTGTCTGTAAGTTCAGCCAGGTCAATTTTTCCGCGGAGTGTCATTTATTCTATCTTTCTCGCTCAGTGCCTTTAGGTAGCGCGCGCGCAGTTCCGTAAAGCGATCGCCATTTCGGCGCCGCAGGAAAAGCGATCCTGTGGACGTTTTTCCAACGCTTTCATTAATACCGCATCAACGCTCGGCGGTATGCCAGCTCGCCGACCGGATATCGGTGTTGGATTTTCAGTTGTGATTTTTGTCATTAATACCGCGATGTTCGATGCTTTGAACGGCACCTCACCGACTAGAAGCTCGTACAGGGTAACACCAAGTGAAAACAAGTCCGAGAGTCCCGTAAGATTCTCCGCGCCCAGCTGCTCGGGCGACATGTACATGGGCGTGCCCAGGACGATCCCGGTCTTGGTCTTGTTGTTGTCGGTCATCTGGGCAACGCCAAAATCACTGATCTTGATCGATCCGTCTTTCGGGTTGTATAACAGATTGGCGGGCTTGATATCGCGGTGAACTACGCCCTGATTATGCGCATAGTCCAGGCCGTCTGCGGTTGCTGCAGCGAGTTCCAAAGCGCGTTTCGGCGCGAGGAGCTTCTTCGGATCCGTGAAACTCCGCAGTGAAATACCGGGAACATACTCCATCGCTATGTAGGCGAGACCTTTGTCTTCTCCGGCATCGAACACGGTGATGATATTGGGGTGCGTCAGTCGGCCGGCGGATTCTGCTTCACGATAAAACCTGAGACGCGCCTCTTTCAGCTCTTCGTCCTCGAATTCTTTCGCAATTGGGATGGCTTTAACCGCCAAAGCACGGTTGATTCGCGGATCTTTCGCAAGATAGACAGCGCCCATGGCACCTCGGCCGATGCGGCGCTCAATCACGTATCGGCCAAGCCGTTCCGGTGCGCCAGTTGGCTGCTTGGTTTGTCCTTGACTCGCAGCATGCGTTCCCTGCGTACGCTTCATCCATTCGAGAACAGCCTCCGCCCGCTCGGGCTTCGCTTGCTGCTCAAATGCCAATGATAGTTTGTACATATTGGAGGCAACCGTCTCGGACGGATTACAACGCCGGAATTCCGCAAACGCGGGCTCAAGACGACCGGCCGCCAGGAAGCCAGCGCCTTTCTTGAAGGCGTCGCCCGACACCTTTCGAACATCGACAACAAGCCAGGCACTGAGTATTGCGACGCCGAGGAAAATGAGAATTGGCCGGCCGAGGTCGATGCGAATGTGCAGTCCGAACAACAGGCCAGCTTCAATCAGCAAGAGTATTGCCACGACCGTGGTCGAAAGAACGGCGACGTCGCGTCGATTTCTGTCGGGCAGGAAAAGAACCGCAATAATTGCGAGCATAGCGGGGATCAGGTATGCCATCGCCTCAATACTAGCGGGGGTGCTTATGGTGCGGTTGTTTTCGAGGTCGGCCAATAATGTCGCGGTAATTTCAGAAACGGTAACCAGCTGTCCGGACGGCAGCATGGCAGCGGCATCTATAAAGGGCTGGTCCGAGTCCACGAAAACGGTTGCGCCTTTCAGGGAAGGCGCAGAGTCAGTACTCAATAAATTGTCGACATCTATTCGTGGCAACTCAACATAGCTGGAAAAGAAAATGACATCGTCGGCACTTGCCAGCATGTTGCCGGCGCCGGTTTCTGACGATTCAAAATCAACAGCGAGCGGCAGGGACGGCGACATCACGCCACTATTCAAATGCCACAATTGGGATTGGCGAAGCACGTTATCGCTATCGGGCCGAACCGTGACGAAACCGTCACGCGTCGCAATGTCTGCAAATCGATGGCGCGTTGGAACGAAGACGGGGCTGGACGAGTCAACTAGTGCAGCCCATCCGGGTAATTCGTCCGCGGCTGCAATTTCTGGCGGATTGGCCAGAATGATTCGACGGACACCCGATTTCTGCAATTTCTCGATGACGTCGCCGTACTTCCGCAGTACCTCGTCTTGTGTCGTTCGATTCGTATCGATGCTCGCGATGTAAGTACTATCAGATACCTGATTTGGCATGCCGCCGGCGAGTTGGTCGTAGAGCACTCGATCCGCCGCGACGAACCACTGCGCGAGCGGTCCGTAAACGACAAGCAGCAGCACGCTCACAAATATGAGCGCGATGATTCGATTGCGTTTTTGCTGCGTTTGCTTGTCCAAAGTCGATCAGGTCCCTGTTATTAGGGAAAAATTATAGGGAAATGCGAGAAATGTTAATGAGATAGGGTTGGCACTTTTTATGTAATACCGGGTCCGGAAGCGGTGCTATCATTGACTTTCGCAGGTTTCCGCGAATTTAACAATAATCAATGTTGTTGCCACCGCTTATTCTGGCGATAACGGAAATTATCGTTTAAAAACAATCCACTATGGATGAGCGGTTGACGGGCTTACGTCAGCCGTGCGCTCGGTTCGTCCTATTAACAGCTCCAAACAGAGGCTAATTACGTGCCAAAGGCCAAAATCGCCTACCTTTGTACTGAATGCGGCGCGCATAGCGTCAAGTGGGCGGGTCAGTGCCCGGACTGTGCCGCCTGGAATACACTGACAGGGACGACTTTCTCAGCGCCCAAAGCCGGACCCGGCGTTGCAGTCACGACCCTCGAGGCACTGCCGGATGACATTGAGTTTCGGCATGTGACCGGCTTTGGCGAATTCGATCGCGTTTTGGGGGGTGGTCTCGTTCCCGGCGCCGTTGTATTGCTCGGTGGCGATCCAGGCGTCGGCAAGTCAACGCTGTTGCAGCAAGTCTCCTCATACCTGATGCAGGACGTTCCAGTCTGTTATGCCACGGGCGAGGAATCGTTGCGGCAGATCGGGCAGCGGTCATTGCGGCTCGGGCTCGACGCGTCAGCAATGAATCTGTTGGCCGACACGTCAATTGAGAACGTATTGTCGGAAGCAAGAAAATGCAAAGCGCGGGTCCTGGTCATCGATTCCATGCAAACGATGGTTAGCGACGGCGTCCCGTCGGCACCCGGATCTGTTTCGCAGTTGCGTGATGGCGTTGGGAAAATTGTGCAATTCGCGAAACAAAACGATGTTGCAGTATTCGTCATCGGTCATGTCACCAAAGAAGGTGCTATTGCCGGACCCCGAGTTGTCGAACACATGGTCGACACGGTGTTGTATTTCGAAAGCGATCCGGCAAGTCGTTATTCGATGATTCGCTCCGTCAAGAATCGTTTTGGTGCCAGTGGAGAAATGGGCGTATTCGCGATGACCGAAACGGGCTTTCTTGAGGTCAGCAATCCATCTGCAATTTTCCTGTCACGCGAATCTGTTGATGAGCCGGGCAGCGTCGTTTCCGTTGCATGGGAGGGCAGTCGACCCTTGTTAGTTGAGATTCAGGCTTTGGTGGCCGACGGGCATAGCAACTATGCGAAGCGGCTTGCTCAGGGGGTTGATCAGAATCGCCTCGCACTGCTGCTGGCTGTCTTACAGCGTCACGGATCTTTGTCTATTACCGATGAGGACGTTTTCGTCAACGTTGTAGGTGGCTTGCGCATCAACGAGACCGCCGTAGATTTGCCGACACTGCTTGCGATCGTCTCGAGTTTTCGCGACAGGGCCACACCGGAGCGTCTCGTTTGTTTTGGGGAAATCGGTCTCGCAGGCGAAATTCGCCCGGTTCGATTCGGGGCCGAGCGCATTGCCGCGGCGGCAAAACAGGGTTTCACGCGTGCCATCGTCCCAAAAGGAAATGTCCCCAAACACTGCCCGAAAGGCATTGAGGTACTCGGTGTCCGACGTCTGAGCGAGGCGCTGGACGAGGCATTCTGAGGAATGACTACGGGCTTTTAGACTCGAGTTTCAATCGTTCTCCAATTCGCACAGAACGAATTCGATTTTCGTCCGATTCGACAATTTCGATCGGGTAACCGTTTATTTTGAGGCAGGTCGTTGCAACCGGAATGGTCTCTAATGCCTCCACGATGAGACCGTTCAGTGTTTTCGGACCGTCGGTGGGTAACTCCCAGTCTTGCGATCGATTTAGCTCACGTATGTTCGCCGCGGCATCAACGAGGAAGGTGTTGGCCCCGTCTCTGACCACATCATCTTCGTCGTCGGCAGGATCGGTCGTGAATTCGCCGACTATCTCTTCGAGTATGTCTTCGAGCGTGACAATTCCCTGGATATCGCCGTATTCGTCAACGACCATGGCGATACGTTCTCGACGTCGTTGAAACTGGACGAGCTGCACGCTCAGTGGCGTGCCTTCCGGTACGAAATACGGCTTGATCAGGAGTTTTTGCAGTCCGGTCCGGTCAAAGTGAGTGGGTGCGAGATTTGCAAGGTGCCTGAGATGCAACACGCCAACGACTTTGTCGATGTTGTCACGGTAAACAGGCAGGCGCGTGTGCTGACTGTCCGCGATCGTCTTCTCGATTTCAGCATCGTCGTTATCGAGATCGATGCCGATAATTTCGTTGTGCGGCACCATGACGTCGTCAACGGTGACTTTCTCCAAGTCCAGAATGCTGAGCAACATTTGCCGATAGCGAGATGAAATCCGCGCGCCAGCCTCATGCACAACGGTGCGCAGTTCTTCGCGTGTCAGAGAATGGAGGTCGTCGCCCTTGTCGCGAACGCCGAACAAGTAAAGGACGCCGTTCGAAGCCGCGTTGGTTAAAAATACAATCGGGTAGGTGATCTTGAGCAGCGGGTAATAGACCATCGCGGCAGGGAATGCCAGCCGTTCCGGGTGCAGTGCCGCCAGCGTTTTCGGCGCTGCTTCTGAGAAAATCAGAACAGCCAATGTCAGCAACAATGTGCCAATGGCGACGGCCGGTTGACCGCCAACTTCAAAGGCGATGACGGCGACCAGTGATGCGGCCGAAAAGTTGACGAGATTGTTGCCAAGGAGAATCAGACCGATAAGACGGTCGGGACGTTTTAGCAGATGTTCTGCGAGCTTCGCGCCGCGATGTCCTTGCCGCGCTTTGTGTCGCAATTGATAGCGATTGAGGCTCATCAATGCCGTTTCCGAGCCTGAGAAAAACGCGGAAAGCATCAGTAGAACAACAAGCAGACTGAAGAGACCTGCTAGTGGAATGTCGTCGCCCAAAAGAAGGGCACCTCCAGATCAATGAACACACTATTAGTTCAACAGCCGCGCCTGAAGCTGTCAAGAACCCGTGACTCAGCCCCAGCTTCGATTAAGGAACTCTTCCAGAATGACGCGAACGCCAAAATAGGCCACGCACAAGGACAAGAATCCGGCCAGATACAGTTTAATAGCGCGCTTGCCGCGCCAACCCGCGAAAAACCGACCGGCAAGCAACGTTCCGAAGACGCACAGGGCAAGCAGGGAAAAGGCGGTTTTATGAGCCAGATGCTGGGCAAACAGATCTTCTACGAACGTGAATCCCGACAGTATTGCCAACGCAAGTCCGGTGAAACCGGCTGCGGCAATGCCGAAAAGTAGTTTTTCTGTCGTCTCAAGAGGGGCAAACAAACTGCTCATTGCTGAAATCCGACCGGCGTGTAGTCGTCGCTCCTGAATCGTCGCATAAAGCGCGACTATCGCACCGACAGTAAGAAGCCCGTACGACATCAATGAAATCAGAATATGAGCACGTACCTGCCAGGCCAGTGCGGCCATCGTGGTTGGCGATTCCTCAGGGACCGTCATCGCGGCCGCAAGGGCGCCGAGTAACAAGAGTCCGGCGCTGATACCGCGGAGTGTTGGTTCAAGCGCGGCGATCAAGCTGATAATCGCGAGTTCGAGCCCAATCATAGACACGGTATTGCCCAGCGACAGATTGAATCCGTCTCCAATCAGGATTGATCCGTACAGCGTATTGCTGTGCAACGAAATGCCAATGGCGACCAGACCACAGGCGGCCAGAAACAGCATAGGGCTCTGAGCCCGGAATCGCGGTAAACGCGACCCGCCGAAAGCTATGGCAGCCAATAGATACAGCAAGAGAATTGTGATTTCAGACACAGAAACCTGGCAGGTATAACCCTAAATTGAATCTCTTCATCATCCCATATGGCGTAGTCCAAGAGAACCCTCCCGATGAGAATTAGAGTACTTGGTTGCAGCGGCGGAATCGGCGCAGGATCGCGGACAACCGCGCTTCTGATCGATAACGACGTGCTGATCGATGCCGGTACCGGATTAGGCGATCTTGAGTTGCACGATATTGACTCGATTCGCCATGTCTTCCTGACGCACGCACATCTTGATCACGTCGCCGGGCTTCCGATGCTGGCGGATCGAATTTTCGAAGAGAACTTTGAGACGCCACTGACTGTCTATGCGCGTGAAGAGACACTAAGGGCTGTGCAGGACCATCTGTTCAACGGAGTTATCTGGCCCGATTTCGCGCAGCTCCCTTCGCCTGAAAAGCCGATGCTCAGATACTGCGTCTGCAGCCCGGGCGATACGATTACGATCGGGCATCGTGACTTCTACGCGATAGATGTAATGCATAGCGTGCCGTCTCTGGGCTATACGGTGCAGAATTCGGGCGGTGTTTTCGCCGTAAGCGGTGACACGAAGACTAATGAAACGCTGTGGCCAGTGCTAAACGCCTGCGAAGATTTACGAGTACTGGTTATTGAAGTGTCTTTTCCGGATGAAATGGCGGATCTGGCTGCGATCGCGGGCCATTACACACCGAAAACCTTGACCAATGACCTGAAACGGCTCCAGCACGAACCGGA
>CAZMRZ010000047.1:0-7190 GCA_964568835.1 uncultured Woeseiaceae bacterium | reverse complement strand
AAAAGGTCGCCCGTAGAGTGTCTCCTACGGTAACATCGCGCAATGTTTGACAATCTCACTGGCCGTCTTTCGGATGCCGCCCGGAATCTCTCGGGTAAGGGCCGACTGACCGAAGCCAATATTAAAGACACTCTGCGTCAGGTGCGACTCGCGTTGCTCGAGGCCGATGTCGCATTGCCCGTCGTCAAGACGTTCATTGATCGAATTCGTGAGCGCGCGCTCGGCGAGGAGGTCGGCAAGAGTCTGACGCCCGGGCAGTCCCTGGTAAAAATCATTCATTCCGAACTGGTTCGAATCTTGGGCAGCGAGTCCGCGCCGCTGGACTTTAAGGCACAACCGCCCGTCGTCATTCTGTTAGCGGGACTTCAGGGCGCGGGTAAGACAACGACGGCTGCAAAGCTCGCCAAACGTCTGATCGAAAAGGACAAGAAGAAAGTCATGCTCGTCAGCGTCGATGTGCATCGACCGGCGGCCATTTTGCAGCTTGAGACTCTTGCGGGCGAAGTCGGGGCCTTACACTGTGCAAGCAGTGCCGATGAAAAGCCGGTACGAATCGTTGAGCGGGCTTTGGATGAAGCGTCACGGTCTCATGTCGACGCGCTAATCGTCGATACGGCAGGCCGCTTGCACATTGATGACTCGATGATGCAGGAAGTTGTCGAGGTTCATAGAAAGGCGAACCCCCACGAAACACTGTTTGTTGTCGATAGCATGGCCGGTCAGGATGCGGTCAACGCAGCTACCGCGTTCGATCAGGCCCTGGCACTAACGGGTGTTGTACTTACAAAGACAGATGGCGATGCGAAAGGTGGCGTCGCGCTGTCGGTACGTGAGGTCACGGGCAAGCCCATTCGATTCATGGGTGTTGGCGAAAAAGTAGACGCGCTTGAGGCTTTTCACCCGGATCGCATGGCATCGCGGATTCTCGGCATGGGCGACGTACTCACGCTCGTCGAGGAAATTGAACAGAAAGTCAGCAAGGACACGACCGAAAAACTCGCCAGGAAGCTCAAAAAGGGCAGAGGATTTGATTTATCGGACTTACGCGATCAACTCGAACAGATGATGAATATGGGTGGTCTGGCGTCATTGCTCGAGAAGATGCCCATGCCCGGCAATGTCAATCCGGCCGCTTTGAAGGATGCCGGCAATGAGCAGAAAATTCGCCGTCAGGTCGCCATTATCAATTCAATGACGCCCTCTGAACGACAGTTTCCGAAAACCATCAATGGTTCAAGGAAGAAGCGCATCGCGACTGGGGCGGGGCAACAGATTCAGGATGTGAACCGTTTGCTGAAACAGCATTTGCAGATGGACAAGATGATGAAGAAGATGTCCAAAGGCGGCATGAAGAAGATGATGCGAGGCATGCCCGGGGGCGGTATGCCGCCGGGATTTGGCCAGTAAAGAATGAGGTTTTTCCGTCGAAACGGCAGTTTTGCGCTGGCGACGGATTGCGACTCTTCTAAGCCTCGGAAAAACTTAGGAATTTTGGCCGCATAAACGCTTCACATTTGCCTCAAAACCCGTACAATGCGCCGTCTACTCGGGCCAGCCCGGGTCAAGGCATGTCTGCCTCTCTTTGGTTTTTTATACGGAAATGTAATGGTTAGTATTCGACTTTCGCGCGCTGGTGCGAAAAAACGTCCTTTTTATCACCTGGTGGTCACCGATTCTCGGAATCGTCGTGACGGCCGGTATATCGAACGTCTTGGTTATTTCAACCCTGTCGGTCAGGCACACGAAGAGAATCTTCGTATTGATCTTGAACGCGTAGATTACTGGGTTGGTCAGGGCGCACAGCCTTCAGATCGTGTTGCATCCTTGCTGAAGAAGCATCGCAAGGCCGCAGTCCAGCTTTAGTCTGTTGGTATCCGCTCCTGTCGTTCTGGGCCGAATATCTGGCCTGTTCGGAGTTAAGGGATGGGTGAGGGTGTTTTCCTACACCGAACCGCGCGAGGCGGTTTTGCAATACAAAGGACTGCTACTGGGCCGAAATGGCGATTGGCAGTCCATTAACGTTGTCGAAGGGCAGCGGCATGGAAAATCGGTCATCCTGCGCCTTGAGGGCTTCGATGATCGTGATAGGGCAACGTCGCTGATCGGCACTGAAATCGGTGTCAGCAGAGACGAGCTGCCTAAGCCAGATGACGGCCACTATTATTGGTCGGATCTGACAGGATTGACGGTCGTCCGTCGCGATGGCACTGAGCTCGGCACGATAAAAGAGATGCTTGAGACCGGGGCGCATGACGTGATGGTTGTACAAAGCAAGAAAGAAGGCGAACAGGAGCGATTAATCCCGTTCGTTAATAATGAAATAGTGATCAACGTTGATTTGGATGCGAAACGGGTCGACGTTGACTGGGAATGGGACTGAAAAGATGCACTTTGGTGTCGTCAGTTTGTTTCCCGAGATGATTGGCACTATCGGCGAGTACGGTGTCGTCGGCAGGGCGCAGCAACGCGGTCTGATCAAGGTGGACGTTGAGAATCCACGCGATCATACGAGCGATGCGCACCGGACGGTCGATGACAGACCGTACGGTGGCGGACCCGGCATGGTGATGAAAGTTGAACCTGTCGCCGCGGCTCTGGAGTCGGCGAAGGGCAAATTGCCTGAGGGTTGTCCGATCGTGTATTTATCGCCGCAGGGTCGGGTTTTTGACCAGGCGGTGGCAAAAAGGTTTTCGGCTTTGCCAGGATTGGTGTTGTTGGCGGGGCGTTACGAAGGAATTGATGAGCGACTTATTGAGTCGCACATCGACGAGGAAATATCGCTGGGTGATTTCGTGCTTTCGGGCGGAGAGATTGCAGCGATGGCAGTAATCGACGCGGTTGTTCGATTGTTGCCAGGCGTATTGGGCGATGATGAATCTGCAATTCAAGACTCCTTTATGGAGGGATTGCTGGATCATCCTCACTATACGAGGCCTGAAGAAATAGCAGGCAGGAAGGTTCCGGACGTACTGTTGTCCGGTGACCATGCAGAAATCGCCAGGTGGCGAAACAAGCAGGCTTTGGGACGCAGTTACGAACGCCGACCGGACTTGCTGGAAAAACTGGATTTGACAGACGAGCAACGAACGTTACTCGACGAATATTTAAAAGAGCAGAGACAATGAGCAAAATTATTGAAGCGATTGATCAAGAGCAAATGGGCAAGGAAATCCCTCCATTTTCTCCGGGTGACACTATTGTTGTGCAGGTGAAGGTTAAGGAAGGAACTCGCGAGCGTTTGCAGGCGTTCGAGGGCGTGGTCATTGCCAAGCGCAATCGTGGCCTGAACTCCTCTTTTACCGTTCGTAAAATTTCGCACGGCGAAGGCGTTGAACGCGTTTTCCAGACCTACAGTCCCGTCGTCGATTCGATCGAATTGAAGCGTCGCGGTGACGTTCGTCGTGCCAAGCTGTACTACCTCCGTGGGCTTACCGGCAAGGCAGCGAGAATCAAAGAAAAAATTTGATCATCATCAGAAATACATCGCCTCGGTCACGCAAGTGCCCGGGGCTTTTTTCGTTATAATGCGGCTCATTCAGGGGGGGACTGGTGCACAAAACCCGTCTTAAACCTGAACCATTTGCCAAGACCGGGGTCCGTCGTCTTATGAGAAAAATACTCGTCATCGTCGCCATGTCGCTGCTTTCCAGCGGCTGCACTATTTTGGTGTCGAACGCGGCGTCGAGCTTCTCTGAGAATCTCGGGGCGGCGGTTCTTAATCAGGACGACCCTGAGTTGGTTCAAGATGGTCTGCCCACGCTAATGTTGACGCTGGACAGCATGATCGAAGGAAGCCCGGATAACCCGCAGCTGCTGGCTGCTGGTGCGAATCTGTATGCGATTTACGGTGGTTTGTTCGATCTTGATGAGGATCGTGCGCTCAAATTAACGGCACGAGCACGGCGTTATGGCCTTAAAGCAATGTGCGAAACCTATGAGCCGTCCTGTGCCTGGCCGGGTATGACTTACGACGAATTTGTTGCGACCTTGGAGGGCATCGGGCCCAAACATGCAGACGTTCTGTATTCCTATGGATTCGCTTCGCTTTCATTTTTGCAGGCTCGCACTTCAGATTACGACACAATTGCCGAGTTTCCGCTGGTTCAGGCGTTGTTTGATCATTACTTGAACATAAGTGGTGACGCAGTTAACAGCAGTGTCTACACGTACATAGGCACAATGCACACGTTGCGACCGCCTTCGCTTGGCGGCGAGCCGGAATTGGCACGTGAGTTTTTTGAAAGAGCGATAGCGGAGTCGGGCGGCCATGATTTGGGTGCCAAGGTTGCCTATGCGAAGGGCTACGCCAAGTTGCTGTATGAACGAGAACTGCATGACCGGTTATTAAACGAGGTTCTGGAAGCAGACCCTAATCAAGACGGATTTGTACTGACCAATGTCATGGCCCAGAAAGAGGCTGCCGCATTGCTCGCTGAAGCGGATGATTACTTCTGATTAACGAGACGGCCAATGCGATGCCCGATCTCAGGATGGATAAGCCATGAAAAAGTTATTTTTGTCGATTGCCCTGTTGATGCTCTGTGCGCCGAGTATGGCGGCGGTAACCCTGAGGATCGCTACCGCGACGCCAGATGGCACGCAGTGGATGAAAGACATGCGCAGCAGCGCAAAAGAGATCAAAGAGCGTACCGAAGGTCGCGTAGTGATCAAATACTACGGTGGCGGAATAAAGGGCAGTGACGCAAAAGTATTGAGTCAGATTCGTATTCGACAACTTCAGGGTGGCGCTTTTCCGCCATCGGCTCTTGCTGGAGAGTATTCTGATTTGAATCTCTACGGTATGCCACTGGTCTTTGACTCGGAAGAAGAGGTGGCCTTCGTACGCAGTCGCATGGACGAACGCTTGCAGCGCGGTCTTGAGGATGCAGGATTCGTGAATTTTGGATTCGCGACATCCGGTTTCGCCAGCATCTTGTCCAACACCCCTGTCAAGACATTGGCCGATCTAAAAGGAAAGCGAGTCTGGGTTCCAGATGGAGACACGATTAGCTATAAGTCGATGAAGGCTCTGTCACTGAATCCGGTTACGTTGCCGATCACGGATGTCCTGACGGGCCTTCAAACCGGCCTTATCGATATCGTAGCGAGCCCACCTATCGTAGCCCTGGTGTTGCAGTGGCACACCAAGGTCAAGTACGTGACAGAAGCCCCGTTGTTGTATTCATTCGGCTTTATGGCTGTCGATAAGAAATCTTTCGACAAGATTAGCGACGACGACCAATCCATCGTTCGCGAGGTAATGACCAGGACCTATCAGAACTTCGACAAGGACAATCTGCTTGAGAACCAGAAAGCATTCGATTCACTCGTAAAAAGTGGCATTGAACGTGTGGAATTTGATAACGAGGAATTTATCAAAGTCAGAAGCGCTTTGTTGGCATCAAACCTTAAACTCGGAGCTGATGGCGCTTTCACTGTCGAACTGTACGAAGAGATGTTGCGCCACATTGACGAGTTTCGGCGCGAGCAAGTCGCCACCAGTGAGTAAGCTGCGTAGTGAAAATTAAGCCGCTGCTGAGTCGTCTCGAAAAAGCCGGGTCGGCGCTCGAGACGGTAATGCTGGTATCGATGTTGACGGCAATGATGCTTGTCGCCGTTGGTCAGATCGTTATGCGAGAGGCTTTCGATACGGGATTCGGCTGGGCAGACGAACTGGTTCGGTTGATGGTTCTGTGGCTGGCTATGGTTGGGTCAATTGCTGCCTGCCGCGAGAATCGGCATATCCGGATCGACGCACTGTCGCACGTGTTGCCCGATATTGCTGTAGACCTCATTCGCATACTGGTTGATGTGTTTGCAGCATTCATCTGCGGTGTTATCGCTTTTCAGTCGTGGCGGTATCTGCAAATCGAAATTGAGTATGACGATACGGTTCTGGTCGATACGCCAGCGTGGATTGCGCATTCGATCATGCCAATCGCTTTCGCCCTAATGGCATACCGATTTTCATTCGGTGCCTTGAAGCAGGTGGGTGACCTGATGTCGGAAGACGTTGTGGTGTCTGAAGAATGATAATTTTCAGCGTCATTCTTGCTCTCTTGGCTGTATTTGGTGCGCCGTTGTTTGCGGTCATCGCAGGCAGCGCATTGATCGGATTTTACGGTCAGGACTCCGATCTCATGGTCGTCGCCCTGGAGATCCAGAGCTTGGCGAGCATGCCGTTTCTCTCCGCGATTCCGCTATTCACATTTGCGGGGTATTTGCTGAGTGAAAGTGATGCGCCGAAACGACTGGTCCGAATGACCGGTGCCATGCTCGGTTGGATGCCGGGTGGTTTGGCCCTGGTCTGTCTTGCCGCCTGCGCATTCTTCACGGCGTTCACGGGCGCGTCCGGCGTCACTATTATCGCGCTTGGCGCGATCCTGTACCCGGCTTTGAAGCAAGACGGCTATGGTGACAAGTTCAATCTTGGTCTGGTGACTTCTGCTGGAAGCCTCGGCTTGCTCTTCGCGCCATCGCTGCCATTGATTCTTTACGGTGTGATCGCCGAAGTATCGATCGATAATTTGTTTCTCGCCGGAATACTGCCTGGTTTGCTCATGCTGATCATGTTATCTGGCTACAGCCTCTGGGTTAATCGGGGTATTCGCAAACCACTGAGTTCATTTTCTATCAGGGAAGTTGGCGCAGCGTTGCGAGAATCGATATGGGAAATACCTCTACCGATCGTTGTGCTCGGCGGTATTTATTCCGGTTTTTTCGCAGTTTCGGAAGCGGCAGCCGTCACCGCTCTGTACGTGGTGATTGTCGAAGTTCTCATCTTGCGCGAGATACCGCTCCGCGAACTGCCACGCATTATGCGATCGTCGATGGTGCTGGTCGGTGGGATACTCATCATTTTGGGCGTGTCGGTCGCATCGACGGGTTACATGATCGATGCCGATGTTCCACAGCGGTTGTTTGAGCTTGTCTCTAATCTCGTTAGCAGCCAAACCACGTTCTTGATACTGCTGCTTCTTTTCCTGTTGGTACTCGGCGCGATACTCGATATTTTTTCGGCGATCATTCTGGTCGTGCCACTGATCCTTCCGGTTGCGGCCGGGTACGGTATCAACGAAGTTCATCTTGGCATCGTGTTCCTGGCCGCGATGCAGCTCGGCTACCTCACACCACCGGTGGGACTGAATTTGTTCATCGCGAGTTATCGGTTTGAGAAGCCGATAATGGAG
>CAZMRZ010000046.1:10108-24247 GCA_964568835.1 uncultured Woeseiaceae bacterium | reverse complement strand
GAAACCGAATTTCGTAATCCGTCCGACTTCACACCGGAGTTGTCGCGGCGGGCACGAGGTGTAGATGTTTGGGCAGCGCTCAAATCATTGGGTCGCAAAGGCCTTGCCGAAATGATCGATGGTTGTTGTGAGAATGCGCGCCGCTTCGAAGCCGGTTTGCATGCAGCGGGCTACGAAATACTCAATGACGTCGTTCTTAATCAGGTGCTCGTATCATTTGGTGATGATGCAACGAACCGGGAGGTCATCGACGGAATTCAACGGGAGGGTACTTGCTGGTGCGGCGTGACGGTTTGGCAGGGCAAGACAGCGATGCGTATCAGCGTATGTAACTGGTCGACGACTCACGAAGACGTCGATCGTAGCCTCGAGGCGATCCTCAAAATCGCCCGAACCTGATAAGCCGCAGCTAGAAGTTATAGACGAAGGACAGTGACACCACGGGCCATGCTTTATAATCGCTGAATTCGTCCTCGAGGGCTGCGCTTTCGATCGCCAGAGCAGCGTCCAGTTCGGCTTGAATGAGTGGCGACGCGTTGTCGTAGTCCGTCGCATATAGCGACACGTGAGGTTCCCCTTGCCAGAGCACGCCAAAGTCCATGTTCAGTCCCACTTTCCCAAACAACTCGAAGTCGTAACCGACGCCAAAATACGGTGCAGTGCTGTCAAACGATGTAACGCTCTGCAATGACCCGATGTCGCCGGTGTCAAAACTGCCGCCGCCAAAATCGAGCATCCCGTCGGCGGTGTCCTGACTCGTCATTTGAATTTCGTCGCCATTTGAGTAGACGCCCAAGGTGACTCGAAACGGACTTAGCGGAAAACGAAAGTTGCTGGTCAGGAAATAGTTGTCCATCGCGAAGGTCGCATCATAGTCAACGCTGGCTTCCCTGCCGGACGTGTCCAGATCATACTGGTGCGCACCCACACGAAGGTCAAACCAGGGGATGGGGCTCCAGCGACCTTCAGCGCCAAGACCCAAAGTGCCGGCTTTAAGTCCAACACCGAAGTCGGCATTGGCGGCGCCGGAAGTTGCGAGGACGAGCGCGACCAGCGCTGCCTTTGTGCGTACGTTTTTCATGATAGGTCCCGATTAATCCAAATTTAGGTAAGCAGACAACAGGGTATACGGGTGTCTCATTAACGACTGTGCGCCGTTTCACAAGCAGGGCCGCAGCCAAAGATTATGTCAAAACTGCGTAAACAGGCTGGATTCGCAGGCGGCGTCGCAGAGTTCGAGTGTTTAGCGTTGGAGTTGCGCAGGAAGCGCGGACAAACCAACAAAAGGAGATCGAAATGCGAGAACTAACACTGAACGAAGTAAACAGGGTGGCGGGCGGGCAATGCTCGGCTGGCAATAATTACGGTGGCGTTACGGAGCCCAGCTCTCTGGGCCAGGACATCATTCACATCTATGAAGGCCTGGTGCAGGCAACCTCGTACATCATGGAGCGGGTTGCGAACGCCGTTTGATGGATGGCTACCGGGGCGTATTCACGCCTCGGTAGCCGTTTTCCGCAGCAAAATAATCAACGCAGCACTGCACACCACGATCACGGCGGCGGCGACGGCGCCAGGCAACAAAAGCGGAAGCTCGGCGCGAACAGGATTCCACTGGCCGGTAAGGCAGCGCCAGTCAAAAATGACCAGCGTGTTCACCGTTGAGTGAGTAATAAGCGACGGCCACAAAGATCCTGATTTCCAGTATTGGATACCGAAAATGATTCCGCCGAAAAGCGCGAAGGGCAGGGAGGTCAGTTTATGAAACACGGCGAATACTATCGCCGAAACGACGATAGCCACCAGCATCCCGCGTTTCCGCAAAGCGGTCAGTATGTATCCTCGGTGTACGACTTCTTCAATGACAGGTGTTAACACTGACAGTACGAGAACACTCAATGCCATTAGTGGCGGACTTGGGCATTGAAACGAAAAAACAGGACCAACGACAGTCGCTGAAACAGACGATGCGTGGAGTCCGGACGAAATACCGAAAACGAGCTGACCCCACCACAGCAGTCGCAGCAGAATGCCGATCATGATTGCCGTGACTACCAACTTCAGGTTCAGGTCCGCAATTTGAAACCGCGCGAGCAGGTAGGCGCGTTCGCTGCGCCACAGCGGAAACAGCAACACCGCCAAGACAAACGGAACAAGCAGAAATGAAAGGTCCGCAGCCGTTTGCGGCGCCATGTTTTCGCCGAGAAGTCTTAGCTGCAACCACGATCGCGCCACCAGCGCTGCGACTGTTGCTAAAAGTATTGCGACAATGCTTGTTGTTGATAACGTTCGCGTGGCCATCGGGTCAATCCTGTAGCTTCCGGATCGGCAACGCATCGCGCAAATCAGGCCGGAATCGTCAGAAAACCCGCGTCAATCTATATTCCCGGGAGGTTTGTATAGGTCGGCTCAGACATCTTGTCGCGGCCCCATTTCAGAAAAATCGACGGATGGGCAGCGGGGTCAATATTCACATTGTCGAGGTCACCATCAACGTGCGGGAGTGCCATTAGCCGTTTGTCCATGACTTTGAACCAAAGCCAGGGCACGTAGGCGAGCATGTACATTCCGAAATAACCGTTCGGGAGCTCCGGAATATTCTTGAAATGCCGCAGCGATTGATAACGCCGCAAAGGATGGGCGTGGTGATCGGAATGGCGTTCGAGATGGAATAAAACGAGGTTGCTGAATATGTGATTGCTGTTCCACGAGTGGTGCGGTTCGCAACGCTCAAGTTTTCCGTTGTCGCCTTTTTTTCGCAACAGCCCGTAGTGTTCGATGTAATTCGCGCTGGTGAGCTGCCAGTAGGCGGACAGGTTGTGCACTATCAAAAAGGGAATCACCAACCAGCCAAACGCGATCAGAAAAATCAGGCTCATCAATGCCGTCAACGCGTAAGACTGAAGAATCTGATTATTCGGGTCCCAAATCGACTTGCCGCGGCTTGTCAGGCGTTCTTTTTCGATGGCCCATGCGCCATGAAATGCGCCAGGAATTTCTCGCATCGCGAATTTATAGATACTTTCGCCCATGCGTGAACTTGCCGGGTCTTTGAACGTCGAGACGTACTTGTGATGCCCGCGATTATGTTCGATGCTGAAATGACCATAGCCCGGAACCGCCAGAGCGACCTTGGCCAACTGTTTTTCGAACCGGGAGTTCTTGTGTCCCAGTTCGTGGGCTGAGTTGATAGCCAATCCGGCAGCAAGTCCTGTAAACCCGGCCAGAAACAGGAACGCCCACCAGCTCAAGCCTTGAGTCGTCGCGTACCAGATCCCCCCGATCAGGCTGACAAAGTGGAGCGGGACGATGGCGTAGGTCAGGTATCGATAATATCGGTCCTGGTCCAACTGCATGACCACTTCTTCAGGAGGGTTATTGCTGTCTTCGCCGAGCAGCCAGTCGACCAACGGTGCGATGACATAGTTTCCAAAAAACGGCAACAGGAACCAGGCCTCAACGCCGGTCTTGGCGTGCAGGCCGATGCTGATGAAGGGTTGTAACGGATAGACGACGGACAACAGCCAGAGCCAGCGCTTTTTGTCGACATAATGCACCGCCTGGCCATCGGCCAGTACGCCCGTATATCCCTTCATCGTTCCTGCCCCCTATTGGCCTGTCGGCAAATTATACAAAACTACCGTGGCCAGATGCGGTGGAATGTAAAATAGTGCTTTAAGTTAAACCGATGGGGCAATGGCGTGAAAATTGCTCTATATTTTATGCAGGTGGAAAAGGCAGGGGGCAAATAATGGTGAGCTTTTTCAGGAAACTGGCTTTCCTGGTGGCCATTCTTACGCTCGCGGCGTGTGGGAAGGACGCCAGTGAGACAGGCGATGAGTCGGCAGCGACAGTCGTTTTATCCGCGGCGACGCTGGGTGAACAGGTGGTGTTGCCCGTTTCCGAATATCTGATGATCGAGCAATACGCCAGCGCCAATCGGCGAAATGGATCCGGTCAGGCACAGATCTGCAAAGCGTGTCATAGCTTTGATGAAGGCGGAGGCAACATGATTGGGCCGGCGTTGTTTGGGTTCTTTGGTCGGAACGTTGGAGCACAGGCAGGGTTTGACTACTCATCTGTGATGCGCAATGCCGACTTTGTTTGGACACCGCGAGCGCTCGATGCCTGGCTGACTCAACCGGGCCATTTCCTGCCGGGCAACAGAATGGCGTTCGCCGGAGTATTTCGGCAGAAGGATCGAGACGATTTGATCGCCTATTTGCTGGAAGCTACATCGCACAGCGAGAGCGAATAACAAAAAGGGGAAGCAGGAGAGAATGGAAGTCAGCAGAGTTATAGATGACAAACGTGACGATACTGATCGCCGGTTTTTTTCCTGGCGAACCGTATTTTTCGGTTTCATACTGTCCCGCCGCAGAGAGCACCGCCGTGACGTCGACGACGAAGTGGTGTTTATGGACTGGCACCACCCCTGGTTGTTCTTCCTGGCAACGGGGACCATGTTGCTTTCCTGCGCCGATGCTTTTCTGACCCTGCAGCTCATCAATCTCGGCATGATCGAGGTCAATCCCGTCATGAACGCCATCATGGATCAGGGAACATTGCTGTTTACGAGTATAAAACTCGCAATGACAGGTATCGGAATCCTGATTCTGGTCTTCCTTGCGAAAGCGAAATTTCTGAATCGCTTTCGAACCGGAGTCTTTCTGACGTTGCTCTTCAGTTCTTACGCCTGCCTGGTCTGCTACGAGCTCGTGAATCTGCTCAATTTGCTGTAAGCGAATATTTTCGCTATGGATTCCTTCTGGCGATCGCTTGGGATAAACTAGCAACCCATTTTCGACACCAAACTGGAGTCACCGGATTCCGTACAATTTGGGTCGCTTAAGCCCCTGAAAAGATGAGCAAATCTCACAAAGAACAACTGGCCTCGACGCCGCTGTTCGGCGCCAATTCGAGTGCCGTCGAATCGCTGTACGAGCAATATCTTGAGCGCCCGGACTCGGTCCCGACCGGGTGGCGTGAGTATTTCGCGGAGATGGGCGACTCGGGCTCGGAAATCCCACACTCTCCAATCCGCGATCAGCTGCTTCAGGAGTCGCGAGAAGGCCGCAAGCCGGGACGTGTCGTCCGGCGAGCATCCGGCAAAGCGTCCACGTCCGGAGAAAAGCAGGCGGCGGTCGCGCGGTTAATTCAGGTTTACAGTCTTCGCGGACACCAGATCGCCGATATTGATCCGTTGGGGCTGATGGAGCGTCGAGTACCAGGCGTCTTGAAACTCGACTATCTGGGTCTCTCTGAGTCCGACATGGACACCGAGTTCTTTACGGGTGGTCTTGCCGGTGGCAACAACGAGCGCATGAAGTTGCGCGATATTCTGGCGCTGCTGAAACGCATCTATTGCGGCAAGATTGGCGCCGAGGTTGCACACATTTCGCGGGCGCGGGAGCGTTTGTGGCTGCGCAAGCGTTTTGAACAGGATGTCGCAAACAATGCGCTTAGCGATGAGGAGCGGCTCTATATATTGGATCGCCTGACCAACGCCGAAGGCATAGAGCGTTATCTGCATACCCGTTACGTTGGCCAAAAACGATTCTCCCTCGAGGGCGGTGAGAGTCTGATTCCGTTACTGGATGACATTATCCAGCAAGGCGGGACCGCTGGCGTTAAGGAGATCGTCTTTGGCATGGCGCATCGTGGGCGTATCAATGTGCTGGTCAATATTCTTGGAAAGTCCCCCGAGGAACTTTTCGAAGAATTCGAAGGCAAATACGATCTCGATGAGTCTAAGGGGTCGGGGGATGTTAAGTACCACAAGGGCTTCTCCGCAGACCTGAAGACGCCGGGCGGTAACGTGCACATCGTATTAGCGTTTAATCCGTCGCACCTCGAAATCGTTAATCCCGTGGTTGAGGGATCGGTGCGGGCACGTCAGCAACGTCGTGGTGATACGGAGCGAGACGAGGTATTGCCGGTCCTGATTCATGGCGACGCGGCTTTCGCCGGTCAGGGAGTCGTTACAGAAACGTTTCAGATGTCCCAGGTCAACGGTTTTCGAACGGGTGGCACCATCCACATCGTGATAAACAACCAGATCGGATTTACGATCAGTCGCCCGTCAGATGCACGTTCTACTGACTACTGCAGTGACGTCGCCAAGATGATCGAAGCGCCAATTTTTCACGTTAACGGCGACGATCCGGAAGCTGTAATTCAGGTGACTCGTCTTGCGCTGCAATACCGGCAGAAATTCAAGAAAGATGTGGTTATCGACCTGGTGTGCTATCGGCGACTCGGTCACAACGAAGCGGATGAACCGTCGGCGACGCAGCCGATCATGTACGGCCAGATTAAGAAGCAGAAAACGACGCGCGAGCTTTATGCCGAGCGTTTGGTGAGTGCTGGACTGACGACCAGCGCCGGCGTCAGCAAACTACAGGATCAATATCGCGATCGCCTTGATCGTGGAGAGTACGTGCAGAATGCCTCGCTCGGCATGATCGGTAATGAATATACGGTCGACTGGACACCGTATCTGCATGCGGAATGGGACGATCCAACGGATACGACGGTCAGCCCCAAGACGGCCGCCGACCTTGGCTCCTCATTGACGGCGATCCCTCCCGACATCAGGCCACACGGGCGCGTACAACGCATCCTGGATCAACGCGAGAAGATGGTCGCGGGTGATGTGGATATGGACTGGGGATTCGCCGAAACCATGGCCTATGCGTCGCTGCTGAGAGACGGTCACAACGTGCGCCTTGTGGGCCAGGACAGCGGTCGCGGAACATTTTTTCATCGACATGCGGTCGTTCACAACCAGATAAACAATCGCGAATACACGCCGTTGGAACATGTGGTGGACCGGCCCGAAGCGTTCCGTGTAATCGATTCCTTTCTTTCGGAAGAAGCGGTACTCGGATTTGAGTACGGCTACGCGAGTACGGAGCCGAACACTCTGGTTATCTGGGAAGGCCAGTTTGGTGATTTTGCCAATGGCGCTCAGGTGCTCATCGACCAGTTCATCAGTTCCGGTGAGGCCAAATGGGGGCGTCTGTGTGGTTTGACACTGTTCTTGCCGCACGGCTATGAAGGACAAGGTCCCGAACATTCCTCGGCACGCCTTGAACGTTTCCTGCAGTTATGCGCGGAACACAATATTCAGGTCTGCGTCCCGTCGACGCCGGCGCAGATGTTTCACATGATTCGTCGCCAACACGTGCGGCCGTACAGAAAACCCCTCATCGTTTTGACGCCGAAGAGTCTGTTACGCCATAAGATGTCGGTATCGCCTATTAGCGAACTTTCGACGGGTCGGTTTGAGTTGATCATCCCTGAAATCGAAGCGATAGATGTTAAGAAAACACGCCGCCTTGTTTTTTGCAGCGGTAAGGTCTATTTCGATCTTCTCGAGGCGCGCGAGATTCACAATATTGACGACGTTGCGCTAATTCGAATCGAGCAGCTCTATCCCTTCCCAATCGATGAATACGCAGATCTGATCAAACAGTATGATCATGTTGACGAGATCATCTGGTGCCAGGAAGAGCCGCTCAATCAAGGCGCGTGGTATCAGATCAAACATAGGCTGCAAGAACCGTTACAGAATAATCAGCAGCTTTATTACGCAGGACGGCCGGGCGCAGCTGCACCGGCGTCCGGAATTTTCAAAATTCACCTGCAGCAACAGCAGGCTTTGGTGGAAGCGGCGCTCGGCATCAAGTCCGAGGCGAGTAAGGTCGTCAAACCGGAAAAGACAAAACGGAAGTCCAAATGAGTATAGAGATCAAAGTTCCGCCCTTGCCCGAATCAGTCAGTGACGCGACTTTGGTGGCGTGGCATAAATCGGTTGGCGAGGCTGTTTCGCGCGATGAAAACCTTGTCGATCTTGAAACAGACAAGGTCGTGCTCGAAGTGCCGGCACCGACCTCCGGAACCATTTCCAGGATTGTTGCCGAAAACGGCGCGACGGTCGAAGCGGGTGATGTGTTAGCGATTATCGAGGAAGGCGAGGGTGCCGCCGCTGCGCCGGTCGCGCAAAGCGATGAGCCCGAGGTCGAAAAGGCAGCGGTTGCCGCGAAAGCGTCAAAGGGCCCGATCAAGACCAGTCCGGCCGTTCGTCGCTTGCTGGATGAGCACGATCTCGATGCAACCATGGTTCTGGGTACAGGCAAGGATGGGCGAATTACGAAATCGGACGTCATGTCGTTTCTGAAGTCAGACGACAGTAGCAATGTCGCACCCGGAGATCCGCAAACGGCGGTTGCTGAGACTGAGGCATTGGTCGCCGGTGTTGAGCGCACCGAGCAGCGAGTAGCAATGACTCGCCTTCGTGCACGTATCGCTGAACGTCTGGTGGAGGCTCAACAGACAGCCGCGATGTTGACGACCTTTAATGAAGTTGATCTGACCGAGGTTATGGCGCTTCGCAAACGCTATCGCGAATCGTTCGAGAAGAAACACGACGTGCGATTGGGCTTCATGTCATTCTTTGCGAAAGCTGCGGTTGAAGCGCTGAAACTTTTCCCGGTTGTTAACGCATCGGTCGAAGGCACCGAGATCATTTACCACAACTATTTCGACATCGGCATTGCCGTATCAAGTGATCGTGGGTTGATGGTGCCGGTGATTCGTGATGTTGATCAAATGTCGTTCGCCGACTTCGAAAAAGCCCTCAACGATATGGCTGGTAAGGCACAATCGGGGACGATTGAAATGGAAGACCTGACGGGTGGAACATTCACAATCACCAATGGCGGAATATTCGGCTCGATGATGTCGACGCCGATTCTCAATCAACCGCAAAGCGCGATCTTGGGCATGCACTCTATTCAGCAACGACCGATGGTGGTTGATGGTGATATCGTTGCCCGACCGATGATGTATCTCGCCATGACCTATGATCACAGAATTATCGATGGAAAAGACGCTGTTCAGTTTCTCGTCGCCATTAAAGAACAACTGGAAGATCCGGCGCGCCTGCTTTTGCAGGTTTGATGTTGGTTCACTAAGGAATCGAAAAGAAAATGAGCAGAAGTTTCGACGTTATCGTAATTGGTGCCGGACCAGCAGGATATGTCGCGGCGATTCGAGCAGCGCAACACGGTAAGAGTGTCGCCTGTATCGACGAGTGGAAGAACAAGGACGGCAAGAATGCGTTCGGAGGCACCTGCCTGAACGCAGGTTGTATTCCGTCCAAGGCGTTGCTGGAGTCCTCGGAGTTGTTCTATCGGGCGCAACACGAGTTCAAAAAACACGGCATAAATACCGGTGGCGTTGAGCTTGACCTCGCGGCGATGCAGAAACGGCGAGCGAGTATCGTTCGGCAGCTGACCGGTGGAATCGCCGGATTGTTAAAGGCGAATAAAATCGAAGGGCTGGTCGGTCACGGCAAGTTACTTGCAGGGAAGCAAGTTGAGTTCACTCCGCTCGATGGTGCCGTGGAAACTATCGATGCCAAGAGCGTAATTCTGGCATCTGGTTCATCGCCAATCGAAATAGGGATTGCGGCGTTTGATGACGACAAGATAGTCGATTCCTGGGGCGCGCTTGAATTTGATGCTGTGCCGAAGAGGCTCGGCGTTGTCGGGGCGGGTGTGATCGGTTTGGAGCTCGGAAGTGTTTGGTCACGACTCGGGTCTGAGGTAACGATACTCGAAGCAATGGACGACTTTTTGTTCATGGCGGATCGCGACGTTGCGAAGGTCGCAGCGAAGGAACTCAAACAACAGGGACTCGATATCAAGCTCGGTGCGAAAGTAACCGCGGCGAAAGCGGGCAAGAAGGGCGTCGATGTATCGTTTGATGACAAGAATGGATCACAGTCGCTTGAAGTCGACAAGCTGGTCGTCGCGGTCGGTCGCAGACCACACACGGACAATCTGTTTTCGGATGATGCTGGAATCCAACTCGACGAACGGGGCTTCATTGTCGTTGATGATGAATGTCGCACGCGCGTGAAGGGTGTTTACGCAGTTGGCGACTGTGTCCGTGGCCCGATGCTGGCCCACAAGGGCTCAGAGGAAGGTGTCATGGCGGCCGATCTCATCGCCGGTGAGCTTGCGGAAATGAATTACGACATCATCCCGTCGGTTATTTACACAGCGCCTGAAATTGCCTGGGTTGGCAAAACCGAGGCTGAAGTTAAGGGCTCGGGCAAAGCCTACAAGGTTGGATCGTTCCCATTTGCTGCCAGTGGTCGTGCCAAGGCCATGGAGCAAACGTCCGGCATGGTGAAGATCATCTCATCGAAAGATGATGATGAGATTCTTGGCGTGCACATCGTTGGGCCGATGGCTGGCGAGCTTATTTCGGAAGCTGTTCTTGCAATGGAGTTCTCAGCCAGCACAGAAGACATTCAACGCACGATCCATGCGCATCCAAGCTTGGCGGAAGCCATACACGAAGCATCGCTCGCGGTCGACAACAAAGCGTTAAACTTCCCGAACAAATAACCGTAGGAGCGCGTCCTACGCGCGAATCATTTCTTCCAGAAATCCGCGTTCTTGATCCCCAGTGCTTCGGGATCAAACGTGTATTTCTTAACGCCTTCTTTCTTCTGTCGTTCGTAGTCGCGCAGCGCCTTGAGCGCAGGGCGACCCATGAAGAACAGAATCAGGATGCCGATGATGTTCAGCCAGGCCATCAAGCCCACGCCGATGTCACCCATCGCCCAGGCAACATCCGCTGAGCGAATCGTGCCGTAAAATACAGAAATTGTGATCGCGATCTTGAGAATTGTGAGCTCGCCCGGAAACTTGAATGTCCGTCTTACCCAGGCAATGTTGGTCTCGGCGATGTAGTAATAGGCCAGTATCGTCGTGAACGCGAAGAAGAACAGCGCGATCGCAACAAATACTTTTCCGAAGCCGCCCATGACACTTTCAAGCGCAAGTTGCGTGAATGCAGGGCTACTGATCGTAATGTCGCTGGCCAGCATGCCACCGCTAATCGCGTTGTCCAGACCGTTTACGTAGTACTGGTTAGTGATCAAAATCATGAACGCCGTTGCTGAGCAGACAAACAGAGTATCCACGTAAACAGAGAATGCCTGCACCAGTCCCTGCTGCGCCGGATGCTCGACCTCCGCGGCGGCGGCAGCGTGAGGTCCCGTTCCTTGTCCCGCTTCATTGGAATAAACGCCGCGCTTGACGCCCCAGCCTATCGCCGCGCCAAAGCCCGCCATCGGCGTGAATGCGTCTTTGAAAATGGATGAGATAATGCCGGGCAGTTCGCCGATGTGCATGCCGATAATGACGAGGGCCATCAGGATGTAGCTGAGCGCCATAAAGGGAACGACAATCTGCGTAAAGTGCGCGATGCGTTTGACGCCACCAAAAACGATGAACGTCAGAATGGCAACAACACAGACAGCAGTGATCATTTTGGTTGTAGATACGGCATCACCGAAGAAGTTAACGGTCGAGTTACTGCCGAACGCGAGCTCAGCGGCATTGCCGATACTGTTTGACTGTACGCCGGGCAATAACAAGCCGACCGCAATAATCGTGGTAATAGCGAAAATCCATGCATACCATTTCTGGCCCATGGCCTTTTCGATGTAATAGGCCGGGCCGCCGCGAAGCTGGCCTTCGTCTTCTTCTTTGTAGATCTGTCCGAGCGTCGATTCTACGTACGCGGTAGACGCACCGAGGAAGGCGACAACCCACATCCAGAAGATGGCTCCGGGTCCGCCGAAGCCGATTGCCGCCGCGACGCCTGCGATGTTGCCGGTGCCAACACGACCTGAAAGTGATACCGCTAGTGCCTGAAATGAGGATATGCCGCGATCGGATTCCTTTCCGGCAAACAACAGGCGGAGCATTTCGCGGAAGTGCCTGACTTGAGCAAATCGGGTCAGGATCGAATAGAACAGTCCCGCGCCAAGACACAAATAGATGAGCGCGCTGCTCCAGACGTAAGCGTTTATCGTCGAGACGATTTCCTGCATGCCGAACCCCTTCGTTGTTTTTATTAGCGGCGCTCGGAATATTACCCCATATTGGGATGGTGCGAGGCGGTTTCAATCTGCCGCGACGAGCGATTTCGCGATATAGTATTCAGAACTTTGAACAAGGGAGCGAAACGATGACCTGGTGGGGATGGATGATTCTAGGTGCAGTGATGCTCGGCGCAGAGTTGTTTGCGATCGACGCTCAGTTCTATTTGGTATTTCTTGGCGTATCGGCTGCTTTGGTTGGACTGGCCGGCATGGTCGGAATCGTGATGCCGGAATGGGCGCAGTGGACCGCATTCGCGGCGCTTTCACTTATTTCGTTTTTCACGTTCCGTAAGACGCTTTACGCTAAAATTCGTGGCGATGCCGTTGGTTTTCGTGCGGGGCTGTCCGGAGACATTGTAGATGTAGACGCCGAGCTGGCGCCGGGTGGTGAGGCTCGTGTCGACCACCGAGGGTCAAAATGGACGGCGCGCAATACGGGCAGCGACACGATCGCCGCTGGTGCCAAAGCAAAAGTCGTCAAAGTAGATGGTCTCACGTTACATGTTGAAGCTGAATAAGCTCAGAAAGGAATAAATCATGGATTCACTAGTCGTCTCGCTGGGTTTGGTATTTGTCGTGATCGTTATTTTGGTCAAGACTGCGGTCGTGGTCCCACAGCAAAATGGATACGTCATTGAACGTCTTGGCAAGTACAGCAAAACACTAAACGCAGGTTTTCATATCCTCATCCCGTTTCTGGAACGCATTGCGTACAAACATTCGCTGAAAGAACAAGCTACCGACATCGCAGAACAGGTCTGTATCACGAAAGATAACGTACAGGTCGGTGTTGACGGCGTCCTCTATATGCAGGTGCTGGATCCAGGACGTGCGTCTTACGGAATCGGCAATTACATGTTCGCCATATCACAGCTGGCGCAGACGACCTTGCGTAGTGAAATCGGCAAAATCGATCTTGATCGTACTTTCGAGGAACGTGGCCAGATCAACCAGAATGTTGTCTCTGAGCTCGATAAGGCGAGTGATCCCTGGGGCGTGAAAGTGCTGCGCTACGAGATCAAGAACATCAACCCGCCGCATGACGTTCTTAGCGCGATGGAAAAACAGATGCGTGCCGAACGTGAGAAACGTGCGGTTATCCTGACGTCTGAAGGTGAACGAGATGCCAAAATCAACGAAGCTGAAGGTGACAAGCAACGGGTGATCAAGAGTTCTGAGGCTGAGAAAATGCAGCAGATCAATGTTGCTCAAGGTGAGGCGGCAGCAATTCTCGCTGTTGCGACTGCAACCGCGCAGGGCTTGCGAGAGGTTGCCAATGCAGTGATCGATGACGGTGGCCCTGATGCCATGCAGCTTCGCATCGCAGAGCAATACATCCAGCAGTTCGGTAACCTCGCGAAAGCAGGTAACACGTTCGTTGTGCCGTCAAACCTCGCTGATTTGACGTCAATGATGGCGTTGGCGACGGACATTGCGAAACGTAAGCCGGGCGGTGGCAACCCAACTGCTTAGAATAGGCAAGCAATAAAGCAGTCTATCGGTCAGGCCTTGCGCCTGACCGATACGACGTTGGGCAACTGCTCCAGTCGCGTAATTGCCGTGCTCAGAGTTGGCAAATCCCGAATTTCCAGACTCAATAGCATGATCACCTGCAACGACTCCTTGTCGGTGCTGGACTTCAGGTCCATTACGTTCGCATCCTCGTCCGCCAGGACAGACGTGATGTCGCGAATCAGGCCACTACGGTCGAACGCGTGCAGCGTCAGATCAACCGGATAGGATCCTTCTTCAGACTCTCCCCAACTGGTTTCCAGGACCCGTTCCGGGCTTTTTTGATTCAGGCTCAGGAAATTGCCGCAATCCTGCCGGTGAATACTGACGCCTCGCCCTTGCGTGATATAGCCAGCGATCGCCTCCGGAGGCACGGGACGGCAGCAACGCGCGAAGTTGCATAGCATATCGCCAACACCGGTCACGGCGGCGGAATCACCTGTTGACGGTTTTCGTTTCGTCTGGCGTCTCGGTTTGAGAGCTGGCAGTTCATTGCCACGCAGGTTCTGCAGCGCAGTGGCTATCGATGCTGATGTGAGATCACCGGCACCCAGAGAGACGCACAGGGCCTCCGTATCCTTGTGCTTGAGCTTCTTGGCGATATCGTCTGTCGCAACGTCCTTGACGGATAACCGGGCAAGCTCTCTGTCGAGAATCTC
>CAZMRZ010000046.1:0-10008 GCA_964568835.1 uncultured Woeseiaceae bacterium | reverse complement strand
AGCTCAACCACGTCACCTTTTGGGCTGACGGCATATACACGGTCCTCGAAAAAATCATCGCGAATCTGATCCAGAAGATCGGCGCCGTCATCGGTCGGTTCGAGTAGTTGTCTCAGGAAGCCGATCTTTTGGTCGAACGCAGCAACGGACTGACCGCCTTCTTTGTAGCGCCAATGCGCTGCGACACCAAGCTCTGCGTGCTCGTGCATGTCGTGCGATCGAATTTGCACTTCGACGGTCTTGCCCTCAGGTCCGATCACGGCGGTATGCAGCGAGCGATAGTCGTTTTCCTTGGGATTCGCGATGTAGTCGTCGAACTCGCCCGGAATATACGACCACAGGTTGTGAACGGTTCCGAGCGCCGCGTAGCACTCTTTGACGTCCTCAACGAGGATTCGCACCGCGCGGATGTCGTACAGCGAGTCCAGGCCGCGGTCTTTACGCTGCATTTTTCGCCAGATGCTATAGATGTGCTTCGGTCGACCGGAAATGTCGGCGTTGATGCCATTCGCCTTCAATTCATTGTCCAGCTGAATCCTCATTCGCTCGATGAAGCTCTCGCGTTCTGTGCGTTTTTCGTTAAGCGTTTTGGCGATCCCGAGGTAGGTGTCGGGATCGAGATAGCGGAACGACAGATCCTCGAGTTCCCACTTGAGTTGCCATACGCCGAGGCGATTCGCGAGTGCCGCGTAGATTTCGCGCGTCTCAATCGCGAGTGCCTGTTGAACAGGAGGCGGTGCATTGCGTGCTTCGCGCAAACGAAACAACTGTTCGGCGATTCGAACCAGAACCAGACGCACATCAGATACCACCGCCAATAGCATCTTGCGAAGTGCCTCGGACTGTTGGATGGCAAGTGCCTCACCGGGCTGCCAATTATCGGGGAGAGAGAATTGGTTGAGCTGCTGCAAGCCTATAATAAATCGAGAAACATCCGATAAAGTATTGTTTTCTAGCTCTTTTCTCTTGAGTATTTCTTCTCTAAATAGCGGGTAGGCATGCACCGCTGCCACGATTCTCTTGGGCAAGCCCAGCGGTTTGATGATCGCGGCGATTTGTTCGCCTTCATCGATCGCACGATCGCAGCCGTCATTCTTCGGCAATCCCGCCAAATACGCGCACACGTCAGCGACGATATCATTGCTACCGTTATCCTGACCTTGTTTTTCAGCATCGCTCGCGGACATTTCCAATACTTCAGTTAAGTGCCTGTTTGCTCAATACCCGTTATCATACGCACAGTTTCGACCAGCCTGTCTGGTCGGAGTTTTAATGGGCATTGTAAAAGCAGGAAGACATGGCAGGACATAGTAAATGGGCGAATATCCAGCACCGTAAAGGTGCGCAGGATAAAAAACGCGGCAAACTTTTTACAAAGTTGATTCGCGAGATCAACATTGCGGCGAAAATGGGCGGCAGCGATCTGGAGGCTAATCCAAGATTGCGTCTGGCGGTCGATAAGGCCAAAGGGCAGAGCATGCCCAAAGACAATATCGAACGCGCTATCAAGCGCGGCGCGGGCGAGACCGATGGCGCTGACTATATGGAATGTCGCTACGAGGGTTACGGACCCGGCGGCACGGCTGTCATGGTCGATTGCCTGACGGACAACAAGAATCGCACGGTCGCCGAGGTGCGCCATGCGTTTACCAAGTTCGGCGGCAATTTAGGTGCTGACGGTTCCGTGAACTACCTGTTCAACCAGGTCGGCCAATTGATGTTTCCGGCCGGTAGCGATGAAGATACGGTCATGGAGGCGGCGATCGACGCAGGGGCAGAAGATGTCGTTGCAGACGACGACGGGTCGATCGAAGTATTGACCTCGCCCGGTGATTTCGAGCAAGTGCGCGACGGAATGATTGCGGCCGGATTTGAGGCCGAGACTACTCAAATTACGATGCGTGCCTCAACCAGTGCCGAGCTTGCCGTAAAGGAAGCAACGTCGATGATCAAGATGCTCGAATTGCTCGAAGACCTGGATGATGTCCAGGAGGTCTACAGCAATGCCGATATCAGCGAAGACGTGTTGGGACAGATCGAGATTTAATTGACAACGAAACGTCGCATTCTCGGAATCGATCCGGGCTCCCGCCTGACGGGCTTTGGCGTCGTTGATTTTGATGGCCCCAAAGCACAATACGTTGCGAGCGGAACGGTCAAGAGCATCGATGGCGCATTCGCAGACCGACTCCGACAAATATTCGAATCCGTTGGCGGTATTGTCGACGAGTATCGTCCCGATATTGTCGCGATCGAGAGCGTATTCATGCACAAGAACGCCGGTAGTGCCTTGAAGCTCGGACATGCCCGGTCTGCGGCGATCTGCGCGACGTTCGCTCACGGTATCGAAATCCACGAGTACGCGCCCAGAGCGATCAAGCAGGCCGTCGTCGGAACCGGCGCGGCGACCAAAGAGCAAGTGCAGCATATGATCGTATCGATACTGAGTCTTGACGGCGTGCCCGCCGAGGATGCGGCCGATGCGCTCGCCGCGGCCCTGTGTCACGGGCATCAACGACGCATTCAAGCTCAACTGGGCACCGGTAATGCCATTGCGGGTGCCCGATGATCGGGTCCCTTCGCGGTCGCCTGGCAGCGAAGCTGGCGCCGCAGATCGTCATTGAATGCAGCGGCGTCGGCTATGAAGTCGAAACGCCGATGTCGACCTTTTTGGATTTGCCCCGGATCGGCGCCGATATTTTTCTTTATACGCACCTGCTGGTTCGCGAAGATGCTCAAATTCTGTACGGATTTTCGACGGAGGATGAGCGCCTTATGTTTCGAACCCTGCTAAAGGTCAACCGGGTCGGCGCGAAGCTCGCGCTCGGAATTCTGTCGGCGATGTCGACCAATGATTTTCGACGTTGCGTCGAATATGAAGACACCACGGCGATGTCGAAGATACCGGGTGTCGGCAAGAAAACGGCCGAACGTTTGATCATCGAGATGCGCGATCGAATTGACGCCGCCGCTCCTGGTGGTGGCAAGGCAGCGCCGTTCACCGCGGAGGCGAGTGCCCGGAGCGAAGCCGTTGATGCTCTGGTCGCACTTGGCTACAAGCCCAAGGAAGTGAATAACCTGCTCGAGAAGTTGGACATCGAAGACAAGTCTGCCGAAGACATCATTCGGTTGGCGCTCAAACAGGCGGCGAAATAGATGAGTAATGTTGAACATGATCGCCTGTCGAGTGCTGAGTCCGTTGGTGAGGACAAGGCGTTTGATCGAGCCATTCGACCGAAGACACTGGAGGACTACCACGGCCAGCCGAGCGTCAACGAGCAGATGAGCGTTTTCATCGAAGCAGCGCGACGACGTGAGGAAGCGTTGGATCATGTGCTGATTTTCGGACCTCCGGGGCTTGGGAAGACCACATTGGCGCATATCGTCGCCAACGAGATGGGTGTCGGACTACGACAGACATCAGGGCCGGTGCTGGAACGTCCGGGTGATTTGGCCGCCATACTGACTAACCTTGAGCCCAACGACGTTCTTTTCGTCGACGAAATTCATCGACTAAGCCCTGTTGTTGAGGAAGTCCTGTATCCGGCATTAGAAGATTTTCAGCTCGATATTATGATCGGTGAAGGGCCCGCGGCGCGTTCGATCAAACTGGATTTGCCGCCCTTTACACTGGTTGGTGCAACCACTCGGGCCGGCCTATTGACGTCGCCTTTGCGGGATCGCTTTGGAATCGTCCAGCGACTTGAGTTCTATTCGGCCGAAGACCTTGAAGGCATTACGCGACGATCTGCCGGGATACTGAATCTACCGATAGAAGATGAAGGTGCGAAAGCGATTGCTACGCGCTCGCGTGGTACGCCACGCATCGCCAATCGGCTGTTGCGCCGGGTTCGCGATTTCGCAGAGGTCAAGGGCGATGGTGTGGTGAGTGGCAAAGTGGCGCAAGAAGCCATGGATGTACTGCAGGTTGATCCACACGGATTCGATGCTCTGGACAGGCGTTTGTTACGGACCATCATCGAAAAGTTTGATGGCGGTCCCGTCGGAATAGAAAGCATCGCGGCGGCTATTGGCGAGGAACGCGGCACGCTTGAAGATGTTCTTGAGCCGTATCTGATCCAGCAGGGATTCATGATGCGAACGTCTCGTGGCCGCGTTGCGACCAAGAATGCTTATCTGCACTTCGGACTGCGACCGCCGACGGCATCGGGAAATCAGGACCTGCCTTTTGATGTTGATCAGAAATGACGACTGAAAAGCTTGCGGCAAAACCCTTTGAGCTGAAGGTTCGCGTTTATTACGAAGACACAGACGCGCAGGGCGTTGTGTATTACGCGAATTATTTTTGCTTCATGGAGCGAGCGCGCACCGAGTGGCTCGAAGCGATGGGTATTGATCACATCACCATGATGAACGAGGAAAACCGAATTCTTGTCGTCAGCGAGGCGCACGCGAAATTTCTTAGTCCGGCCCGGCTCGGGGATACTTTGATCGTTACAGCCAGTCTGAGCCGCCTCGGTCGAGCGACATTTGAGATCGAACAAAATATATATCGTGACAGTACGGAAGGCGACCTGTTGATTCAGGGCGGCGTAACGGCCGCGTATCTTTCGGCTGACACGATGAAACCGAAACGCATACCGAAAACATTTTTTGAGGAAGACCCATCATGAACGCAGATATGTCCGTCATTAGTTTGCTCTGGGAAGCCAGCATGCCGGTGCAGATCGTAATGCTCCTGCTCCTGGCCGCGTCCGTGATGTCCTGGAGCATTATCTTCAGCAAACGGCGTCTTATCCGACGCACAAAAGACGCATCCGATGAATTCGAGGCGGCGTTCTGGTCCGGCGGCGATCTGAATACGCTGTATCGCAGTGCCACGAGAACCAAGGGTGGCAGCATGGGCATGGCGAGCATTTTCGAGTCCGGGTTCCGCGAGTTTAATCGCGCGTTGCAAGCGGGCGGCAGCAACACCGACAAGATTGTTGAAGAATGCCGTCGAGCCATGCGCGTCGCACAGATGCGCGAAGTCGATCGTCTTGAACAGGGGCTCGCGACGCTGGCGACGATTGGATCAACCAGTCCGTACGTTGGCTTGTTCGGAACCGTCTGGGGAATCATGGGCGCGTTTATGGGGCTCGCTAACGTGCAATCGGCGACGCTGGCTGTCGTCGCGCCACCCATCGCTGAGGCACTGATCGCCACGGCGATGGGTCTGTTCGCTGCGATACCCGCAGTGATCGGCTATAACCGATACGCCGACAAGGTCGTGCGGCTCGAATATCGCTACGACGGCTTCACGGAGGAATTCTCGAGCATCCTGCAACGTCACGCGCGCGCAAAACAGGGGACCTGAAATGGCCACTCCACTGAAAAAACGCAAGTTGATGAGCGAAATCAACGTTGTTCCGTATATCGATGTCATGTTGGTTTTGCTGGTCATCTTCATGGTGACGGCACCCATGCTGACGCAAGGTATCGAGGTCAGCTTGCCGAAGGCGAGTTCCGAGCCGATCGAAGAGGTCCCGAATCATCAGCCCCTGGTTCTCAGTGTTGACGCTGAAGGCAATCTCTATATCAACGTTGGCGAGAACGAGGACGAACCGACGACAGGCAAACAGGTCGTAGCGCGAGTGGGTGCCGTGCTCAGAAATCGGCCGGATACGCCGATTCTCGTGAAAGCCGATCGGGCGGTGCCCTACGGCAATGTCGTCGGTGCGATGGTTTTGCTGCAGCAGGGCGGTGCACTCAATATCGGCTTCGTAACTGATCCGCTGGATAGTTACCCGGTACCGGAGTAGTTCGATCAGTGGCTCGTAGCCCCAATAATTTCGTTCCAATCAGTATGGCAGTCGTTCTGCACGTCGTGCTGTTGTCTTCAATGTTTGTCGCGTTCGATTTAGCGCGCCCGACGCCGATTACGCCGATGGCCATTCAGGCGACGTTGGTACAGGAAATACCGGACCTTAAGCCGCCGGTCGTCGAGCGGAAACCTGAGCCCGAGCCAGAGCCAGAGCCTGAACCCGTCGTTGAAGAGCCGGAGCCGGAACCAGAGCCCGACAACAGCGAAGAGTTGCGTCGTGAGGCCGAGGAGGAAAAGCGTGTTCAAGACGCGCTGATAGAAAAAGATCGGCTCGAGAAGATTCGCAAACAGAAAGAGCGCGAGGAAGAACAGCGCAAGAAAGACGAAGAGGCCCGGAAAGAACGTGATCGAGAGGAGGCTGAACGCAAGCGCGAGGAAGACATCAAGCGCCAGCGTGATGAAAATGAGCGCATTCGAAGGGAACTCGAGGACGAACAACGAGCGGAAGAGATTGAAGATGAAGAACGTCGTTTGGCGGCCAACAGCTCACCGGCGATGGATGCCTACCGATTTGCGATAGCTCAGAGAATTCGTCGCAGTTGGTCTGTACCTGCGAGCGCGAGTGAGGATACATTGTGTACAGTGAGAGTCAGACAAATAGCTGGCGGCGAGATCGTCGGCGTTACTATTTTGAGTTGTAATGGGGACGATGCGGTCAAACGCTCAGTCGAAGCGGCAGTCCAACGTGCGTCGCCATTACCGGAACCACCGACCCCGGATCTGTTTAGACCCATTTTGGAGCTAAACTTGAGACCGGAAGTACAAAATTGAAATGCTTGAGGTAATTGTGACTAAGAGACTATATCCAGCCTTTTTTCTGATCGTTCTGTTTGCCAACCCTGCGCTTGCCCAGAAACTGGTCATCGACGTGCAGGGCGTTTCGCAGCCTACACCCGTTGCCATTGTTCCCTTTGGCTGGGAGGGCGATGCGCCAGCCGTGCCTCTCGATGTGGCGTCCGTTATTCAGGCGGATCTGCGACGCAGTGGTCGATTCGCACCAACGGCCGAGAACGACATGCTGCAAAAGCCGACGGATGGTGCGGACGTTGATTTCGACGACTGGACTATTCTGGGTGTGGAAGCTGTCGTGGTGGGGAAGATCATCCAGTCCGGTGCGAATGCCTACACCCTGCAATTCCAGTTGTTTGATGCCTTCAGTCGACGCCAGTTGATTGGCTTTCGAATGCCCGCTAGCCGTGGAACGATGCGCAGCGCGGCGCATCGTGCTGCTGACATGATCTATGAAAAACTGACGGGTATTAAAGGCGTTTTTGGCACCAAGGTCGCGTATGTGACCGCCAAACAGCAGGGAAATGGCCGTCTCTACTCCCTGATCGTTTCGGACCAGGATGGTGAGAACGACAACGTCATCATGGAGAGCAAGGATCCGATTATGTCGCCGGCATGGTCTCCGGATAGCCGCCAGCTGGCGTATGTGTCATTTGAAGGCTCAAAATCCGCTATCTATGTGCAAACCCTGCGATCCGGCAACCGCTTCGAGGTATCAAACAAGCCCGGGATCAATGGCGCACCCGCATTTTCACCTGACGGCCGCAAGCTGGTGGTTACGCTGGGCGGTGTGAACGGCAATCCGGACATCTATGTGCTGGACATTACCTCTCGACAAACCAAGCGGCTGACGACGCATAGAGCCATCGATACCGAAGGCACGTGGTCGCCGGATGGACGCTATATCTATTTCACATCGGATCGAGCGGGTGGTCCACAGATCTATCGAATTTCGGCAAAGGGTGGAACACCCGAGCGCGTGACCTTTGAAGGGAGTTATAATGCGCGGCCGCGGTTGTCACCGGACGGCACCAGGCTGGCGATGGTGCACAACGATCGGGGGAACTACCGCATTGCGGTTATGAATATCGAACGCAAAGACCTGTTGGTGCTGTCTACCGGCCAGCAGGATGAGTCACCGAGCTTCGCACCGAATAGCGATAGCCTGATTTATGCAACACGGCAACGCGGTGACGGTGTATTGGAAACCGTATCGGCCGATGGCCTGATTCGGCAAAAAATGGCATCAGGGCAGGGAGATGTACGCGAGCCAGTTTGGTCGCCGTTCCCGAGGTTTTAGTAATAGAAACCACTTTATATAATATTGATTACTTATTGATTTTTAACTAAATAACTTTCGCAAGGGTTTAGCTATGTCTTATTTCAAAATATTCGCAATCGCGCTTTTGGGCGCATCTTTGGCCGGCTGCGCGGGAAGCACGCTTCCGGATCCGGAGCCGACCGACACGACCTACGGTAGTGACGACGGAGCCGATACGTCTGGTACAGGCGGTGACGGCATGGGTGACGGCGAGTTCTTCGACGATACGATGGAAGAGCTGGGTTCGGTCATCTACTTCGAATTCAATTCGTCTGACGTGCGTGCCCAGGACCAGGACCTGGTTGCTGCTCATGCCATCGCGCTGAACGCGGATTCCTACGTGAGTGTGCGCCTCGAGGGCCATGCGGACGAACGTGGGTCCCGCGAGTACAACATCGGTCTCGGCGAACGTCGCGCACAGGCGGTTCGCCAGATGCTCATGATTCAGGGTGTTGGTGCGTCGCAGATTCAAACCGTGAGCTTCGGCGAAGAGCGTCCCGATTCCATGGGAAGTTCTGAGAGCGACTACGCTCAGAATCGTCGTGTTGAGATCAAGTACACCAACTGATCTATCGATGAACGCTATTGTGAAGACTTCGCTCCTGTTGATGTTAGTGCTGGCCATCAGTGGTTGTGCGCTGTTGCAACCGGCGCCCGCGGATGACCCTGTGTTGATCAAACTCAACGACCTTGAGCGCCGAATGCAGAACATCGAACGCGTTATGCAGAACCAGAGCCTCGTGAATCTGACGCAGCAGGTCAGTGCGGCCGAGCGCCGGGGTGACGAACTGCAGGGGCGGGTCGAAGAGCTGGAACATAGAGCGGGTACGACCGGGGATCGTCAAAGGCAACTCTATGCCGATCTTGATACACGCATTCAGGAACTGGAATCGTCAATTCAGGCGCGGGCTTCGGTTAGCGTCATGGATGGCGGCACGTTGCCGCCAGGGCAATTGCCCGTGCCAAACGGTTCCGATCGCGATAACTACCAGGCAGCGCTCGAACTGCTCAAGGCAGAACGCTACGAGCCGGCGGCCATAGCCTTCAAGCAGTTCCTGGTCGCGTTTCCGGATAGCGCCCGGGCTGACAACGCGCAATATTGGCTGGCTGAGACGCATTACGTCACGAAGGAATACACTGAGGCACTCAGCGAGTTTCAGCTCGTCATGAGCAAATATGCCGATTCACGCAAGGTCCCCGACGCTCTTTTGAAGATGGGTTACTGCAATTACGAGCTAAAACGTTGGAATGATGCCCGTGGATCATTGGCCCGCGTACAAACGGAGTACCCGGAAACGACGGCTGCCCGTTTGGCGGGCCAGCGATTGCGCCGCATGGAGGAAGAGGGCGTCTAGATTGGTGGCGCCCGACGGTGCCAACAGGCGCTTGTTATTTAGATGATATCGGGTATCATGCCGCCGTCCTTCGGTAGGCGTACCTGCCACCGAAAACCCAAGATGGGGCGTTAGCTCAGAGGTAGAGCATTCGGCTTTTAACCGACCGGTCGTAGGTTCGATCCCTACACGCCCCACCACTTTTTCTCCTGCCTGAACTGGTTTCTCATAAAACAGGCGACGGCGTCCCAAAGTGCCGTTATTATTCACCGTTTTGCGTACAGGGCTTACGTTCAAGTGGCGGACAATCGTTGGAAAATTCACAAATTTGGGGGCAGTAGCCTCGCAGACGCGGCGTGCTTCAGGCGCGTTGGCGGCATTGTTTTGGCTTACGACGACGCGCGCATGGGCGTCGTGGTATCGGCAATGGGTGGAATGACGGATGCCTTGATCGATCTCGCCATGCTTGCCGAACAGGACGACGACGGTTTCAAAGCAGCGTTGAACGCGATTGGCGTGCGCTACTCGGAGACCGCCAATGAGCTGCTCCAAGGCGATGCTCTGGTCGAAGTACTGGACGCATGGAGTAAAGATTCAGAAGACGTAATCGATGTCCTGAAAGCGATCGCGCTGGTCAAATCGGCGCCTCAGCGCAGTCGCGATGTAGTCGCCGGATACGGCGAAATCTGGTCCGCTCGAATGTTGGCAGCGTATCTGGGTCAGGAGGCTCCTGAACGCGG
>CAZMRZ010000045.1:18548-25008 GCA_964568835.1 uncultured Woeseiaceae bacterium | reverse complement strand
TGTTCCTGATCTATGCGTTGATCGCGATTCCGCTGCGCTCGTACGCGCAGCCGTTGATCATCATGTCAGTCATACCATTCGGCGCTATTGGCGCGGTCATTGGTCACATCATTATGGGTCGCTCGATCAGCATGTTTTCGCTATTTGGGCTGATCGCGCTCGCGGGTGTTGTAGTCAACGATAGTCTGATCATGGTCGATTTCATCAACAAGGCGAGGGCGCGCGGTGTCGCCATACGCGATGCTGTGATTCAATCCGGTACGGCGCGCTTCCGCGCAATCATTTTAACGTCCTTTACCACAGCCGCCGGCTTGTTGCCGATCATGTTTGAGACCAGCCCACAGGCGCAAGCGATCATCCCAACGGCGATTTCGATTGGTTATGGAATTATTTTCGCAACTATCATTACGTTGTTTCTAATCCCCGCCTTGTATCTGTTGCAGGAAGATTTCTTTCGCCGCACGAGTCAATTTAAGAACTGGTTGTTGTACCGTCCCGCCGCCGCGAAGACGGATTAGCAAACTTGTCGAACATCGACAGGGACTCTCGCGATGGCGTGACGGCGGGTCTTGCCGCCTATTTGATGTGGGGTTTTCTGCCCGTCTATTTCGTTCTCGTTCGCGAAGTCGATCCGACCGAGGTTCTGACCCACCGGGTCATTTGGGCAGTGCCGTTTGGCGCCCTGATTCTGGCATTTCGTCGCCAATGGTCTGAAGTCGGTCGCGCGCTGACGCATCGAATAATGCTCGGTTGGCTATCGCTTTCAGCGTTGTTTATCGGGCTGAACTGGTTTGTCTACATTTGGGCGATACAGGATGGAAGAATTCTCGAGACGAGCCTGGGCTACTACATCAACCCGCTCACAAACATACTCGTCGGGTTCTGGCTATTTGGTGAGCGTTTACGTCGGTATCAAATCGTTGCTGTAGTGCTCGCGGCCATCGGAGTAACCGTGCTGACGGTATCCGGCGGGGTCGTGCCTTGGGTCGCGCTTTTCCTGGCTGTTAGTTTCACCGTTTACGCTGCCGTGAGAAAGAAGGTCGTCATCGGCGGAATGCCAGGACTGTTTGTCGAAACTGTGTTGTTATTGCCGTTCGCAATCGGCTGGTTCATCTATTTAGCGATGTCCTCGAAGCTGGTTTTCGCGGACGGCAGTTCTTCAATGACGATCTTGTTAATGATGGCAGGGCCAATAACCGCATTGCCTCTGTTGTGCTTCGCTTTAGCGGCACGTCGACTGTCGCTGACCACTATTGGTTTTATGCAATTCATCGCACCCACCCTCCAGTTTTGCACCGGTGTCTACTTCGGTGAAGAACTAACGACCGCCCATCTGATCTGCTTCGGATTCATATGGTCTGCGGTGGCGTTCTTTGTTTTTGATGCGATTAAGTCAGCAAAGAAAAAGCCTCTGCTGAAAGTTTCAACAGAGGCTTAATTTCCTATCGCAGGAGGCCGTCTTACGGCCGACCATCATTTTCGCGCGTAAGACGCGCTCCTACTATTTATTCGCTTTGCGTTCTGCCGCTTCTTTGATGACTTCGTCAGCAACGTTCTGCGGGCAAGGTGCGTAGTGACTGAACTCCATGGAGAACTGTCCGCGACCCGATGTCAGCGTACGCAGGTGACCGATGTAACCGAACATGTCTGCCAGCGGTGCGTTTGCCTTAACGCGTACGCCCGTCGGACCCGCGTCCTGAGACTTGATCATGCCGCGACGACGGTTGAGGTCGCCAATGACATCACCGACGTTATCGTCAGGCGTAAAGACGTCGACCTTCATGATCGGCTCAAGCAGCTGAGGACCCGCTTTCGGAATCGACTGGCGGTAGGCCGCCTTCGTCGCGATTTCGAACGCAAGAGCTGAGGAGTCGACTGCGTGGTAAGCACCATCAAGCAACGTGAATTTCACGTCGAGTAAGGGATAGCCGGCCATTGTGCCTTCGACCATGCAGGAACCGAACGCTTTCTGGATCGCACTCCAGTATTCACGCGGAACGTTACCGCCCGTTACCTTGGACTCGAACTCGTAGCCAACGTTTTGCTCAGCAGGCTCGATCTGGTATTCGATCTTGCCGTACTGGCCAGAACCACCCGATTGCTTTTTATGGGTGTAGGTGTCTTCGATCGTACGCGTGATGGTTTCGCGGTAAGCCACTTGCGGTTTGCCCATCTCAACGTCAACGTGATGCGTACGTCGCAAGATGTCGACCTTGATGTCCAGATGAAGTTCGCCCATACCCTTGATGAGGGTTTCGCCCGAGTCTTCGTCGGTAGCAACCTGGAAGGAAGGATCTTCCTGCACCATTTTGTTCAATGCGACACCCATCTTCTCGGTGCCTGCCTTGTCCTTCGGTGAAATCGCAATCGAGATAACCGGATCCGGGAATACCATGGGCTCGAGCGTCGCAGGATGGTCTGCATCGGCGAGCGTGTGTCCTGTGCGCGTGTTCTTCATGCCGAGGAGGGCAACAATATCGCCAGCCTGCGCCGAATCGAGCTCTTTACGTGAATCGGCGTGCATCTCCACGATACGACCGATGCGCTCATTCTTACCCGTGAAGGTATTTACGACGTTGTCGCCTTTCTTCAAGGTGCCAGAGTAGATGCGGGTGAAGGTCAGGGCGCCGTAACGGTCATCCATGATTTTGAAAGCCAGCGCGCGCAAAGGCTTCTCAGGATCAACAATCGCGAATCCGCCAGTCTCGTTGCCTTCCAGATCGATTTCCGGCTGCGGCTTAACCTCGGTCGGGTTCGGCAAGTAGTCAACCACTGCATTAAGAACATTCTGTATACCCTTGTTTTTAAAGGCAGATCCACAGAAAGTTGGGAAGAATTCGAGCGCGATTGTGCCCTTCCGAACGCAGCGCTTCAGATCGTCAATCGATGGCGTTTCACCCTCAAGGTAGGCCTCCAGAAGATCGTCGTCCTGCTCAACGGCAGTCTCGATGAGCTTCTCGCGCCACTCAGCAACCAGTTCAAGCATGTCTTCCGGAACGTCTCCGATCGTGTAGGACGCAGGGTCATTCACGTCACTCCAGATCCAGGACTTCTCAGTCATGAGATCAACCACACCCACGAAATCGTCTTCGATACCGATCGGCAGCACCATAACTAATGGATGGGCGGCCAGAACGTCTTCAACTTGCTTCACAACCCGATAGAAATCGGCGCCAATGCGATCAAGTTTGTTGACGAAGATAATGCGCGCGACTTCAGAGTCGTTCGCATAACGCCAGTTTGTCTCAGACTGAGGCTCAACGCCGCCCGATCCGCAGAATACGCCAACGCCGCCATCGAGGACTTTCAAGGATCGGTAAACTTCAATCGTGAAGTCAACGTGTCCCGGCGTATCGATGATGTTCATGCGGTGGCCGTCCCACTCACAGCTGGTTGCCGCGGACTGAATCGTAATACCGCGTTCCTGCTCCTGGTCCATAAAGTCTGTCGTGGCTTCGCCATCGTGGACTTCACCCGTCTTATGAATCTTGCCGGTGAGCTTCAGGATTCGTTCTGTGGTCGTGGTTTTGCCCGCGTCGACGTGGGCGAAAATTCCGATATTTCGATAAAGGCTAAGGTCTTTCATTTCTTTGCTCTGGTTCTCTAAGTTGTCAGTTGTCACCAAACTCGTCTACTGCCATACCTTCAGGTGCTCTCAAAGCCTTGCTAAAGCGAGAACCCGGTAATAATCGAGGTGGGTGCAAGTAAATCCTTGCCGGTCCGTAGTGCTTTCCCGGTAGCTGGTGCGGCGCTGCATATCGGTTAGGACGGGCTTTCGGGCGCGGATAATAACAGTGCGGAGCGCCCTAAACCAGCGAATTTCGAGTAGCGGACATACCGCACACTATTAGCTGGAACAACCACTTATTATTCAGATACTTATGAATAGCAAAACGATTCAAAAACTACGCCCGCGATTTTTCGCCGAGCGGCTGATATTTAGCGCGATCTTGTTCGCGTCATTTGCACTGGTCGTTCGATTGTCCTGGTATCCCGATGCTCATTTTTATATTGATGGTGCCGCGCGGCGGTTGCTGATCCTCGCCAGCGTAATTCTGGTGCTCGGGCCTGGCCTTTCGACGCTGCTTTACCGCCCGGGAAAATCGAAGTTGTTGATGGATATGGGCATCTTGTTGGCGTTGGAGGTTGCGGCGATCGGGATCGCGGCTACAGCACTCTACGCCGACCGGCCTGTGTTCCTGGTGTTCGCAATCGACCGCTTCGAGGTTATACCGGCTGATGAGCTGGATCGGCAGTTGCTTCGCTATGACGAACTGTATTCGCCGGAGGGCCAGGGCCCCCATCTCGCGATCGCAAGATTGCCGGACGACCCGGCTGAGCGAAGTGAGCTTGTTATCTCCGTGATGCTCGAGGGTGCTGCCGATATTGACCGGCGTCCGGATCTTTGGCATCCGTACTCCGGCGTTCACGATGAGGTTCTCGACAAGGGCATGCCGGTCAGTCTTCTGGAGCCTAACGACCTGAACGGTCATCTCGCGGATTGGTATGCCGATAAGAAACTCCGGAAAGAGGAGTTGCTGTTCTTGCCTCTGCGCGGGGCCGTCCGCGACGGTGCGCTCATCGTATCGACAACGGATGCAATGCCGCTGGCAATCATCGATATTTACCCGTGGTTGGAGTAGACCTTCAGCGCCGAAGAATCGCGAACCAGCGCGCGATATTGAGCAGACTCATCAACGATGCCGAGACGTAGGTCAGTGCCGCCGCCGTCAATAAGCGGCGGGCATGCGGACGATCCACCGCTTTGAGAATATTGTGCTCTTCGAGCATGGGCAGCGCTCGATTGAAACTGGCGTCCAATTCGGTCGGGAGCGTCACGAAATGCACGACGGCCGAAGTTCCCAGGGTCAGCATGCCGCCGAGAAAAGTGATGAGGCCCAAGGCGGGTACGCGCGTGATAATTCCGAGGAACGGCGAGACGACCAAGATGGCCGCTCCGACTTTCTCCATGCCGCTGGTCGCCCTGACAAGCCGTGTTCGCCATTTAAGGGGTGGGTAGCGTTCATGGTCCTGAACGGCATGGCCGACTTCGTGCGCGGCGACCGTTATTGCGGTGAGTGAGCGCCCGTCGTGTTTGTCCGGTGTGAGACGGACGACTTTGGCGACAGGGTCGTAATGGTCGCCCGTTTCGGTCGGCTCCACGACAACGGATTGCAGGCCATGCTTATCCAACAGGTGGCGAGCCAGCGCGGCGCCCGTTCCAGAATAGCGGTCTTGTGGTTCGCTATATTTCTTGAGTACCCGTTGAACCCAGACGCTGGGGCCGAGAATGACAAAAACCAGAATGATAATCAGAACGACGTAGATCATGGGTCCATCGTAACGCGACGTCGGCGCGAACGCCCGTCTGCGCGGTTTCGAGTTTTAAAGCGCGCGCGATTGACGTATAAGTGAGCATCAGCAAGCGCTCCACGACCGGGGCACGTTCAGGGAGGCGGGTATGAAACGAACAATTATCGTTATGGCGTTCTTCATTGTTATTGCGCTTGCGCTTTTTGGGTGCCTGGCCATTTTTGGCGTCATGGAAACGGGCACGGCGATGGATTACATGCTGAAGTTTGGCGCAGGAATTCTATTGCTCGGCGTTTGCTCGATCGCAATAAGTTTCCTGTTCAAGGGAAATTCAGAATCATAAACAAAGGCACGTCGTGACAGCAGATCAGGCAACACTGTTCGGATTACTCTTTTTTGTTTTCGTATTTCTGGTTTGGGGCCGTTGGCGCTACGACCTCGTCGCATTTGTAGCGCTGCTTATGGGGCTTCTCACGGGCGTCGTACCCAAGGAGGAGGCTTTCTCAGGATTCGGTCATCCGGCCACCGTCATCATCGCGCTGGTGCTCATCGTCAGTCGCGGACTGTCGAATTCCGGCGCTATTGAACTCGTCGCTAGATACATGGTCGATGCGTCAAGAAAACTGGCAACACACATTACAATAATGTCGGCGCTTGCAGCGTCTCTGTCCGCGCTTATGAATAACGTCGCAGCGCTGGCTTTGTTGATGCCAGTGGATATTCAGGCGGCCAAAAAAGCCGGTCGCAGTCCTTCTCTATCGCTGATGCCGCTGTCTTTTGCGTCAATTCTTGGCGGCATGATTACCCTGATAGGCACACCACCGAATATCGTCGTTGCAGAGTTTCGAGGTGAGGCTCTGGGCGAGCCTTACAAGATGTTCGACTTCGCGCCGGTAGGACTGGCGTGCGCCATTGTTGGTGTTGCGTATGTGGCTTTGATCGGATGGCGTTTATTGCCACAAGAGCGCAAGTCGGCGGACGCCGGTAAAGAATTGTTCAAACTCGCCGATTACATTGCGGAAGTGCGAGTACCGGAAGATTCCAGTGCGATCGGCAAGCAGGTTCGAGATCTGGACGAGGCTGCCGGACGCAGTGACGTCGAAGTGGTGGGCCTTGTTCGCCGTGGGCGGCGCATGCCGGGGCTTGC
>CAZMRZ010000045.1:11447-18448 GCA_964568835.1 uncultured Woeseiaceae bacterium | reverse complement strand
AGCGACGTAACAGGACGCCTCGAACTTTTGCCATTGGCAGACAGAGGGCAGCGCGTTATTCAACGAGACAAAGCCTGGTGGGCCGTCGGTATCTTCGCCTCCGCCATTGTCACTGCAAGTCTGGGTTTCGTTTATCTTCCGATCGCTTTGGGCTGCGCGACGGCACTATACGTTCTCTTTAATATTGTGCCGATTCGGGATGTTTATACGTCTATCGAATGGCCCGTTATCGTCCTGCTCGGTTCGATGATCCCAATCGGCGGTGCGCTTCAGTCTACCGGTGGCACAGCGTTGATCGCCGGCGGCATAGTCGACCTCTCGGCAGGCTATTCGCCCGTTGTTGTTTTGACGCTGCTGGTGATTGTCACAATGACATTATCGGACGTCATGAATAACACCGCGACCGCCGTCATTGCGGCGCCGATCGCCGTCGAAATTGCAACGAGGCTCGAGGTTAATCCCGACCCATTTCTCATGGGTGTTGCCGTCGCCGCATCGTGCGCATTCCTGACGCCGATCGGACACAAGAACAACACGCTGATAATGGGACCCGGTGGATACCGATTTGGGGACTATTGGCGAATGGGATTGCCGCTGGAAATACTGATTATCGTGGTGTCGGTTCCGTCGATTATTTTCTTCTGGCCGATGTAGGGCTTATGTAAAACGCTTGTCGCAATTTTCCTGAATCTGCTGTCAAAAACTGACAATAGTTGCCACTAATGCGTCCAACGATGACGCCCGATCGTGCCTTTTAACGCATTGAAAATAAAGAGGAAAGACCGTTATTCGCTCGAGTTGGCATAGCCTTTGCAAGATGGGTTGTAACGACAAACCCGATGGAGATCGACATGGCCAGCGCGACGATTCTAGATTGGACTGATGCCCGGGTAGTGCTGAAACTTGGCGAGCACCGCAACGTGAAATACCGGATTTACAGGGACGGCGAAACGAACTTCCTCGAAATGCGTAGCGCGGATGACGAGCCGATACATACCCTCGAATTACCCGACGGCATGAAGCTCGACAAAGGTAGTTATGAGGTGCTGTTGCGCTACGTCTTGCTGGATGTGGTTGCAGCGTAGTCCTCAACCGCTTGCCAGACACGAAGGAGATTCTCGCCGAGGATCTTCTTAATGTCTTCTTCACTGTAGCCGCGACGCAGTAAACCGTCGATCAGATTGGGGTAGGCGGCAACATCCTTGAGGTCGACCGGCAGCGAATCACCAACGCCATCGTAATCGGATCCGATGCCGACGTTATCAATGCTCGTTAATCCGACAACATGATCGATGTGATCGAGCACATCATCCACTGAAGCGAAAGGCAGAGGCCCAAACTCCGCGGCGTAAATGGCTGGATACTGTTCATACGTATCGTCCGTCGAAAGCTCCGGGTGGTCCGCTGCATACAAAAGACGTGCAGCCGTTCGTGCGTCTGAATACTCACGCGCTTCGCCGGTGAGAAATGTCGAGCCAAAATTGATTTGAATAACGCCGCCGCTTTTCGCAAGCCCGATGATCATCTCGTCGTTCATGTTGCGTTCGAAACCCGGGGTAAAATGTCGTGCCGAGGAATGCGACGCGATAGCCGGTACGGCGCTGATTTCCATTATCTGCCAGAAGGCCTCATCGGTTACGTGGCTGACGTCAACCATGATGCCGACCCGATTCATTTCGCGGATAACGTCACGACCGAATTCGCTGAGGCCATTCCATTGTCGATTCTCGTCGTACGAAGAATCGGAAATGTGATTCGAGAGGCTGTGAGCGGGCGTGATGTAACGAATGCCTCGGTCATAAAAGTATTGGATGTTCGCCAGGTCGCCTTCGATGGGAGAGCCGTTCTCCATGCCCAGCGGCAACGACATGATGCCAGCCTCAAAATGCTCGCGAACATCGGACGGCGAGCGCGCGATAGCAAACTTTTCGGGCGAGTGCTCCACGAACCCCTCGACCAAATCGATCAATTGTTCAGCGACTTCCTTGGATCGACCTTCGGCCTCGAGTTCTGCCGGTGTGTAAATTGACATGAAGGGCACGTTCAGACCACCGCTCACCGCTCGCGGGTAGTCGAAATCGCCGCTTTCAGTGGCTTCGGATATATCCGCCGGGACAGCCGTGAGTCGATACGGTACGTCGATGTGCGTATCGACGATGATGCTGCTTTTCGCAATGGCGTTCGCGTCTGGCGGAGTATTGGCGACCGGCGCGTCGGTGGACGGGCCGCAGGCAGATATCACTAGTACCGCGATGGCACCACAAAGAAGTCTATTCATCATTTAGGGATATTTCGCTGGTTCAACGGGTCGAAGATTGTAACAATAAGCAAAGATTCGTACAGGAGCATTTCGATGAGTGATGACAACCCGCCGGTAGATGGTGATTTTGAAGGTGATACCAAGTCTGGCAATCCGCTCGAGAAAAATCTCAAGTCTCGCAGGACCTGGATGCGATGCCTGTTCATGCTGGTCAGTTTTGTACTTGCCAGTGTGGCGTCATTTGTCGGGTCCGTTGTTGTCGTGATCGGCTTCTTCTATTTGTTGTTTACCGGTGACGTGAATCCGCAAATTCGGGACGTAGGGCAGCGTTTGGCGTCGTATCTCTACAATATTCTTCGCTACCTGACGTTCAATACGGATGAAAAGCCGTTCCCGCTGGGCGGCGAGTGGCCAGCAGGCAATAGCGAAGAGGAATAGTCTGGTCTAGATGGACAGCTCGCGCTGGCCAGGTTGCCAGTGCGCCAGATTGATATGTGCAGCGCCCAGGCCCAGTCCGCGGACCCAACGGGCGGCTGCGTCCAGCGTGACCCATGTGCGCACCTTGCCTTTTCGGGTTTCCGCCGTGATCGGGCCGTTCGGCGTCTTGGCCTCGATATGAAATCGAGCGCCGCTGGCAATAATGTTGATGTTTTTGATGGCGCCCGCGGCAACCATCGCCCTCAACATTCGTTCATCCATTGGAAGTCCCCGGAAAGAAGTCGTTTTGTTCAGGAATCGTGATACCGCTTTGATCACAATGCCGGCGGATCAGCATTTCGACCATGTTGGCCACACTCCGGTGCTCGCGCGCAGCAGCTTCACGCACTGCTTCCTTGAGCCCTGGCTCGATGCGGAGATTGAGTGTGGATACTTTGGTCTTTGGCATGCGTTACATCATAACGGAAAAGGCGTTTAAATGTAACGCATTTTGCAACAAGCTTTACACCCAGGCAATAGTCATTGACCGTTACAGCCACTCTCCCTAAGCTGCGCCGATGCAGCGACACACTTGGCAGTCACCTAAAACCCTGTTGATTCTGATGTCGGTCGCGATGCCTGTGGCTTTCAGTACCTGGAACGCCTTGTTGAACAACTTCGTTATCGAGCAGGCCGGATTCACGGGTGTCGAGATCGGAATCCTGCAGAGCCTGCGTGAGGTGCCCGGTTTTCTGGCATTCACGACCGTTTTCCTCCTCCTGATCATCAAGGAGCAGCCATTGGCCGTCGTTGCTCTGGCGTTACTGGGTATTGGGGTGGCGCTTGCCGGTGTTTTTCCGACCCCCATAGGGCTGTACTGCACAACCATCCTGATGTCGACCGGGTTTCACTATTTCGAGGTGCTCAAGCAGTCGCTGGCACTGCAGTGGTTCAGTAAGGATGAGGCACCGCAGGCGATGGGAAAGCTGATTTCCGTCGGCGCAATCACCTCGCTCGTTGTCTATGCCGTGCTGTGGTGTCTGCTGGAATTGCTGAATCTGGACTACATCTGGATATACGTGATCGCTGGCAGCCTGTGCTGCTGTCTTGCCGTCTTCATGTGGCTTGCGTTTCCGCGATTTGAGGTCGAACACGAGCAGACAACAAAGCTCGTGCTCCGCAAGCGCTACTGGCTCTTTTACGCGCTGAAGTTCTTCGCGGGCGCACGTCGCCAGATATTCATGGTATTCGCGGCGTTTCTGATGGTGGAGCGATTCGGTTACACGGCGTCTCAAGTAGCACTGTTGTTCCTGATCAACTACGCCTTCAACTGGCTATTCGCAGAGAAGATTGGCGGCTTGATTGGTCGCATTGGCGAGCGCAGTGCGCTGACTATCGAGTACGTTGGACTAATAATAATTTTCGTGGGGTACGCTTTTGTCGAGAATCCCTATATCGGTGCTGGCCTCTACGTGATTGATCACATGTTCTTTGCACTGGCGATCGCGATCAACACCTACTTCCAGAAGATCGCCAGTCCGGGCGATATTGCGAGCAGCGCAGGCGTTTCCTTCACCATCAACCATATTGCCGCGGTCGCCGTTCCCGCGGCGCTCGGTCTCGTCTGGATAGTGTCACCCGCTGCCGTCTTCCTGATCGGCGCCCTTTTCGCGGTCTGTTCGCTGATTCTGTCGCAGAATATTCCTTTTCGACCCGTCGAGGGCAATGAAGTGAAGTGGGGGAAAATCGAAGCAAGATCCGAGGTTCCTGCGGGCTAGCGAGCCTCCCCAGTGGCGATTTGCCTGGCGAAAGCGTACAAATGGGCGACTCGTAGTCAAAAAAGGGAAGCCCGCATGGAGCAGACAATATTCATGATCTGCATGTTTTTCGGCGTCGCCGCCGTGGCGCTGATCGCATTCACCTTGCTGATGATCGTCCTCGGAAAAGTGGACGTCTAGAAAATCCAGACAAACAAGTCAGCGGCTCGGTATAGAATCTGGCACATAAACGCACACGAATACCGGAGTGAGGCGTGCTGGAAACTATGCATCTCGAGAGTATCAACGTCGGCCAGGCTGAGACGATCAGTCACGGTGGCAAGTCGTATACGAGCGGTATCTGCAAGAGGCCGGTTGATGGGCCTGCCTATCTCGGCGAGGCAGGGGTCCGCGGTGACGAAATAGTCAATACCGAGCACCACGGCGGTGCGGATCAGGCGATCTACGCCTACAGCGCCGATGACTATGACTGGTGGTCACGCGAAACGGATCGAGAGTATCCGCCTGGCCTGTTCGGAGAAAACCTGACCATCCGTGGGATGCCATCCGACATGAACGTCGGAGACCGCTTGCTGATCGGGGAGGTCGTACTCGAAGCGACAGCACCTCGTATTCCCTGCGGTACTTTTGCGGCCAGAATGCAGGACGCCGGCATGGGGCTCGCATTTCGTCAGGCTGAAAAACCCGGCGTCTATTTACGTGTATTAAACAGTGGCGAAGTCTCGCCGGGCGATACCGTGACATTTGTTGAGATTCAGTCCGACACGGTGTCGATCGTGGAGCTGTTCAGGTTCTATTACGCCTTGCGGCACGATCAGGCCACGCTGCAGCGCTATCTTGAAGCGCCGCTGGCGATTCGTTTTCGGCAAAAAATTGAAAAACGGCTCGCCGAGCTGCAGACGTAAGAGACTCATAAAAACAATTAGTTAGGTGGTATCTGCGGCCGAAACCGCCGTTTGCGGAACCGTTTGCTTGACCGTTCTTCAAAAAGATATCATAATGATATCAAATTGACACGAAATAATAACAGGAAGAGGAGAATGAAATGATCCGTGAAATCAAAAAATCCGCGCCGTCGGGCTATCCGGCGATCGTCGTGTTGGCGCTGGCTCAAATCGGCTTGGCTTATGTCTTTGTGAGGGCGGGGCAGGCACAGGCATTCGGCATCTTAATTGCGGCCATCATAGCGTCGATCATTGTCCTGATTTGCTGGGCAGGGCTCTTTATGGTGCATCCGAATGAGGCGAAGGTATTACAGCTCTTCGGGAAATATGCAGGAACCGTGCATGAGCCAGGACTGCGATGGGCCAACCCGTTCTATTCGAAGGCAGCAGTATCCACTCGCATTCGAAACTTCGAATGCAGCAAATTGAAGGTGAATGACGCCAATGGCAGCCCAATCGAAATCGCTGCGGTCGTCGTTTGGAAGGTATTCGATACAGCAGAGGCGATGTTTGAGGTCGATGACTACGCCGGTTTCGTCGAGATCCAGAGTGAGTCTGCGTTGCGAAATCTGGGTACGTCCTACCCGTACGAGCCTCACGAAGGCGAGACCATTGCGCTTCGTAGCAACCCGCAGGAAATTGCCACAGCGCTCGCCAAAGAGATTCAAGATCGTTTAACGCAGGCTGGAGTCACGGTCATTGAAGCCAGAATTTCACATCTCGCTTATGCGCCGGAAATCGCGAACGCGATGCTTCGCAGGCAGCAGGCTGGGGCCATTATTGCTGCTCGCAAACTGATTGTTCATGGTGCTGTCGGCATGGTGCAGCTTGCACTTAACGAGCTTGATGCGAATAACATAGTCAGCCTGGACGAGGAGCGTAAGGCGGCGATGGTCAGTAACTTGCTGGTAGTCCTGTGTAGTGATGAAAGCGCGCAGCCTGTTCTGAATACCGGCTCGCTTTACACCTAATCGGGATTCCTGATGGCTGCACGAAAATCATTCGCGTTGCGAATAGATGCCAAAACGCTTGAGGCGATGCAGCGTTGGGCGAAGGACGATCTGCGCAGCTTGAATGCGCAGATCGAATTCGTTCTACGGGACGCTTTGCGTCAATCCGGTCGTCAACGTCGGTCGGAATCGTCAGACGATTCCGAATAGGCACTCCATTCCGACGTGACTACGGTGCTACGATAGGCGGATGCAAAACATACTTCCTTTCGCCGCGATCGGACTCGCACTATTCACAGCGGCTTGCGTCGCGTTCATCGCCTGGGAGCTGACCAAAGAAGCCTCCCGCGACGGCGAGTCAGATAAGGACTAGGGTCCTCTGACGTCTATCGTTTCCGGATTCGGCGCTCGGTTGAACGACTTTCCGATTTCCTGGAATTACTCCCACTGCTTTTCGTTTCCTGACGTTGCGGGGGGGCGGAGCGCTGCGGTTGAGCGCGCGGCGGAGACACTGACTGCCTGGACTGTTGCCTGACGGAAGCCATTTGTTGAGTCGGTTGCCGAACGGTCTGACGAGCGGGCTGCGTACGCTGTGCGGGTTGTGATCGCACTGCAGGTTCCTGTCGACGAGTCGTCTGAACCTGCGTTCGTG
>CAZMRZ010000045.1:0-11347 GCA_964568835.1 uncultured Woeseiaceae bacterium | reverse complement strand
CGTCTGAACCTGCGTTCGTGTTGCGGGCTCTTGTCGACGAGACGTCTGAACCTGCGTTCGCGTTGCGGGCTGTTGTCGACGAATGGTGTTAGTCCGCGCATTGTCTTCATCGCGACGGGCAAACTGAATCTGTGATCGTTCAGTCGGGTTCTTCAGACGCCCTTCTTTCGGACTTACAGCGCTGGTGCGAGTAGTACGCGACTCTCTTTCACGAAAGTTGATTGCGCCGTTACCACCGTCATCTCGTACGCTTTGATGGCTTATGCGGTTGGTCGAACGACTATCCAATCGTCTGTCGTTCCGAGAGTATCCCTCACGTCGTACGTATTCACGGCGCGTATTACTGGCACGCCATTGATCGCCATTCCCATGATGGTTCCCACTCACGTTGTTGTTGATGTAGTTAGTGTTGTACACGCTGATAGACGGACGGCGATACCAACCATCGTTCCAGTACGTCCTGCCGTAATAGGGATGACTACGGTAGCTCTGATGATGCACATGCAGGCTGTCTGACATCCAGCCGATCGAAAACGCTGTGGTCACGCCCCAGAAATAACCGTGATCGAAATAGTGGTTCGCAGCGTACGGGTAGTAGTAAACAGGATACGCGCGAGGGTAGTAGTAATAGACAGGTCGCGGTTGAGCATAGACTACGCGAGCCGGCTCGTAGTACGGCACATAAATAACATCTTCAGCGACGGGCGAAATACTGATAACGCCATCGTCATTGGATATTGTTTGATAGTCGTCGGATTTCAGGTTGCCTGCAGCATAGGCGCGGTCACGAAAACCCTCGATCGCTGTAACGACATCGGTCTGCTGCGCGACGACAGCCTCACCCAATCGGAGAGTCCAGTCGAGATCTTCATTCAGAAGCGCAACCACTTCCGGATAGTTGATAAGTGCAACGATTGAGTCATCCCAATTTGCGTCCGGTTGCAAGGTCGGATCGATTTCAAGTGCCTTAAGAAAACGGGAAGCCTCGACGACCTGCAGTGGGTAGGCAGAAGCGGGCAACACGATCGCGAGCAGATCGTCCGGATACAAAGCGATGGGCCCGACGAGGTCCTGCAACTCGGCGTACGACAGACGCGCAACGCCGTCATCGACAATGGGCATTATGTTCGATTGCGACTCGTACTTGCCGATGACATTGCCATCGTCATCAACCGGTACCTGCGCCAGTGATAGGGCGGGTACGAGCAGTAGCAGTGCTGTCGAGATTCGAGTTTTCATATGGCCTCCGGGTCCTTCAGTTCGCGGACCTGTTCATCTTGGGGCCAATCATACCCGCCGCAACCTGAACCGACCCTTAACCGATCGGCGCTTTTAAGCGAAATCGCCTAGTCGTCGCCGCCGTGCCAGGTCAGGAATTTCCAGCCATCGTCCGTTCGGATGAGGACGTCGGTGTAACGACCGTTATTCGTTTCGATATCATCGTCCCTGGATTGATACGCACTGCTGTAGAGGTAATGAGCAACGGCTACATCGCCATTGACAACAATCGACAGTGGGTACAATTCATGCGCGACCATTTTGCCCATTTCATCGCCAAAGCGATCCCACATCTTTATGGACGATTTGCTGCGCGGTGCCGGCGAATCGTTAGCCCAACCGGAAAAATCATCCGTCAGGAGACGATCAGGCCACTTCTTGTCGCCCTTCTCATCAGCATTCCACTCTTCCTCAATAACCGACCAGACATCCGCCTGATCATCTGCGGCATCTTGAGCGAAAGCAAAGCTACATCCCATTAGCAAAATACTGGCCAGAACCAGCCTGAACATTCCTTCGATTTTCATTACGTGACCCTCAATAATGCTTCCCCATAAACATGACGCCAGTTTAGTCGCATTGACCCTTAACAACAAACGTCATGTTCCGCTTTTGGATGTCACCAGTTCGATCAATTCTGCCAACGACGAAGTCGATAGTGATTCTGAATTGTCATAGTGATAAATCTCTAAGAGATCGCTCTGCGAAAGGTAGTCAGGATGATGCGCTTCGATAATCGTTGCGTATTCGAAAACCCGGGAGTCTTTGGCTAACAGCAACTGATAGACGTGCAGGCTCAACGTACTGGTATCGGTTAACTGCATCAATTCGGCGATTTCGGATCGGGTATTGTCGAGCTCAAAGGAACCAATATGCAGTGTTTGCTTGTGAATACTCCAGCCATTGGACTTGAATACTTCGCCGAGTGAATTGCCGGCGAGGACTTTGGCGTGCTCCGGTCCGTAGCTCGTATGCGGGTCATCAGTAAAGCGAACGATCGCATAGGTCCGGCAAATTCGATCTTCGTCCTTGTTGCTGAATAGGCTCGATCGTCTCAATCCCGCTTCGCTAGCGAGTACATCGATCCCGTAACTTCCGAATTGCTGCTCGATTCGCTCACTATTCAGAAGTACTGTCTCGGTCGCGCAGGCGCTGAGCGCCGCGGCGAGTACCGCGGTCGTTATCTTGCGGTCGGAAGAAAATTTTTCGAAATATTCCAACAATGCTGAATCCTTTTTGCTCAGGCAGGCATCGAAACCCGAGTTGTGCTTTACACAGGGGCGATTTTACATGCGAAAACTTATGCCGGTTGGACTAATTGCGTCGATTTCGATCGTAAATCTGAGTCCGGCGCAGGCATTCTGGATCAGGGCATGTTGCCGCTCCACATTCTCAAGAATGCCGTCATGAGTGAGTTGGTACCGAGCCAGAAGGACTGATTGAAGGCTATACTCCGGTTTCCCGACAGGTAAGGGGAGCCGGAATGTCCCACAATTTACTGTGCTATCGATGCGGCGAGTCGCTCGCCGCGTTGTCATTGCCACTTTCAAGGCGCGATCAATGTCCAGGTTGCGACGCGGATATTCACGTCTGCAAAATGTGCCGCCATTTTGACGCCAATGCGACGCGGCAATGTCGGGAAGACGGCGCGGAAGACGTCAAAGAGAAAGAACGGCCCAATTTTTGCGATTGGTTCGTGCCCAGCGAAAACGCATTCGATCCGAATCGAAAGTCGGACGCGGATACCGCCAAGTCAGCTCTCGATGATTTGTTTGGGGGCTCCGATGACGATTGATCGCAGGCGCTTTCTCGAGATGGCCGGCGCGTCTGTGCTTATTCCCCAGCTTTCCGCTTGCGGCGAGAAGAAAATTGCCACCGTCGATATTCCTCGCAGCAGCTTTACCGAATTGTCGACCGCCGAAGAGGTCACTGCCGGAATCGACCTCACGGGCGGGCTTGCGGTTGTTACGGGTTGTACGTCCGGGATTGGACTCGAAACCATGCGCGTACTGGCGAGTCGCGGTGCGCATGTTATTGGCAGCAGTCGCTCGTTACAGCGAGCCAAAGAGGCCTGTCGCCGGACACCCGGCGTTACAACGCCAGTCGCACTGGACCTCGGCGATTTCGACTCAGTGGTTAGTTGCGCCGAAACGATTCGTTCGATGAATGTCCCGATCGACATGTTGATATGCAACGCTGGTTACCTGGGCGGTGGCAATGTCCGGCAATTGATCAATGGCGTTGAAAAGCACTTCGTCATCAATCACCTCGGCCACTTCGTATTGATCAACCGCCTGCTGGATCGTCTTGTTATCGCGGAGCAGGCCAGGATAGTTAGTGTTGCCAGCCGTACGGCCTACACAGATGCGCCCAGAGACGGAATCCTGTTCGATGACCTCGATTTCAGCTACGACTACGGCGACCTGATGGCCTACGGTCATTCCAAATTGGCTAATATTCTGTTCTCGCTACGCTTATCGGAGTTATTGCGGGGCACACGGATTACCAGCAATTCACTGCATCCCGGCATCATCGACACCGAGATCGACAGACACTTCAATTCAGTCATGCAATTTGGAATGAAGATGGTGGCGGCGCTCGGTGGTAAGACAATTGAAGAAGGAGCGGCAACGACGTGTTACGTCGCAACAAATAAAGCACTGGCCGATACCAGCGGGGCCTATTTCGAGGACTGTAATGCGGTGACCGTGAACGGGCACAATCATCTTTACAATGTACCCATGGCGGAGAAGCTCGCGCAGATATCCGAGGAAATAACAGCCGCCTACCTCGTCGAGCAGAAGGCGCCGACGCGCGAGAATCTGCTCGACGACCGATCGCAAGCAACGTAACGAATGAGTAATCGCAGTGAATAATAAGGCGCTGGTTGTATTATCTGGCGGACAGGACTCGACGACATGCCTGTACTGGGCGATCGACAAGTTCGGTCACGAAAACGTATCGAGTATCACATTCGACTACGGACAGCGTCACCGCATCGAACTTGATTGTGCGCGTGAAGTCGCTGAATTCGCGGGGGTCCCGAATGATCGGCTTCCGATCGATACTTTCGCGGCCCTCGGCGGTGATGCGCTGACGGATCCCAGTATCGAAGTAGAATCCGGACACGGCGCCGAGTCCGGATTGCCGAACACGTTTGTCCCAGGTCGTAATCTTATTTTTCTGAGCTTCGCGGCGGCATTCGCGTATCCGCGAAAAATAGATCACCTCGTTACTGGCGTCGCGCAAACAGACTACAGTGGCTATCCCGATTGTCGTGAGGAAACGATATCGGCTCTGCAGTTGGCACTACGCAAGGGGATGGAATCCGAGCTCCAAATTCACACGCCGCTGATGCATCTATCGAAGAAAGAAACAGTGGAATTGGCGAAGGACCTTGGCGCGCTGCCGGCCATGGCAATGACGCATACCTGCTACAACGGCGTGCGGCCACCCTGCGGTCATTGCCCCGCATGTGAGTTGCGCGCGAAGGGATTTTCCGAAGCGAATGAAGTGGATCCTCTGACGTTTTAACGATGACGTACTCGGTAAAGGAAATCTATTACACCCGGCAAGGTGAGGGCGCCCATACAGGACGGCCAGCCGTATTCCTGCGATTTGCGGGGTGTAATCTGTGGTCGGGAAGAGACGAGCATCGTGAACAGGCTGTCTGCCGTTTTTGCGACACGCAATTCGTCGGTGTCGATGGTCCGGGCGGCGGAAAATTCGATTCGCCCGTTGACCTCGCGGCGGCCGTGTTGAAGTGTTGGGATGCTTCGCCAGCCAACAAACAGCCTTACGTCGTGTGCACGGGCGGCGAACCGCTGCTGCAACTGGACGAAGCGGCGATCGCGGCTCTTCATGCTGCAGGATTCGAAATTGGTGTGGAGAGCAACGGTACTATCGAGGCACCGGATGGCATCGACTGGCTCTGTATCAGCCCTAAGGGCAATGCGAGAATAGTGCAGGTCTCAGGCGACGAGTTGAAGCTCGTTTACCCGCAGATCGAAAAAGCAGCGCAGCCCAGTGAGTTCGAAGGGCTTTCTTTTCAGCACTTTTTCCTGCAGCCAATGGATAGCCCGCAACTTGCCGAGAATACAGAAAAGGCTATCCTTTTCTGCAAACAAAATCCGCGCTGGGATCTCAGCGTTCAGACACACAAGTACTTAGGGTTGGACTAGGGATATGGACTACTAATGGATCACCGCATCGGACGTGCTGCATTTGCAATAATTATCGGACTGCTGGTGGCGTCACTGTCGTACCAATGGATAACGAATCCAGAGGGTCGTGAAGAGCGAGAGGTGCAGGTAAGTGTTGTCGAGTCATCTCGTCTGCTACTGGAATCGATAGTTGCAACTGAAGCGCTCGAGATTGTCGATCCCTTAGCGCCCAATCGTAAGGTCGGCAAAGTGTACGTTTACCCGGAAGATTCGGGCTGGGCCGTCTCCGGCTTTTACCGCCGAGGCGAGGGCGATCGCTGGCATCCCTATCTGATGATGCTCGGCCCCGATAGCGGCTTGGTGTCACTCAAGGTGCAGGATCGAGATCAGCAACTCGCGGCGCGTGCCGAGACAGACCCTCTGCTCGAAATCAGCCCTTAAAATGTGGCGAGCCAGCCGATAGTGACCAACAGACCGCAAGCGTAGCCGAGGCCCAAAATAATGAGGGTGGCGTCCAGATCCTGTTTTTGATCGTTGTAGGTCATGTCGTTCTTCCGTTTCGTGTTTGGCGAGACTGAATCTTCGACGAACGGCGGCCGAACTACATGACCGAGGTCTGATCCTCTTGTGACTGTTTCATGATGGAGTCCTGATTTGGCTCTGCGCGGCGGATTCATGGGCTTCCTGGCGCCACTCGAAAACATTGAGTTCTATGAAGACGAACGCGACCAGCCAGAGAAATGCATCCCAGAAGTCGATGAAATCGCCTTTAATGCCCCAGTAGATCGCCGCCAGCAGCAGCGTTGTGTACAAAACGAACTTGATCAGATTACTGATTCGAAGCGCATTGCCCTCCAATCGATTTCGCTCTTGCAGCCAGACATCCGCCTCGAGAATCAGAACAATGAGCAGCCATACAGCTGCGTTGATAACGTCGACCCAGGCGAGAGTCCGGATCGCCGCCAGCCCATTGGCGTCGACGACCGCGGTTATTCCCTCAAACCGCATGAAAGCGGTGGAATCGGAAAACGTGCCGCAACTGGCGGCAGTGATATCTGAGTACTCGTCAAGATCGATCGCGTAAGACCAGCCGTCAGTCACCAACGCGCAAAGATCGGTGACACCGGCCAATTGAGTCGCCTGCATTATGAAGCTCAGATTGACGATGTAGCCGTAAAACGCGTACACGATGAATACGTAGCAGAGCGCGCGGATCCCGTGCAATGACCATGCGACCGGCCTGCTGAATTGATCGTCTTCGAGTACGTAGGTCTCAAGCTCGAACATGAGCAGCAGAACGACCCAGGCGGCGGTGTCGATAGTGGCGGCATAGGCATCGATAAGTTCGATTGCAGACACGCCGCCAGGAAACTGAACCGCCGCAGCGAGCACTTCCTCGCTCCAGAACACGTAGACATTGAACGTAAGCAATGCGTAAACGATGTACTTGAATAGCTGAAACAGCCGACTGCTGTTAATACTCAAACGATGGCTCCCGCCTTCCCGATGGGAGATTTTCGGTGATTTTCTATTCGATAGTCAATTCGGCCGGGTCGACGTTGTCGGTCTCGACGCCCGAGTAGTACACCCAGACGTTCTCTTCGCCGGTTAGCAATTCAATGTATTTCGGGTGCACGAATATATTTTCGCGACCGGATTTTACTTCTTTGAGTACCCCGAGATCGCATAGCTGCTTCAGATAAACAGATGCCGTTTGACGTTTGGCGATCCCGTTTTCGACCAGATTGCCGATGCGGCAATACGGCTGTTTGAACAAGAGCTCAACCAATTCCCAGGAATAGATCTTCGGTAGCCGTTTGTGCACGAACTGACCGGTATGCTCCATGAGCTCGCGGATGGACTTGATCTTATCGGTCGTCCAGGTACAGGTTTCTTCAACGCCATCGAGAATGAAGAGAATCCAGGACGCCCAATCCTGCTCACGCGTTACCTTCGCCAGCAGCCGGTAGTACGCCGCTTTGTTTTGAATAATGTAACGACTGAGGTAGAGAATCGGTGAGTCGAGCAGCCCGTGTTCGACCAGAAAAAGAATATTGAGAATACGCCCGGTTCGACCGTTGCCATCTGAAAACGGGTGTATAGCCTCGAATTGGTAGTGCTGTACGGCCAGTCGAACCAGCGGGTCGAATTCCGTGTTGCGGTGCATGAAATCTGCCCAGTTGTCGAGCTTCTCGATCAGCAGTTGTTGCCCGACGGGCGGTGTGTAAATGGTCTCGCCGGACATACGGTTTTTCAGTGTCGTCCCAGGTTCTGCTCGAATATCAAGCTCTAAACCTTTGATAGTGCTACAAATATGTATAGCCATATCGGTCGATAGCATATGCCGCTGAACCATCTTGGTGCCCTCGTAGAGCGCCGTTCGGTAACGCAGGGCCTCTTTCGTCGCGGCGTCGGCACGATCTTCTGCGATATCGGCGAATTCGAAGAGTTTGTCCGTGGTTGTCACGATATTTTCGATTTCGGAACTGGCCCGAGCTTCGAGCAATGGCAGGGCGTTAACGAGAACGGCGGAATTGGGGATCAGCTCGGCCGCCTGTTTGAGTTCGGCCAGGGCAACTCGCGATTCTATGCAGCGCTTCAGAATCTGCTTGGTTTCGATCTGATCGCCGGGCGGCGGCAGAGCCGGCAGAGTGTTATAAGGCATTTCTGGATTAAAATCAGTCACTTACCATATCTCCTGGCGGGCGGCGCATGTGTCGACGAAATCGACATGAAAAGCGAATATGTCGATATTTGATCGTTTTATCGACATATCAGGAAAACGTGTCGATAAAATCGACCTGTTGGGATGATATGTCGATGTTTTCATCATTTTTCGACAGATCCGCAGTATATGTCGATTTCGTCGACACGTTCGTGACACGTGTCGAAAAAACCGAGAATTTCGACATCGGTCTACAATTCGAGACATCGTGACAGCGCGCACTGCTTTAGCCCTGTTCGGCGATTTCGGGTCGGGCCGATTGTTCGGTATTCGTGAGAATAGTTCCGTTGGTCAGACGCCAGAAATCCTCGATGAAACAGGTCTGCAGATTGTTAGTTTCGGGCAGGGCGTTGACGGTGAACTCTACGTATTGCATTTCGGGGGCACAATCCATCAAATTATAGATGCGCCATAGAAAGAGGACTGAGATAGAATCCGCAGCGAATTCTCGCTGCTAAGAACTCTCATTACTCAATAAAAAAAGGATACGTCGTGGTAGTCAAAACCGATATCGAAATTGCACAGGCGGCGAATGTCCGCCCGATCCAGGAAATCGCGGATAAGCTCAATATTCCCGCCGATGCGTTGATTCCATACGGTCACGACAAGGCGAAAATCAGCGCCGACTTTATCAAGGCTAACGCTAAGGCGAAGGATGGCAAGTTGATCCTTGTGACCGCGGTTTCCCCAACACCGGCTGGCGAGGGTAAGACAACGACGTCGGTCGGACTGGGCGACGCCCTGAATCTCATCGGCAAGAAAGCGGTGATGTGTCTGCGGGAGCCAAGTCTGGGACCGTGTTTTGGTATGAAGGGCGGAGCGGCCGGAGGCGGCTACGCTCAAGTTGTTCCAATGACCGACATCAATCTGCATTTCACCGGTGATTTCCATGCAATCGGCGCTGCGAATAATTTGCTGGCGGCACTGATCGACAATCACATGCATTGGGAAAATCAGCTGAATATCGATCCGCGTCGTGTTACCTGGCGGCGCGTTGTTGATATGAATGATCGGGCTCTGCGTACGGTGACGTCGGGGCTTGGTGGTTTCCACAACGGTGTTGTTCGCGAAGCTGGATTCGATATCACGGTCGCGTCTGAAGTGATGGCAATTTTCTGTCTCGCGACGGATTTGGCGGACCTTGAAAATCGACTGGGCAATATCGTTCTCGGTTACACGCGCGATGACAAACCGGTCACTGTTCGCGAGCTCAATGCCGACGGCGCAATGACGGCGTTGTTACAAGACGCATTTCAACCCAATCTCGTGCAAACGATGGAGAATAATCCGGCGTTTATGCACGGCGGGCCGTTCGCGAATATCGCGCACGGTTGTAATTCGGTCGTAGCGACCAAGACGGCGCTGAAGCTTGCTGAGTACGTCGTTACGGAAGCGGGATTTGGTGCCGATTTAGGTGCGGAGAAGTTCTTCAATATCAAATGTCGCAAAGCGGGTCTGTCGCCTGATGCGGTCGTATTGGTCGCCACGATTAAGGCGCTCAAGATGCAGGGCGGCGTTGCGAAGGGCGATCTCGGAACAGAAAACGTTGCTGCTTTGCAGGACGGCTGCAAGAACCTGGAGAGACACATCAGGAACCTCGGCAAGTTCGGAGTGCCTGTCGCAGTTGCGATTAACCACTTTACAGCGGACACCGATGCCGAAGTCAAAGTCGTTGAGGATTTCTGCAAGAAATATCAGGTTAAGGCTATCAAGTGCACGCACTGGGCGGACGGCGGTAAAGGCACGACAGAATTGGCCGAACATGTCGTTGAACTCTGCGACAGTGGCGCGGCGCAGTTTCGAACCTTGTACGACGATGAGATGTCTTTGTGGGACAAAGCAGCGACGATCGCGCGTGAAATATACGGCGCCGACGATATTATCGCGGACAAGAAAGTTCGTAATCAGTTCGCCAAGTTCGAGCGGGAAGGGTTTGCAAAATACCCCATCTGTATGGCGAAGACGCAGTACAGTTTCTCAACCGATCCCGACTTGCTCGGTGCTCCATCGGGACACGTTGTTCCCATTCGCGAGATTCGACTCGCCGCGGGTGCGGAGTTTGTGGTCGTTGTTTGTGGCGCGATCATGACGATGCCGGGCTTACCTCGTGTGCCGGCCGCAAATGCTATTCGCGTGAATAAAGAAGGGCGTATCGAAGGCCTGTTTTGATCGTCGTCTAATGCTCACTAGTCCGACTCCACCAGTTTGTGGCTGTCGGACGCGGTCAACTGGCATCCATAGACAGATTTGAGCTTTTGAATGACCGCCTGCGTCTCAGCGGAGAAGGGCGCCTTGCCTTCGAACGAGTGCAGGACTATTCCCTCAAGAAGGTCGCCCAGACTGATGTCGGCATACTCGGCAACGCCTTTTAAGACCTTCAGTAGTGACGATTCGATACGGACTCCGGTCTGAGTCCGTTTTACGCTTGTTTTAGGCATGGCTGATCCTCCAGAGTGATATATAGGTAACATGGTAACAATATACCTATTTTGTGCAATTGGACAGTGTGAAGGCTGCAAATTCCCGTTACAGTCGCCTTGAGCCTGACTTACCCGATATGAAAATAACGTCTGATCTAGCGGGGCAGGATGCCGACGGAAGAAGAACTTAACGACGGATTTAACCTGGGCGAATGGGAGATTTTGCCGGGAAAGGGTTTGTTGCGCCGCGGTGATCAGGTCGAGCGACCGGAACCGAAGGTCTTCGCGGTTTTAATGGCGCTCGCCAAAGCTGGTACCAATCTTGTAAGCAAGGATGAACTCGTCGACGAGGCGTGGGACGGACGTCCTACAGCGGATGAAGCAATCGCTCGTTGCATTTCACAACTGCGCGGCCACCTGGACGATCGGCAGGTTCCTCATGTCTATATCGAGACGCTTCAAAGACGCGGCTATCGTCTGAATCAAGAGGTCGTGCTGCACAAACCAGCGATAAAGGAACCTGAGGTTGTTGCCCCCATTGCGCCCGGTCCTGGTCTTCGATTGTGGAAAACCGCCGCCGCCATTCTCGCTATTGGTTTCATCGCAATTATTGCGACAACGATCACTGATCGGTCAGTTCCGCCACCACTCAGGTCGATTGCCGTAATGCCTTTTCAAAATTTGAGTGGCAATGAGTCGGACGAGTATCTCGTGCTCGGATTTAAGGAAGAGCTCGTACAGATTCTCCAGGGTCTTGACGA
>CAZMRZ010000044.1:16677-25066 GCA_964568835.1 uncultured Woeseiaceae bacterium | reverse complement strand
GAGCTGTGGTTTACGGACAATGGCCGCGACATGATGGGCGATGATTTACCGCCTGGCGAATTGAATCACGCGACGGCCGTTGGGCAGCATTTCGGATTTCCCTACTGCCACGCAGGTGAAATACTGGACCCCGAATTTGGCAAGGGAAAAGACTGCGCTGACTATCGTCCACCGGCCCAGAAATTGGGCCCCCATGTTGCGCCTTTGGGTTTGACGTTCTACACGGGGGATGTTTTTCCCGAGGAATATCACGATCAGGTATTTATTGCGGAACATGGCTCGTGGAATCGGTCAAAGAAAATAGGATATCGGGTTACACTGGTGCGACTACGTGACGGTGTGCCGGTTACCTACGAGCCTTTTGCGACGGGGTGGTTACAGAACGAATCTGTGTCCGGGCGGCCCGTGGATTTGCTGGTGCTTGCTGACGGCTCGATGCTGGTCAGCGATGATCGCGCGGGCATGATATATCGAATTAGCTACGGCGCAGCCGCGAACCAAGGATTGAACTAATGAGTAGCAGCAATTTTCTGGTCAGACTGATATCAAGTATCTGGCGCGGAGTGAATGGCGTAAGAAAGGTTCTGCATCTGCTTTTGCTCGTAGTCCTGTTCATAGTTTTCTTTGGTGCCCTATCCGGTGCACCACCTTTGATGCCGCAGCGAGCAGCACTATTCCTGCAGCCGGTTGGACCGTTGGTCGATCAACTCGATGGTGATCCGTACGAAAGGGCATTGGCCGAGCTTCTCGGTGACGCACCGCCACAGACATTGGTGCAGGACTTTATCGATGCGCTCGCGTTTGCGAAGAATGATGATCGAATCGACGCAGTGCATCTTGAGCTAAGCGCCGTCACTGGCGGCGGACTGAGCAAGTTGCGTCGCATCGGGGTGGCAATCGAGGATTTCAAACAGTCCGGAAAACCTGTTGTCGCCAGTGCCGACTATTTCAGTCAGGCGGGTTACTACCTCGCGGCACATGCCGATGAGCTTTACATGAATCCGGAAGGCCTGGTTTTTCTGCAGGGATATGGTGGCTTCAGGAGCTACTACAAAGAGGCCCTCGACACCCTGAAAGTGGACTGGAATATTTTCCGGGTCGGAACGCACAAATCGTATGTTGAGCCCTACACGCGTATGGATATGTCGCCCGAAGACAAAGAGTCGCGGACGCGATTGGTTGAACAGTTCTGGGCTATGTATCAGGAAGACGTGGAACTTGCGCGCGGCCTCGAAGCGGGAACGATTGACGATTTTGCACAAAACCTGGTGCAGCATGCTGCTGCGGCGGGCGGTGACATTGCTATCGCAGCTCGGGAAGCGGGCCTCGTCGATGAACTGACGGGTCGTGCGGAATTACGCGCCGTACTGAAAGCGTACGCTGGCCCCGATGCCGATGATGACGCGCTGTATTCATCCGTACATTCGTATGACTACCTGGCGAGCATGCGTTTGCTGCATGGCAAAGATGTGCAGGATGAGAATGTCGCTGTCGTAATGGCTGTCGGTACGATTCGCAATGGCTCACAGCCGTCGGGCAGTATTGGCGGTGACTCGACGGCCGCTTTGCTACGCGAGGCCTTGTCTGATGATTCAGTTAAGTCTGTCGTTTTACGTGTTGACAGTCCGGGGGGCAGCGTATTCGCATCCGAAGTGATTGCGCATGAAATTCGGACTCTGCAGGCTGCTGGAAAACCCGTGGTCGCGTCGATGAGCAGTGTTGCGGCATCGGGTGGTTATTGGATTTCGGTGGTCGCGGACAGGGTTATCGCGAGCCCGGCAACCGTAACCGGATCGATTGGAGTTTTCGGAATGTTCCCAACCTACCATCGATCTCTTGCGGCAGTTGGCGTTGCAACTGACGGCGTCGGCACAACACCGTGGGCAGGGCAACTGCGGCCGGATCGCGAGATGTCGGCGGGCATGAAGGAGCTGTTTCAGCTGATGATTAACGATACCTACGAGGACTTCATTTCCGGCGTCGCCGATGAACGCGCTATGGAAAAGTACGCCGTGGATCAGGTTGCTCAAGGGCAGGTCTGGACGGGGCAGGATGCGTTTGAGCATGGACTCATTGACGAACTCGGGAATTTTGAAGACTCGATTCGTGTCGCCGCGGAACTGGGGGGGCTCGAAGAGGGCGAATACGGTCAGAAACTTCTCGAAACGCAGCTGTCGCCAACGGAACAAATGGTCCTCGATTTCCTCGCTCTGTCCCGGAGTACAGGATTCGATGTGACGGCGCTGGTTCGAGGGCCAGACACGCTCGAGACCTTAGCTAACAATCTGCAAGAATTGCTCGCTGGGCTCGTGCAGTTTGATGACCCGAAGGGCATCTACTCGCACTGTTTCTGCGAGATCGACTGATTAATTCCAGGTAAGAATGACCTTGCCAGTCTGACCGGACTCCATGAGTTCGAAAGCGGGCAGATAATCGTCGACCGGAAAGTGATGCGTGATGATGGGTTCAATGTTGAGGCCGCTTTGTAACATGCTCGACATTTTGTACCAGGTCTCGAACATCTCACGCCCGTAAATGCCTTTCAGCTCGAGGCCTTTGAAAATCACCTGATTCCAGTCAATCGCCGTCTCGGCCGGTGGGATGCCGAGGATCGCGACCTTGCCGCCGTGATGCATCGTGCGGAGCATATCCCTGAAGGCCTGTGGATTGCCGGACATTTCCATTCCAACGTCGAAGCCTTCTTCCATGCCCAGATCGAGCATGGTCTTATCCAGTAATTCGTTGGTCACGTTGACGGCAGCCGTCGCGCCCATTTTTCTTGCGAGGTCGAGTCGGTAATCATTGACGTCAGTGATCACGACATGTCGCGCGCCGGCGTACTTTGCGATAGCCACGGCCATGATTCCAATAGGCCCGGCACCGGTAATAAGAACATCCTCACCGACCAGATCGAACGATAGAGCGGTGTGAGTTGCATTGCCCAGCGGGTCCAGTATTGATGCCATGTCGTCAGTGATGGCGTCTGAAAGTTTAAATACGTTAAATGCGGGAACGGACAGGTACTCAGCAAACGCTCCCGGTCGATTGACGCCTACGCCAACGGTGTTCATGCACAAGTGGCGGCGCCCGGCGCGGCAATTACGACAAATACCACACGTGATGTGACCCTCGGCAGAGACCCGGTCGCCTACGCTGAAGCCGCGGACCTCAATACCCATTTCGACAATTTCACCGCAGAATTCATGGCCAATCGCGAGCGGGACCGGAATAGTGGCCTGTGCCCAATCATCCCATTTGAAGATGTGGATATCCGTTCCACAAATAGCGGTCTGGTTAACCTTGATCAGGACATCGTTGTGCCCGACTTCCGGTTGTGGAATATCCTGCATCCAGATACCGCGTTCAGCTTTGGCCTTTACCAGTGCTTTCATTATTAGTCCTAGCTAATGACTTTCAGTTCGCGCCCGACGTCCGTGAATGCGTCGATCGCAATGTCTAATTGTTCAAGGGTCAGTCCCGCGGACATTTGTGTACGAATTCTCGCCTGACCTTTCGGAACGACCGGGAAGGAGAAGCCAATGACATACACACCGCGCTCCAGCAGTTTATCGGCCATCTGTGATGCCAACATCGCGTCACCCAGCATGACCGGAATAATCGGATGTTCGCCGGGCTTCAGGTCGAATCCGCGTTCCGTCATTTTCTCGCGGAAATAGGCGGCATTGCGGTGCAGTTGTTGCTGCAAGGATCTATCGCGTTCGAGCAGGTCGAAAACAGCAATGGACGACGCGGCAATCATGGGCGCGACCGAGTTTGAGAACAAATAGGGACGTGAGCGCTGTCGCAGCCACCCGACGACTTCCTTACGTCCGGAGGTATATCCGCCGGAGGCGCCTCCCAGCGCTTTGCCCAGAGTACCGGTGATGATGTCGACGCGGCCCATAACACCACGATACTCGTGCGTGCCGCGCCCGTTTTCTCCGAGGAATCCGGCCGCGTGGCAGTCGTCGATCATCGTCAGGGCGTCGTGTTTGTCAGCAAGGTCGCAGATCTGGTCCAGGCTGGCGATAGTACCGTCCATCGAGAAGACGCCATCCGTGACGATCATCCGGTTCTTCGCATTGGCCGCGGCCTTGAGTTGCGTCTCGAGGTCTTGCATATCGTTGTTGGCGTAGCGATATCGCTGTGCTTTGCAGAGTCGAATACCATCGATGATGCTGGCGTGATTAAGCGCGTCGCTGATGACAGCGTCGTCCGGCCCCAACAAGGTCTCAAAGAGACCACCGTTCGCGTCGAAACAAGAGGGGTAGAGAATCGTATCCTCCGTTCCCAGGAATGCGCTGATGCGGTCTTCGAGTTGCTTGTGAATGGTCTGAGTGCCGCAAATAAAGCGTACCGACGCCATGCCGTAGCCAAATTCATCCAGCGCTTTGTGTGCCGCTGCAATCACCTCCGGGTGATTGGCCAGGCCGAGATAGTTATTGGCACAGAGGTTCAGGACCTTTTTTGTAGTGCCGTTGCTGCTGACATTGATGGCCGCTTGTTGCGGCCCCGCGATCAGGCGCTCGGACTTGAATAGTCCCTCGGATTTCAGGGATTCTGTCTCTGCTGCCAGAGAATTGAAGAATGTTTGTGACACAGGATTGTCCTATGCTTTTGGTGGGTGGAAATTATATATCGAATTGAGCCTAATACCGATGCCCGTGGCCAACTTAATATCCTATAATCGCCGCCCTTGTCTCAATTTTTGACGCCACCACCAAGGTGGGTCTTCGGAGTCATTACTATGAGCTTTGTTGATCAGCCGGCTGCCCGTGAAGGCAGAATCTCATACATAAACGATCTTTTTCTTGCCGATGAAGCGACGCTCGTCCGCCAGCTGGCCGACGCGGCCGATCCTGGCGACGCGGGCCGCAAGAAAATTCAGGCGACCGCGGCGCAACTGGTTTCCGCTGTTCGCAAGAATGCCAAGACTGATGGCGGCATCGAGGCGTTTTTGCAGCAATACGACCTTTCCTCATCTGAAGGCGTGCTGCTCATGTGTATCGCCGAGGCCTTGTTGCGGATTCCGGATGCGGACACCGCGGACAGATTGATCGCCGACAAGATCACTTCTGCCGAGTGGAAGAATCACCTCGGTTCGAGCGATTCCCTGTTCGTGAATGCATCGACATGGGGGCTGATGCTGACCGGCCAGATTCTGAGTCTGGATGACACGGCGAAGAGCAATCCCGGCCAGCTACTCGGTCGTATGGTTGGCCGCGCGGGCGAACCCGTTGTCAGAACTGCGATGCGTCAAGCCATGAAAATCATGGGGCATCAGTTCGTGATGGGGCGGACGATTTCTGAGGCGATCAAACGCGCTACAAAACACGAGGTTCTTCCGTATCGCCATTCCTTTGACATGCTCGGTGAGTCAGCGCTGACAGCCGCGGACGCGCAGCGTTATCTGGATAATTACCACGCCGGCATCGAGAGTATTGGCGATTCGATGCAGGAAGCGCCGGCAGACGTGTTCGCTGCTCCCGGCATATCAGTAAAACTCTCCGCGTTGCATCCAAGATACGAGTTCACCCACGAAGATCGCGTGATGAAGGAACTCGTCCCCGAGGTTCTTGAGCTGGCCATACATGCGAAAAAAATCGGTATCGGTTTAACGATTGATTCGGAAGAAGCCGATCGACTCGAAATGTGGCTGAATATTTTTGAGGCGGTGTATCGGGATCCTGCGCTCGACGGTTGGGACGGCTTCGGTCTGGCCGTGCAGACGTATTTGCGTCGCGGAGGCGATACGGTTCGTTTCCTGACGGAGCTGGCAGGCGATGTTGGGCGGCGCATTCCGGTCAGGCTCGTAAAGGGCGCGTACTGGGATTCGGAAGTGAAGCTGGCACAAGAACGGGGAATTGAAAGCTATCCCGTATTTACGCGCAAGTCCCACTCAGATATCTCTTACCTCGCTGCGGCACGTCAGGCGCTGGCGGCCGGTGACAAACTCTATGCGCAGTTCGCAACGCATAACGCACACACACTAGCGAGTGTGCTGCACTACGCGGGCTCGCGGCGTGACTATGAGTTCCAGCGACTCCATGGAATGGGAGAAGCGCTGTATGCGGAGATTGTCGACCCGGACAAGCACGATCGTCCGTGCCGTGTGTATGCGCCTGTTGGAAGTCATGAAGACCTGCTGCCGTATCTGGTCAGAAGACTATTGGAAAACGGCTCCAACACGTCATTCGTCAATCGAATTGTCGACGAGTCGATTGCTGTAGAGGACATTGTCGCGGACCCGATCGAGTTGGCTCGTGAGCATGACTGCCTGCCGCATCCGCGTATTCCCAGACCTGCGGATATTTTTCAACCGGAACGACCAAACTCCAAAGGCATGAATCTTGCGGACCGTAATGTAAGCCGAAAGCTGTTGGCCGATATGGAGAGCTTCGGCAGCAAGACGGTCGTCGCGCGACCGATCGTTGCTGGCGAAACGCAATCGGGCGAGGAGGTGCCGTCCGTCAATCCGTCGAATACGACGGAGGTGGTCGGCACGTGCATGTTGGCAACCGAAGAACAGGTTGATCAGGCGTTGACTGCAGCCGTGGCTGGTCAGGTCGCCTGGGACCGCGTGCCGGCTGATGAACGAGCGGCAATTCTCAATCGTGCCGCAGACCTGTTCGAGGAAAACTCGGCCGAATTACTCGAGCTTTGTGTTCGCGAGGCCGGAAAGATCATTCCCGATGCGCTTTCAGAGCTTCGCGAGGCCGTTGACTTCATTCGTTACTACGCCGCGCAGTCGTTAACGCATTTTGGTGATCCCGTGGAGATGCCAGGACCGACAGGTGAGCGCAATACCTACGGCATGCGTGGTCGTGGCGTGTTTGTCTGCATCAGTCCGTGGAATTTCCCGCTGGCAATATTCACGGGTCAGATTGCTGCAGCTCTGGCGGCTGGAAATGCGGTTATCGCGAAACCCGCCGAGCAGACGCCATTGGTCGCGTACCGTGCAGCACAGCTGATGCTCGAAGCCGGGGTACCCGCAGATGTCCTGCATTTTCTGCCGGGTGATGGTGCGAAAATTGGCGGACGTGCCGTAGCGGATCCACGAGTTGCAGGTGTCGCATTCACGGGTTCCACCGAGACGGCGAGATTGATCAATCAGACGCTTGCGCACCGGGATGGCCCCATCGGGATTCTGATCGCGGAGACGGGCGGCCAGAACGCGATGTTTGTCGATAGCTCGGCGTTGCCTGAGCAGGTTGTCCACGACAGCATTTATTCTGCATTCAACAGCGCAGGGCAGCGCTGCTCGGCATTGCGTCTGCTCTGTGTTCAGGAAGAAATCGAGCCAAGAACGCTCGAGCTGCTAAAAGGCTACATGGATGAGCTGGAGATTGGCGATCCAAGACATTTGTCGACTGATGTTGGGCCAGCTATCGACGAAGAGGCGCGCGGGCTTCTCACCGCGCATGTGGATCGTATGAGCAGGGACGCCAGGATTGTCCACCGTTGCACCTTGCCCGATGCGACAAAGGCGGGAACGTTTTTTGCGCCGACCTTGATCGAGATCGACAACGTTGATGCGTTGCAGCGAGAGGTGTTCGGCCCGGTGCTCCATGTCATGAAGTTCAAGGGCAAGAAACTCGATGAAACCGTGCAAGCAATCAACTCGACCGGTTACGGCCTGACGATGGGACTGCATAGCCGAATCGATTCGCGTGCTCGTGGCCTCGCGAATGCATCGCGTGCGGGCAACATCTATGTCAATCGAAACATGATCGGTGCGGTCGTCGGCGTGCAACCCTTCGGCGGTCGCGGGTTGTCGGGAACCGGGCCCAAAGCCGGTGGACCGCATTACCTGCAGCGATTCGGCGCCGAGTACACAATTAGCAATAACATTTCAGCGGTTGGCGGAAACGCCAGTTTGTTGTCACTGGGTACGGACTAGCGCTCGCATCATGGCAGCCGTCAGCATATTCGATATTTTCAAGATCGGAATTGGCCCGTCCAGTTCACATACCGTCGGGCCGATGAAAGCGGCCCGCGCGTTTGTGCAGGATCTCGGCGAGTTTGCTAACGAGGTTGCCAGTATCGATGTGTCGTTGCATGGGTCTCTTGCCTGGACGGGAAAAGGCCATGGCACTGATTCGGCGGTCCTGCTGGGTCTTGCCGGACTCAGCCCCGAGAAGATTGATCCGGATTCGGTGGAAGAGCGCTTACGGGCGATCCATGCGAACAAGCTTGTCCAGGTCCCGGGCATTGGAGAATTGCCCTTTGATCCCGCTGTGAATCTCGTTTTTGATTTCGAGAAAGAGCTGCCACGGCATACCAACGGCATGAAATTTGTCGCTCGCTCGGCGGACGGCAAGGTTTTGGCGGAGGATTGCTATTATTCACTGGGCGGCGGCTTTATTGCTCGAAATGATGATCCGGAGCC
>CAZMRZ010000044.1:0-16577 GCA_964568835.1 uncultured Woeseiaceae bacterium | reverse complement strand
AACTATCCCCCTTGCATGCCATGGAGTGGGTTAACGCGTTTGCGATTGCTGTTAATGAGGAGAACGCGGCAGGCGGTCGTGTGGTCACGTCACCGACCAATGGAGCAGCCGGGATAATTCCGGCGGTGCTGATGTTCTACGAGCAGTTTATAAAAGATGCCAATGAAGAGGGCGTTCGAAAATATATGCTGACCGCTGGCGCGATCGGTGTGCTCTACAAGACCAACGCATCGATCTCGGGTGCTGAGATGGGTTGCCAGGGCGAAGTGGGTGTCGCGTGTTCTATGGCCGCAGGCGGCCTTGCCGCGGCGCTGGGTGGATCTAACGATCACATCGAAGAAGCGGCTGAGATTGGCATGGAACACAATCTGGGACTGACCTGCGATCCGATTGGCGGGCTGGTGCAGATTCCGTGCATCGAGCGTAACGCTATGGGCGCTGTCAAAGCGATTAATGCGGCGCAACTCGCTATGCACGGTGACGGGACACACAAGGTCACGTTGGATCAGGTCATCGAAACCATGCGACAGACGGGCATCGACATGTCGTCGCATTACAAGGAAACCTCACAAGGCGGGCTTGCCGTCAACGTGCCGGAGTGCTGAGCGCGGTTTGTTAAGCGTTTAGTTTCGGGTAATCGAAGGTGAGCAGCGTGGTTTTCGGTCGCTTGTAAAGACTCCAGTCTTCCTGGTCGATTTGCACGGACACTACGCCAGCGGTCGGTAGATTGTTGGTCAGTCCGGGAACCAGAAAGTTAGCGAATTCGGTCAGTCCAGGATTGTGGCAAACAAGCATAAGACTGTTGAAGCCATCGTCCTGCGCGACCACAACATCCAGCAAGTCTTCCAGTGACGCCATATACAGTTTGTCTTCGCGCTGCAGAAACTCGTTGGGATAGTCGATTTCCCGGGCGATGATCTTGGCTGTTGTCCACGCTCGGGTGGCCGGACTTGCGACTATCAGCGATGGCCGAATACCGTGATTGGCGATTCGCCGACCCATTTCCGGGGCATCACGCTCACCGCGAGCGTTCAGCGGTCGTTGCCGGTCGGTCAGACTGACATCTTTCCAGTCTGACTTTGCATGTCTTACTAATGTTAATATTTTCATTGATTTACATTAACTATTTAGAAATTACATTAAACCTGTTTGAAGCCGTGCTTCCTCCGACATCATCCCCACATTCCACGGTGGGTCGAATACCAGCTCGACGGCAACATCCGAGATCGTCGGAATGATGGCAATCTTCTCACGCGCGTCTGCGACCAGCACATCGCCCATTCCGCAGCCCGGCGCGGTGAGCGTCATATCGACGTTGACGGAGCGCTGGCCGTTGCCGAGTGATTCGACTTCGCAGCGGTAGACCAGGCCGAGATTCACGATGTCCACCGGTATCTCCGGGTCGTAACAGGTCTTTAGCTGATCCCAGATCACAGCTTCGATATCCGCGTCAGTCGCGTTCTCCGGAATCTTGGGTGGCGGAACCGGCTCTTTTCCCAGCGCGTCGGCGTCCGTGCCCGAAACGCGAAACAGGTTGCCTTCAACATAGACGGTAAAGCTGCCACCGAGCGCCTGTGTAATGAACCCACTGGTGCCTTCTCGCAAGGTGAGTTCCTCGCCGGCCGGGATGATGACCGCAGTGACATCGCGTGATAGTGAAAAAGGCTCGTTTGTATGACCGAACATAATATCCTTACTCTGTTGTGGCTGTAGTTTGTGATTGGCTGAGTGCTGCATGCAAGGCGTGCCAAGGCAGAGTCGCGCACTTAACTCGGGTGGGATGCTCGCGCACGCCGTCTAGCGCCGTGAGTTTTGAAAGGTCCACGGAACTCGACTCGGCGATGCCGCCGCTATCCTGGCTCAGTCGCTGAGTGACCGACTGATAATAGATGTCGGCTTCATTCACGGATAAATTCGACACCGCTTCGGTCAGCAGAGACGCGGATGCCATGGATATCGCGCAACCGGATCCTTCGAATCCAATGTCGGCGATTTGATTGTTTGAATCCACCTGCAGATAGAGATGCAGTTTGTCGCCGCAGAGTGGATTAATGCCCTCAGCCGAGTGGGTGGCATCGTTAATGCGTCGGAAATTACGGGGTTTGCGGGCGTGATCAAGAATTAATTCGCGGTACAGATCCTGTAACTCGGTTTTATCTTCCACGGTGGTCACGCGAAGACCTGCCGTGCTTTTTCGAGTGCCAGAATGAGTCGATCAATGTCGTCCGTATTGTTGTACAGCGCCAACGAAGCGCGTGTCGTTCCGGGCAGACCAAAGCGTTGCATCACCGGCATTGCGCAGTGATGGCCTGTTCTGACGGCGACGCCCTGATGATCGAGAATGGTGCCGAGGTCGTGCGGGTGAATGTCATTGAGCAGGAATGACTGCACGCTGGCTTGTTCCTTCGCCGTCCCAATCAGCCGGATGCCGTCGACGTTCGCAAGCTGTTGCACCATGTAATCATGTAGCGTTTTCTCATGCTCGTAGATGTTCTGAATGCCAACCGACTGCAGGTAGTCCACCGCGGCCCCGAAACCAATCGTTCCAGAGATGTTCGGCGTCCCGGCTTCGAATTTGTAGGGCAGTTCATTGAAAACCGTCTTGTCGAAACTGACCTCCAGAATCATGTCACCACCCCCTTTGTAGGGTGGCATTTCTTCGAGTAGGTCTTCGCGTCCCCAGAGGACGCCTGTTCCCGTCGGGCCAAACATCTTGTGGCTCGAGAATGCGTAGAAATCGCAACCCAGCGCTTGTACGTCGATGTTCATGTGCGGCACGCCCTGTGCACCATCGACGAGGACTGTGATGCCATGCTTCTTTGCTGCTGCGATGATCTTGTTGAGAGGATTGACTGTTCCCAATGCATTGGAGACATGGCCAATACCGAGCAGCTTCACGCGCTCGGTCATCATTGACTCGAGTTCGTCGAGTTCGATCTCACCGCGATCATTGATCGGCGCGACGATTAATTCAGCGCCGGTCTGCTCGCAAACCAGTTGCCACGGGACGATGTTGGAATGGTGTTCGAGCCAGCTGATCAGTATCTGGTCGCCGGGTTGCAGTCGTGGTCTGCAATAGCTCTGTGCCACCAGGTTAATGGACTCGGTCGTACCGCTGGTCAGCACTATCTCTCCGCGCATTGACGCGTTGATGAAGTCCTGCAGCTTGTCACGAGCACCCTCGTAGAGCTCGGTGGCGCGGTGACTGAGTGTGTGAACGCCACGGTGAACATTGGCATGATCTTCGCGTTGGTATCGCGCGACGGCATCAATAACAGAGGCGGGTTGCTGCGCAGACGCGGCACTGTCGAGATAGACCAGCGCGTGTTCGTTGACGTCCTGGTGAAGCCCCGGAAAGTCGTCACGACACGCTGCAATATCGACCGCTGCTTGTGTTTGCGGCCGACTCACGGTTTGGTGTCCTGAATAAGCTCCCCGAGGCGAGTTTCGACCAACGACGATATCAACTCTTTCGCTGCGCCAATCGGTGCGCGGCTGACGAGGTCGGCCGCGAATGCCCGGGTCAGGATCGTCGTCGCCTGTCGTTCGTCGAGGCCTCGGGTTCGGAGGTAGAAGAGGGCGGTCTCGTCAAGTTGACCAACGGTTGTTCCATGGCTGCACTTGACATCGTCGGCGTAGATTTCGAGTTCGGGTTTGGCGTCGATCTCTGCGTTGTCGGACAGCAGAAGATTATGATTGGCCTGATTGGCATCTGTACCGTCCGCGCCTTTATGGACGATCGCCTTGCCATTCCAGACGCATCGGCAACGGCCATTCAGAATGCCACGATATTCCTGCGATGACGTGGCCGGACCGACCCTGTGATCCACTCGTGTGTGATTGTCGATGTGTTGACCATCACCTGCGAGATACAAGCCGTTGAAGACCGCATTTGTATCGGCCTCGCCAAGATCAATATCGACATCGTTTCGCACCAGTCCACCGCCCACGTCGTAACTGGCCATGACGAGCTGGGAGCCCGCGCCAAGCGTTGCAGACAGACGGCCTGTTTGAACATGGCCGATGCGTCGGTCTTGAATTCTGACGTAGTTGGCTATGGCACCCTGACCAATCTGAAGCGCGATCACGGTGTTTCCGTAATGATCTTCGCCACCATTTGACGATTGATACTCGATGATTTCTGCGTCGCAGCCCGATGCAAGCTCAATCTCGACATTGGCTTGGGACACGGCAGCTCCGTCCTCGCTTTCGTCGATAATGAGAATACCGAGCGGCTTTTCTGTCGCGGCGTGAATCATCACGCGGAGCCCGTCGTGCAGTAGCGCCGCGTTCAGATCGGCCAATGGCCTGTCCATGACAAATGGCGCCGCTGACTCGCTGAATCGTTCGACGTCTATTCCGGTGTCGTCATCGAAATTAGACGTATCGATGATTCCATTCGCGACGACCAGCCAGTTCGCGTCCATAGACTGGGTTATTGCCCGGATCGACTTCCGCAGTGAATCCGATACCAACGGGTTCGTAGCTTGCGACAGCCACCGGTTGCTGATGTCTATTGCGGAACTGAGGTCAGTGTATTTCCAGTCTTCATTATGGAGATTTGGCAGGCCCTGTTCATCCAGGTTTGCCAATGCGGCTTCTCGGGTCTCGGCGAGCGGGCCACCGGGCAGCCGCGAAACTGCGTTCCGCAACCCTGCCATTGAAAGCGTTGCCTGTTTCACGCGCTTGCCGCCTCGCGGACCCAGTCGTAGCCTTTGTCTTCCAGCTCAAGCGCCAGGGATTTGTCGCCGGACCGAATAATCCTGCCTTCCGACAGCACGTGAACATAGTCGGGCTCAATGTAGTCCAGTAATCGCTGGTAGTGCGTCACGAGAATGATCGCGCGTTCGGGACTGCGCAGTGTGTTCACACCTTCTGCAACGGCCTTGAGCGCATCAATATCCAGGCCCGAATCTGTTTCATCGAGTATCGCGAGGCTCGGTTCCAACATAGCCATTTGCAGAATCTCATTACGCTTTTTTTCGCCGCCCGAGAATCCCTCGTTGACGCCACGGTTCAGAAACTTGGGATCCATGCCGAGCATCGCCATCTTTTCCCGGGCAAGCTTCAGAAACTCGAAGGCATCGACTTCGCCGAGACCTTGGTGTTTTCGCTTTGCGTTGACCGCCGCCTTTAGCAGGTAGGCGTTGTTAACGCCGGGGATTTCGACCGGATATTGAAAGCCCAGAAAAACACCATTGCGAGCGCGTTCTTCGGGCTCAAGCTCGAGAAGATCTCTGCCTTTGTAAAGAACTTCGCCGCCAGTTACGACGTAGTCACTATGTCCCGCAATGACTTGCGCGAGTGTGCTTTTGCCGGATCCGTTCGGCCCCATGATGGCGTGCACTTCACCCGCATTAACGGATAACGACAGGCCGCGGAGAATTTCGGTATCGCCGATGCGACTTTTCAGATTATTGATTTCGAGCATTTCTCTTCCTAGCCGACGGCGCCTTCGAGACTAACGTTCAATAACGCTTGTGCCTCGACAGCAAACTCCATGGGCAATTCTTTGAAGACTTCTTTGCAGAAGCCATTGACGATCATGTTCACGGCATCTTCTTCCGAGATTCCGCGTTGGCGGCAATAGAACAATTGATCGGCGGAGATTTTTGATGTCGTCGCCTCGTGTTCGATCTTTGCCGATGGATTCTTGATTTCCATATAAGGGAAAGTATGTGCGCCGCACTCTTTGCCGATTAGCAGGGAGTCGCATTGCGTGTGATTGCGCGCTCCGTGTGCCTGCGGCATGACTTTGACAAGTCCGCGGTAGGCATTCTGGGCCTTGCCCGCTGAAATGCCCTTGGAGACAATCGTGCTGCGCGTGTTTGCGCCGATGTGGATCATCTTCGTGCCGGTATCGGCTTGTTGCATGTTGTTAGCAACGGCTACTGAGTAAAACTCGCCGACCGAGTTCTCACCACGCAGCAGGCAACTGGGATATTTCCAGGTAATCGCCGACCCTGTTTCGACTTGAGTCCAGGAGATCTTGGAGTTTGCGCCACGACAGTCGCCACGTTTGGTGACGAAGTTGTAGATGCCACCGACACCGTTCTCATCACCCGGGTACCAGTTTTGTACAGTCGAGTATTTGATTTCGGCGCCTTCGAGAGCGACCAGTTCCACCACCGCGGCGTGCAGCTGATTTTCATCGCGCATCGGCGCCGTACACCCCTCCAGGTAGCTAACGTGACTGCCTTCCTCAGCAATAATCAAAGTCCGTTCGAACTGCCCGGTATTGGCTGCATTGATACGGAAGTACGTCGACAATTCCATTGGGCAGCGAACGCCTTTCGGGATGTACACGAACGATCCGTCACTGAATACGGCGGAATTTAGCGCGGCATAGAAGTTGTCGCGTCTCGGAACGACGCTACCCAGATATTTTCTGACGAGTTCGGGATGTTCACGAACGGCTTCTGAAAACGAGCAAAAAATGACGCCGGCATCGGCGAGCTTTCCTTTGAACGTGGTCGCGACCGAGACACTGTCGAAAACCGCATCAACCGCAACGCCCGCGAGTCGCGCACGCTCGTGCAGCGGAATCCCCAGCTTTTCATAGGTCTCCAGGAGTTTCGGATCCACTTCGTCGAGACTCTTGGGACGATCATCGTCAGACTTCGGCGCGGCGTAGTAGGAGATCTCATTGAATTTGATGGGCGGGTAATGAATATGTGCCCACTCGGGCTCCTGCATCTCGAGCCATTGCCGATAGGCCTGCAGGCGCCACTCGAGCATGAATTCCGGCTCGTTCTTGCGGGCCGATATGGCGCGAACAACGCCTTCGTTTAGTCCGGGTGGCAGACTTTCAGTTTCAATGTCAGTGACGAAGCCGTGTTCGTATCGTCGATTGACGATGCTTTCAATGTTTTCAGAGCTCATTTGATTTTGTTTTCAACCGTTATAGGCAGCCCGGCGAATCGAAACTGCGGAGTGGGGTTATTCGTTCGCAAGAGGTCGCTGAGTGTCACGTCATCGAGCGCCCTGCGAATGGCGATGTTCACTTTTTGCCAGGCACCACCAACGCTGCAAACGCCTTCATGTTCGCACTGACTGTCGATGGCGCTGCATTCTGTTATCGAGACGGGCCCCTCAAGGGCATCGATGATATCGGCGGCACTTATTTCTCGAGGGTCGCGAGCCAGTTGATATCCGCCATTGCTTCCGCGCGTCGATGTAACCAGACCCGATCGGCCCAGCGATTTGAACAATTTGCTAACTGTCGGTACGGCGATTCCCGTCGCGTTCGCGACTTCAGCAGCGCTGCAGACGGCGTCTTGTCTCGCCGCCAAATGGGCGAGCAATACGGTACCGTAGTCGGTCAATTTGCTGATTCGGAGCACGTGGAATCCTGCGGCTGGCTAATAAGGGACTATTTTAGTCCTATTTGAACCTGTACGCTATACCTGTTGCGATATTCGCGAATGACCGGTGTTCCTTTTTGCTATGCTTCGCTGTCTTGTTTCCGGCCGCCAAATATCATCAGCCGCATCGATACTGCTATGAATGACGCTTCAGAAAATTTGATTGAAATTCGCGATCTGATGTATTCGCGCGGTGCCCGCGTGATCTTCAAGGACATGAATCTCACCATCAAACGGGGCGAGGTCACCGCGTTCATGGGGCCGAGCGGCACGGGCAAGACGACGCTTCTTCGGCTCATCACCCGCCAGCTTATTCCACAGCAGGGCGCAATCTTCGTCGACGGCGTTGATATCTCTTCACTGAATCAAAGCGAGCTCTACGAAATGCGGAAGCGCTTCGGCATGCTCTTCCAGAACGGTGCCTTGCTAACGGATTTGAATGTCTTCGAGAATGTTGCCTTTCCGCTCCGTGAGCATACGAAGCTAACGAATCGTCTGATTCGGCATGTTGTTTTGACGAAATTGCATGCGGTCGGTCTGCGCGGTGCTGCGGACATGTCGCCGACAGAATTGTCTGGCGGGATGGCGCGGCGAGTCGCGTTGGCCAGAGCGATGGTCATGGATCCGGAAATACTGATTTACGATGAGCCGTTCGTTGGTCTCGATCCGATTTCCATGGGCGTTATCGTTCGATTGGTGCGTCGCATGAATGATGCGCTGGGCATCACGAGTATCGTCGTTAGTCATGACGTAGCGGAAGTATCGACGGTCGCGGATCGAAGCTACCTGATTTCCGACGGCAAGGTTGCGGCGAGCGGCAGTCCTGACGAACTCAATTCAGCCAATTCCGAACTGGTTCGCCAATTTATGCACGGCATGGCCGACGGTCCGGTTGCGTTTCATTTTGATGCGCCCGATTACGCGGAACAACTGCTCGGGCGGGATTCCGAGTAATGAAGCTGTTTCGCGATTTGTACGACAACGCCTTCGAATTTGTTCGGACGTTTGGCGCTTTCCAGTTATTTTTTCTGCGTCTTGTCCGGCACTCGCCGCACATCCTGTTGCGACGGCCAGGTTTGGTTATCAAGCAGATCTATAACGCCGGGGCTTTGTCGCTTGTCATCATCATGGTCTGTGGCTTTTTTGTTGGTGCAGTACTCGCATTGCAGGGGTTTGCCAACATGTCGCGAGTCAATTTGGAAGACTCGGTTGGGATGCTGGTTGCGCTGGCGTTGATCAAGGAGCTTGGTCCCGTGATTACAGCCTTATTGTTCGCTGGTCGTGCCGGCACAGCCTTGTCGTCGGAAATTGGCTTGATGAAGGCTACGGATCAGCTCTCCGCGATGGAAATGATGGCCGTCAATCCTGTCCGCAGAGTCTTGGTCCCGCGTTTTCTTGGTGGCGTTATCGCGATGCCGTTTCTGGTTGCGATATTCAATTGCGTTGGTCTGTATGGTTCGCATGTCGTCGGGGTCGATCTCCTGGAGATCGATGCAGGCGCGTTCTATCAACAGATGCAGCAGGCGGTTGAAGTAGCGGATATTCGGGAAGGCGTCATTAAGAGTATTGTATTTGGTATTGTCGCGAGTCTGCTTGCGGTGTGGGAGGGATACAATGCGATTCCCACGGCCGAGGGCGTCGGCAGAGCGACAACAAGAACCGTTGTGATCACTGCAATTTCAGTACTGGTACTGGATTTCATGATTACAGCGTTCATGCTTTGAGGAAGAACTATGCAACAAACACGTTCAGTTGAAATCGGCACCGGTCTGTTTGTCCTACTGGGCATGTCAGCACTGTTTTTTCTGACAACGCAGACGACAGGCGGCGATAAGTTCTCGGCCGACGATACCTACGAGGTTGAAGCTTGGTTCGAAAACGTCGGTAGCCTTAAGAGCCGGGCGCCGGTTGCTATGTCAGGGGTTACGATTGGTCGGGTAACCAGCGTTAGCTTTGATCCCGATCGCCTGCAGGCGAGGGTGACCTTCGAAATCGACAGCCTGTACGGAAAGATCCCCGACGATTCCGACGCCAGTATATTGACGTCGGGACTATTGGGTAGTCAGTACATAGGACTGCAAGCCGGCGGATCTGACACGAACCTTGCGAATGGCAGCGAGATATTTTTTGTTCAGGACGCCATCGTACTCGAGAACCTCATCGGCAAGTTTCTTGTTAGCTCCGGATCCGGGGGTGGCGAATGAAATTACTGATGACGTCTTTGGTCCTGGCCGTATTGGCAGCGGCGCCCACTGTTGCGGACGACCAGACGCCGCAACAGGTTGTTGAAAGTGCAGTTACCAGCCTGGCGGAAAAAATGGATGGTCGGCAGGAAGAGTTAGCCGCTGATCGCGAGTCCTTGTACGCGATAATCGATGAATTGCTCCTACCGCGATTTGACCGCAAATTCGCGGCGCAGATGGTGCTCGCAAAACACTGGCGCACGGCAGACGCCACGCAACGAGATCGCTTTATCAGCGCTTTTTATCAGGCCTTATTAAGGCGTTATGCCGACGGCGTGCTGGAGTTCGATCAGGACAAAATTACGGTACTGCCATTTCGGGGCGACCTTTCCAAGCCGCGGACAAAAATCAGGAGCTCGGTGCAACTGGATGACGGTAGCAAAGTGGCGGTCGATTACGAGTTAGTGAAGCGGGAATCCGGATGGTTGCTTTTCAATATCGTCATTGAAGGCGTCTCGTATATTCGGAACTATCGGACGGAACTCGATTCGGAGATACGGCGATCCAGTCTTGAGGCTGTCATCAGCAGGCTGGAAGCCGAGGCCGGTATCAGTAGCGATGGCTAAATTTACGCTCGAAGATCTGGGTGATGGCCACTTTTCATTGTCAGGCGAAGTGTCGTTTGATACGGCGGAGAGAATCCTGCAGGCCAGTGAAGGGCCCTTCGAGGAACACACGCGAATTGAAATGGACCTGTCCGGCGTCACGATGGGCGATTCAGCGGGGCTGGCTCTATTGCTTGAATGGGTGACCTGGGCGAATCATACGGTTCGGGAGATTCGCTTCTCTGGGATGCCGGAGCGCATCCTGGCCATCGCCAAGACCACTGAAGTTGAATCGCTGTTATCGCGTGGCGAGCGTTGGGCAGGATTTATCGAGTTGCCGCACGCCTGATCCGAGCGGTTGAAAATTCAGACCGGACTATTCTTCGTCCAGAAACTCGTCGAAGAAATCGTCATCAACCGGTGGGTCGCCGTCGTAGACCTCAAACTCCCGATTCTGCAGATAGGACTCACGTAAAGTGACATACGAGTCTTTTGAATCATCCAGAAATTTGTCGGCGGCGAGTAATCGATGACGCAAATCGATAATGCCCAATACGACGAGTTTGTCCCGGGCCGACGTGTTGTCGTAGTGGAAAATCGGGTCGGCCATCCTGTCTAACGGCATCAGGATGGCATCCCGCAACGTTCGTGGCCCCAGGAACGGCAGCATGACATAGGGTCCGTCCGGAATTCCCCAGACCGCAGCCGTTTGTCCGAAATCCTCGTCGTATGCCTCCATGCCGCCGGCAGTCGCAATATCAAACAGGCCGCCTATGCCGAGCGTGCTATTGAACAGGAATCGTCCGATTTCCGAAAAGCCATTCCGGGGTTTTCCCTGCAGGAAGTTGTTCAGGGCAGAGTGGGGTGTCGTTAAGTTGTGAAAGAAATTTGAGACGCCTCTCTTTACGGGTCGCGGGACTACCTTGTCATAGCCCTTCGCCAATGGCTTCGTTATTACTTTGTCCACATTTTTATTGAGACGGAAGAGTGAACGGTTCATCGACTCCCACGGATCCGATTCGACTTTTTGATCGGCAGGTACGGTCGAACAGCCTGACAATACGAAAGCTGCAACGGCCACTACTCCGAAAAAAGATGATCTGACAGTCATGCTAGCTCGTGTTACGAGCGGATTTGCCCGCAGGGCGCTGCCGCTGCATGCGTCGCAGCTGCTCTTCAGTCATGAACTCGCGAATGAAATCGATGCGGGCTTCGAATCGGATGCGCTGAATCTCCTCTAGCTCAGGTAATCGCAGGGCCTGTTGCAGGTAGTTAATGCCGCCGATCAGATCGCCGATCATCAGACGATACTCTGACAAGTAGTACAGCGACTCAGCGCTTTCATTGGCATCGCTGGCGGCACGAGCGATCAAGCGAATCTGGTCCGGCGTTGGCGGCACATTATTCAGAAGATCCAACAGTAGCGCGTGCGCTTTTTCAGCTTGCTCCATATCGAGCAGCCGCTCCGCGTACGCAACGATCAGCGGGACGTTGCGTGGGAACAGGCCAACGGCATTTTCGAACGTAGCGATTCCTTCATCGTTTCGCCCAAGTTGCACTTGCGCGTTGCCGAGAGCGATGTGATATGCGATCACCTTCGGATTTCGCTCCATCAGGTTTTCAATGATGTCGAGGGCTTTGTAGTAACTGCCATCGCGCATATAGGCGAGCAATCGTCCATAGCGTTCGATTTCATTCTGATTCTGGTAGGGACGTCTTTCGAAATGGGCGACGGCTTCCTTGGCGGTGTCGAATCGATCAACGGTCGTCCGAATTTTCGCGATGCCATAACTGATCGAATCCTCGCTGCGCACCGGGTCGAAATTTCTCGCGCGGTCTCTCGCTTCCGCGATGCGGGACGATGTAACCGGGTGTGTCATCAGGAATGCCGGCGTGCGTTCGTCGGGGTCTCGCGTATTCTGGCGAGACATCACATCGAAAAACGACGCCATTCCGTACGGATCGAAACCCGCATCCGCCAGCGCTGCGATGCCCACTCGATCGGCTTCATGTTCATTGGATCGAGTGAAGTTGATCTGTTGTTGTATCGCCGTACCCTGTGCGACAGCCATGCCAGCCTGCATTACGTCGCCGTCGCCGGTAGCAACGCCGGCAATCAAGGCCCCGAGCATAATGGCGGTTGATATCAGGCTTTGACGAGAATTGGCGTGTATCGCCCGCGCGATATGGCGTTGCGTGACGTGGGCGACCTCGTGTGCGAGGACGCCGGCCAGCTCATCTTCGCTACGCGTGGCCTCGAGAAGCCCGGTGTGGACGCCGATATAGCCGCCCGGCAAGGCGAATGCATTAATGCGGTGGTCTCGAACAACGAAGAATGTAAAGTCATGATCACCGTCATTGGTTTGTGCTGCGACTTTGCTGCCAACCTGATTGATGTACTCGGTGATCAGCGGGTCTTCGACAATTTGTCCGCTGTTTCGGATATCACGCATGATCGCGCGCCCGTACTGGGCTTCGTCGTTCTGTGAAAGAATCGCATCCGCCGGACTACCCATATCCGGTAGTTTTATTTCATCCGCACCCACACCACTGACGAACACCACGGTGGCGACAAGTGATAACAGGACTGATTTTACTGAATGATTTGGCATAGTTGATTCGACTGGGCGCAACCCGCAGCGTTCCCGTTATTTTAACCCCTTTACCGCGTCCAGCACTTCCGCCGCGTGGCCTTTGACCTTCACTTTGCGCCATTCAGCGCGAAGTTTGCCCGCTGCATCTATAAGGAAAGTACTCCGTACGACTCCCATGAACTTCCGGCCGTACAAGGTCTTCTCGTGGATGACGTCGAACTGGCTGCATAGCGCCTCATCAGGATCCGAAATGAGGTCGAACGGGAATTCTTGCTTGGCACGAAACTTCTCGTGTGAGGCAAGGCTATCTCTCGATACTCCCAATACGACGGTTTTCTGTCGCCTGAATCGGGCGTGCAGGTCGCGAAAATCCTGCCCCTCGAGGGTGCATCCGGGCGTACTGTCTTTTGGGTAGAAATAAATGACAACGTTCTGACCGCGCAGGTCCTTAAGTTGAATCGTCTTGTTTCGCGTTGCCTCTGCCTTGAAGTTGGCAACAACACGATTTAGCTGGGGTGCACTCATCGCTAGGGCCTTGTTTATGCTTTTACTGGTTCTAAGATGGCGTCGAGGTTCAAACGGTCGCAAATTTCCAGAAATTCTTCGCGAAGCTGAGCGACATGAACCGTTGATGGCACGTTTATCGCCATTTGTACCGCAAACATGGGTGAGCCGGTATGTGCGGCGGCGTAGCTCCGCGTCGCCACATCCGCGATCTCAATGTCACGCGTGGTGAAGAAGTTGGCGAGATTGAAGACGATGCCTTGCTGATCAAGGCTGACAATATCGACGGCGTAAGGCATGCGGTCGCCGCTCGAAACTTTCGCATCCGTTTGTCGAATCGAAATTGAGAGGTTTTTCGTTTCCCCGAGCTTGTTGAGCTTCTGCTCCAGCTTGTTCAGCGTTGCCCAGTTCCCGGATACGAGCAGCAGCATGGCAAACTCGGAGCCCAGCGTCGTCATGCGGCTTTCCTCGATGTTTCCATCGCAAGAAAGAATGACTTTACTGAGATCCTGAACGACGCCGGTTCGATCTGAACCAACTGCTGAAATAACAATGAGTTGCGACATATTTCTCGAATTATCCTTATTTTGTGAATATCAAGCCAATCAGGCCTTGCCAGCACCTGACATGAACAGTAACATCGCCGCCTTATTTGTGGCGAGGACAACGTGTGTTTAAAGGTAGCCTGGTCGCTCTGGTTACGCCGTTTAACGGCAATAATCAGGTCGATTACACGAGTCTCAAGCGGCTAATCGACTTTCATGTCGAGCAGGGCAGCGACGGGCTCGTCATCGCAGGAACTACCGGTGAATCGGCGACATTGTCCCGATTGGAGCACGTTGACCTTATCGAAAGGGCCGTCGAAATGGTGGATGGTCGTCTGCCGGTTATCGCCGGCACCGGCTCCAACTCGACCGCGCAGACGGTCGATCTGTCGCGGGTAGTCGCGGATACGGGAATCGATGCCTTTTTGATTGTTGTGCCGTATTACAACAAGCCGGTTCAGGAGGGCTTGTATCAACATTTTTCCGTGATAGCGGATGCAGTCGAGAAGCCGGTGATGATGTACAACGTACCGGGCCGCACGGTGGCGGACATGCTGCCGGAAACGGTCGCACGATTGTCTGTACATGAGAATATTCTCGGTATCAAAGAGGCCACTGGCGATATTGATCGATTGAAAGCCATCCAGGATCTTGTCAGCGACGACTTCAGGCTCTTTAGCGGTGATGATTTCACGTTGTTGCCGTTCATTCGGCAGGGCGGCCACGGGGTCGTTACGGTTAGCGGCAACGTTGTGCCCGAACAGGTCGCGAGACTCTGTCGACTAGCGGCAGAGGGACAATACGATGAGGCGGAAATGCTGGACGCCACTCTGCAAGCACTGAACGAGCTCTTGTTCGTTGAGTCGAATCCGATACCCGTCAAATGGGCGGTGAGTCAAATGGGATTGATGGACGATCACATTCGGCTACCACTGACGCCGTATTCGGCGCAGTATCATGATCAAATGCGAGCGACGATGCGTTCCGCGGGCGTCGCTCTGGAGGAAAGTGCATGAACCCAGCACGGGTAGGAATCATCATCTTGAGTTTGTTATTGCTCAGTGGCCTTGCGGCCTGTGGCAAAGACCGAATTATGGCGAAGTGTGACGAGCCGGAGCCATATCAGTCCGTCGTGGCGAGCAAGCGTGTTGTTGTTCCGGACGGGCTTGATTCGCTCGATGACATCAAGGAAATGCCGATTCCAAAAGCTGAGACACCGCCGCGACCCGAGGGAGCAGGGTGTCTAGCGAGTCCGCCGGCCTTAGGAGCGGGCAACTAGCGTAATTGCGCACAAGAATTCGGAGAGGTGGCTGAGTGGCTTAAGGCGCTCGCTTGGAAAGCGAGTGTACGTTTATAGCGTACCGCGGGTTCGAATCCCGCCTTCTCCGCCAGAAAATACAATGGCCCCCTTGTGGGGCCATTTTGTTTTCTCGCCGAGTGTGGTCGAGGATGAGAACCCTGTTCGACGGGCGCAGCGCCACAGGCGCATGCCCGGTCGCGAAGCGACAATCCCGCCTTCTCCGCCAGTAACAAAAAAAGCCCCCTGCCAGGGGGCTTTTTTGCGGTCTTACGACCACTGTTACAATTTCTTTAGGCGCCGATTATTGCGACTCGTGAACAACTCTCCAGATGTAATCGGTGTGGTCGCCACAAATCTCTGCGAATTCTCCGCCCATCGCGCTATTTTCTGCATAAACTTCGGCGAGCATTGTGTCTCGTCCGCTGAGCAAGGTGCTCAGATCAGCTGCCGTTGTCGTATGTAAGCGACGATACTTGCCACCTATCACGTGAGATGACCAGCCCCAGGATGTCAGACCACCATCCTCAACGATCTTGTTCATTATTGGAGCCATGTAATCATCAACAATTTCGTCGGCCCGTGCCTCACGAATAATGTCGCATTCAAAATAGATTGAGAAACCAATCGGACCGCGGCCGTCATCGCCACCGCCGCCATTTTCGACTTTCCAGATGTAGTCATCGTGCCGTGGGCAAGCGCCACCGGCACCACCGTCATCCTCACCAAATTCCGCCGTTAGTGCGTCATCTATCGTAGCGAGGCCTTCGAATGCACCCTCAAGTGATGTGGCATTGTGATAACGGATACGACGCCATTGGCCGCCCGTGTGATGCGCCATCCAGCCCCAACTGGCAATCGCGCCATCTTCGACGAGCTTGTTCATAACGTCGACGCCTTTTGCGGCATTCTCGTCCGCGGCATCTTCTTTGCTCGTATCGCAGTATTGATACGTCGCGTAGGTGAACATCATCTCCTCTTCTTCCTCCTGAGCGTACGTCACTCCGGCCCATAGGAAACTCAGAACGGTCATCCCCAAAATACTGATTTTTTTCATTATTATTCATCCTTAATTTATTGTTAAGTACCTTCGAAGTGTATAACAATTCGAAAGACAGGAAATTCTATCGCGTCGGCGAGGCCCCGGGAATGGAGATCGGGCTCTGAATCCTGATGTGGAGCCTGAAAGAGCGGGTGCCCTGCGGAGCTGAGGTCGTCGCGGCATGATTTTGCGGCCAAGCGGACCGCTTTGCCTCGTCACTGAGCCGGCCATCCCGCCCTCTCCGCCAGTAAGTTGGGGACTGATAAACCAGCGTCGGTTGAGCGACCGCTCAGATGGTCAAATCGCACATCTCAAGGGTAAAGCGACTCGAGAAACGATGAAGTAACATAGGCCTATAACTTTGCATAAACGATAGTGGAGAAAAAATAATGGCGGATTTTGACGGCAAGGTAGCATTGGTTACGGGTGGCGGTGTTGGAATA
>CAZMRZ010000043.1:0-26753 GCA_964568835.1 uncultured Woeseiaceae bacterium | reverse complement strand
CGCCGGTGGAGAATTGATTGCCAACTTCACGAAGCGCTGGAATCATCGTTTCATTAAGTAACTTGATAATGTCGTCGCCGTTGTCAACGGCCTGCTGCACCATCTCGACGACAACGTCACGCTCGCCGAAGACAATGCCATCGAACAATTTGTCATTGATACTCATGATTACTCCTCAAATAGTGCTCTTGTAAATAGAAAGACACCTGCTCTACTGTGCAGCCCGGCGACGCCGGCGTCCTGTGCCACCCGCAGAAGGTTGCCTGTTAGCCGCGATCCATGCGCGGCATTCCGGGTCGTGCCCCATAACGACATCAGCACCGCGCACGGCCTGCATGAGCTCGCCGTGTAATGGGTTCGTAATGGCCGAGGTCATACCACTGGCTATGGCCATGCCAATGAAGGCCGAATTCAACCCGTTGCGATTCGGCAAGCCGAAACTCAAATTGGAAGCGCCGCAGGTGGTATTCACCTTAAGCTCAGTCCGCAGCCGCTTTACGAGCTCCATGACCTGTCGGCCCGCCGTGTTGACTGCTCCCACCGGCATGACCAGCGGATCAACCACAATGTCGTTTGCAGCAATACCGAAGTCACTCGCGCGTTCTACTATCTTCTTCGCTACGTCAAAACGAACATCGATATCTTCCGATATGCCGGAATCATCGTTGGATATGGCAACGACCGCACAACCGTATTTCTTGACCAGGGGCAATACGCGTTCCAGCCGATCTTCCTCACCTGTAACGGAATTCAGCAACGCCTTTCCGTCGTAAGCATCGAGGCCTGCTTCAAGGGCATCAATAATCGAAGAGTCGATGCACAGCGGCACATCGGTGATGGACTGCAATAGTCGAACGCACTCGGCCAGAATGGCGGGCTCATCGGCCAGCGGAATGCCCGCATTGACATCGAGAATCTGTGCGCCTGCGGCAATCTGCGCCAACGCATCTGCTTCGACTCGACTGTAGTCTCCGACTTTCATTTCTTCGGCCAGCAACCTACGACCCGTCGGATTAATCCGCTCACCAATAACGACAAAGGGTTGCTCGAAGCCAATAACGACCTCTTTACTGGCAGAACTGATTATCGTGTTAGTCATTTAGATTTCCCTGCCGAGCTTACGGACACCCGAGTCACGAATAATCTCGGCCAGTAACTCTTCGTGTTTATGCACCATTACGTGAACGCCGGATATGCCTTCGATGTCGGCGACCTCCTGCAAGATCTCGATGCAAATTCGCTTGCCCTCTTCGCTTTCGTTCCTGGCACTCTGAAGTCGCTTGATGATCGCGTCGGGCACGTGAATGCCCGGCACATTATTTCGCATCCACAGGGCCGAGCGCGCGGACAGCAGAGGACCAACACCGATAAGGATATGGCAGCGCTGGTGCAGTCCCAGTCCCCTCGCTTCATCCATGAACTCGCGCAGACGGTCAACGTCAAAGCAGTACTGCGTCTGTACAAACTGCGCACCCGCTGCAATTTTCTTGGCCCAGCGATACGGTCGTGCCTCGATGGGAGGACGAAAAGGATTAAGCGCCGCCCCCAGAAACAGGTCCGGTGGCATTGAGATTTTTCTTCCCGACATGAATTCGCCCTGGTCCCGCATACGGCTGGCAGTACGCAGCAGGGTTACAGCGTCGAGATCGAACACCGGTTTTGCACCCGGCTGGTCGCCGGCATTGACACCATCGCCGGTCAGACATAGCAGGTTCTTGATGCCCAGTGCGGTCGCTCCCAAGATATCGCCTTGCAGGGCAATTCGGTTTCGGTCGCGGCACGCAAACTGCATCACGGGCGTAAAGCCCAGGTTCTTCATGATCACGGACGATGCGAGACTCGACATATGACAATTGGCCCCGGAGCCATCAGGTACATTTACCGCGTCTACCAGTCCTTCAAAGAAACTTGCGCGGCGGGCAATGTCATCGGGGTCGGAAGAGTCAGGTGGCGACAACTCGGCCGTTACCGCGAACCCGCCGCTGGTCAGCAGCGCTTCAAAGCTGTTCGGTGGATAGGGGGAACGACGTTCGGCAGGCACGGCATCATAAGCTGGAGACTGTATGGGCTGGATTCGAATGTTAGGTATGCGGCGCTCCAATTCTCGCACCCAGGCCGAGCTGCCCTGGCGGTCGAAATCAGCCTGCTTTCTGGGCATGAGATAGCGCCTGACCGTCGAGCTCTTTTTTATTCCCTCCCAGCCGTCAACCCACACACACGGCAAGTCAGGTTCCACTTCACAGTAGCCGTCGTCCCGAACACCACCGCATGGGCCGTTGCGTACGTTTTTGGGGCAAACCATGGGGCAAGACATACCGGTCGATGAAAGCAGGCAGTCGCCACACATCGTGCAATCAAACAACAGCTTTTTGGTCGGACGCTCGAGAAAGATCAGGACACGATCGAGTCGCCGCAGTCCGATGCGATGCCACAGCGGGATCAGACGAATGAAAGTCCTTTCTACAACGCCGTACAGCGTCGTCAGACAATCGGCATGTCTGACAGCCCAGCGGCGAACTAGGTACATATCAGTCTTGCTTCGGCGGCCAAATTCGACAGGCCCTCAGAAAAAACTTTGATGAAACTGTGACGGTACATGATCGCTTTCTCAACGATAGAGTGAAATCTCAGCGCGTGCTGTACAACACTGGGTTCTTCGCGCTGGCCATTATGTTGCCCGCCCGAATGCCGGGGCTGAAGCTCTCCCTGTCCCTGCGCTGGTTGTCGTTCTTGGGCTCTTTGAGCGTCATGTCCTCGTCCATGTATATGACCGTCTGTACCTTACGCAAGTTGTCGGTGGTATTAGGTCCGGCACGATGCAGCGTCCACCCATAGTGAAAACTGACGTCCCCCAGCTCATAGGGCTCATAGACTTCGAGGATTTTGCGCCGATTTACCGCGGCATTGATAACGCGTTCGGATTCCTCGCCGATCTCAAGATCGCGTCCGATGTGGCGCAGGTGGCTGCCTTGGCCAAAGGCCAGAGGACCCATCTCAAGTGGAATCGGCTGAAGCGGGATCCACGCGGTTAACGAGTTGCCGGCTGCCATCGGCCAGTACTGTTGATCGACATGCCATGGCGTGACGCCGCCGGAGCCTTCCTTGTAGAGAGACTGGTCATGGTACATGCGGACGCCGACTGTGCCGAGCAAGTCGGTCGCCAAGCGCGCGAGACGCCTGCAGCAAATCAGCTCGGCCGCCATTTCGCTTTTTTCCCACAGATTCCCGACCTGAACAAAGGCCCTGCCGTACAGATCCTTGTCTTCCAGTTTCGTACCCTTTTCAGGATCATGCTCAATGGTCAAGTCAGTGATTTTCTGTTGGTACCACGCGATGACTTCGGGGCTGAGCACATTGCTCAGCTTTATGAACCCGCTCTCGCGGAATTGCCGGACAAGCGATTCGGTCAGCGAGTAAGGCGTTCTCAGCTCGTCGAGGATGCGAGCGGGAGTGTTGGTCTCGGCTAGCGACAGGTGGATGTTGTTGTGCATAAGAGAAAACCAAGGAGGGTATCGACTATTCATTTTAGGGCCAGCTATCGCGCAAACCACGCCTCATATACCTGAAACTTGATCTTTTTTGATCAAATTTGAACGGAATATCGGTTTTTGTTGTAATCTAAGATATGCTTCCATTCCTCGAACGCATTAGACCTCTGCAAGGAACCAGCCTTGTGCTTACACAACGCGAGGAGAAGCGATTCGATTTCGCCTGGCACCGCCATTCCGAATTTGAGTTAACGCTGATCACGTCCGGGGGCGGACGGCGCTTCGTGGGCGACACCATTGCGGATTACGGACCGGGAGACTTCGTGTTGGTCGGCCCGAATCTACCCCACACCTGGGCATCGCACGAATCAGATCGCGGGCCACATGCCGCGACCGTCGCCCAGTTCGCTGCCAACAAGCTCGGCGAGTGGCCGGAACTATCAGCGGTGAGGCAAATGTTGCAAAGGGCGGAACGCGGGCTGCTATTTACAGCGAAATCGGACATACCCCGCAAGTGCCTGGAACGCGCTCAGAAAGCAGAGGGGCTGGAACGATGGCTTGGCTTACTGCAGACGCTGAACCAGCTCAGCAGAATCCCAGCCTCCCCGATCGTGTCGCCCGGCTGGATTCGACAAGAGCAGGGCCACCGCGTCTCGCACCATAGCAAACAGCGAGACACCCGCATCGATACCGTGTACCAGCACATAGAACGACACCTGCTGCGTAACATTCCCCAGCATCAAGTCGCGGACCTGGTCGGGCTCAGCCCGGCAGCCTTTTCACGTTTCTTCAAACGCGCGGCCGGTACATCTTACACTCGCTACGTCCAGGAACTTCGCATCGGCGAAGCCTGTCGTCTTCTCAGCGAGACTGACGGGGCCATCACCAACATTGCTCTCGATGTTGGGTTCCTATGCGTTCCCCACTTCAACCGCGTCTTCAAACGTCTACGCGGCATGCCTCCACGCCAGTGGCGCCAGACACAGCGAGGCCACGCATCGAACAGAACGTGAGTCAAAACTCGATTTTCAAGTTAGCAGAGAATATCGCTAACCAATGGGACAATTCCTGTTGCGATAGTCGGCCGGTGCCATTTCCGTATGCTTCTTGAAACTGCGGTAAAAGTGCGCCAGGTCAGTGAAACCCAGCTGGCTCGATATTGCTTTTATGGGCAGTGCGCTCTCACGCAGAAGGCGACGCGCCTCGCGCATTTTCATCTCCTGAAAATACTGCGCGGGACCAATGCCATACTCGACCCGAAAAACACGGCGCAGGTGGCTACCTGACAGAGCGACTCTGCTGGCCATCTCATCGACCGAAAACGACTGCTTGAGATTTTCTGCGAGCCACGCCTCCAGTTTCCGCAAGAGAATCTGTGTTTTTCTTGCCGACGTTGATGACACTGGCTTAATAGCGAATTGCAGCTGCGCGAGCGCGAGACAAAGGAGATGGCATTGCATTGCCTGAGTCAGCTCGTTGGATGATTGTTCCCTCAGCCGTAGCGATCGATCCAAATCTCGGTCGATCAGGCTATTACCCACAGCATCCAGGAACTCGAAGCCACGTTTCCTGCCTATGAATTTTCTTAATACCGACTGTGACGACCCTGCCGCGGTTTTGTGAAGAACAAAATGATGGACGGACGCCCTGGTTTGTTCGGCGACGCTTTCGCCGCAGAAGGATGTTTCGGGATAAATCAGTACACCCTGACCCTTACGCACATTGATCGGTTCGCCCGCATTGATCTCTAAAGATATCTCGCCAGCATGAATGAACAGCAAGTCGAAGTGCGGCCACATAGCCGGACCGACCGGCCGATCGTGGTTGAATTCACCGTAGCTGCTAAAGATTATTTCCACAGTTCTGTCCGATCCAGCTATTTATATCCTGCTTTGTTCTCTAAGTGATTCATTCAGGTCACGTTGATATTGGTCGTGCGCTTCCTGATCTATCGCCACATCATCACGATAGAAAATAAACCCAATGCTCTTGCGATCGCGATCGCTGCTATTTCCATTGGCACGGTGAATCGTCCGGCTGTGGTGCACCAAAATATCGCCTGGCCCCGCAGTCATCTGCACGCACGCAGCATCATCTTCGGCCGACCAATCGGACACGCCTTGGGAGAATCCGAGCGTGCCTGTCTTGCCGTGTGGGCGTATCTCGCTGTTATGCGAGCCGGGTATGTAACATACCGCGCCGTTGCGTTCGTCGGCCTCACCCAATGACAACCACATCGTGACCGCCTGTTGCGGCTTGATCATGAAATAGTAGCCATCCTGATGTGGCGGGGTCGGTTTCCCCAGTTGCGGCACTTTGTTGAAGTACTGCATGTTTTGTAACTCCACCCCACCGCCAAGCAGTTCCTCGGCCAGACCAACAACTTTCTTCGATTTCGCAAGAGATTCGAAGTAGTTGTCGAATTCGTTCAATTTCTGAATCTGCTTCAGCGTTGAATAGTCGCCTTTTACCTCACAGTAAACGACATCGTCAGGAAGTTGAGGGACTTCGTCTTCAATGAACTGCAACGTCGCCTGCCGTAGCTCATCGACCTCGTTCTTATCCAGGAACGACTTTATTGCAACGTACCCGTCGCTGTCGAATGTCGATCTGAGGTTTTCCACAATTTGTCTCCGCGGGTCACTGGATGATTGCTAGCAGAGTTCAATATAGGCCAGACGCAGCGAACAAGCGATTCGTCAAAATGCGCACGTTATTGCCATATTCGATCATTTTCGAAAGCCCAGCTTAACGGATTAAGAGTCCTTTTCGCAATTTTCCAAGCGTGTCGGCGTACATCCGCTTACTGACTTTGGCATCGGGATAGTGGTTTTCGGCCGCGTGGTAAACGCCGGGGTAGATTTCGAACTCGCCCGGTGAACCGTCGGCGATAAGCTTTTGCATGAATGCGACGTTCTCGTCACGGAACAGGTCGGCATCACCGACGCATAGATAGGTCGACGGCAGTCCTGAAAGGTCAGTCGCGCGACTCGGAGCGGCATACGGCGAAGCGTCAACGCCCGGATCTTCGCCAAGGTACATTTCCCAGGCATTCAGCGACGTTGCTCGATTCCAGATCGGGTATTCAGCAACGCTACCCGAAGTCGTGGCATGCAGGTTGTCGAGCATCGGATACATCAATAGTTGAAAGATGGGCGCGGGATACGTGGAGTCCCGGCATAATAAAGTTACGCCAGCGGCCAGCCCAGCCCCCGCACTCGCCCCGCCAATCGCGATCTTGCTTGCATCGATACCGAGCGTTGCCACATTTTCACGCAGCCATTTGAAAGCAACGATTCCGTCATCGACGCCAGCGGGAAAGGGATGTTCCGGTGCCAGTCGATAGTCAACTGACACCACGGTGCAACCGACGTCCGACGCCAACTGCTTGCCCAGGAAATCGTCGCCCGTCCCCATGACATAACCGCCGCCGTGAAACCACAGCAAAGCATGTCGTTGATTCAAGCCCTCCGGCTGATAAACATAGACCTGTGTTTTGCCGTACTCTTCCTCAATCACGTGTCTGGTGGTATGCAAATCAGGCGCCGGGTCGGGCGACATCTCTCTTGCCTCTGCTGACAGTTGCCGCGCGACTTCGATGTTTCGACGACTGATCGGACCCATTGAGGCCGGGCGCGTTTCATTGACTGGAAGCAGCTCCGGATCGATAGGACGGTGCGCTCCGAGTTGTTCGAGCTCGGCCGCGATAATGTCCACGAGCCTCGGCCAGTCCGGTGGCTCCTGTCCGTCCAGAGGCAGCATACCGAAGTGATCAGCCTCCTCGAATCGAACCAACCTTAAATTCGGGTTTTCGGCGGTATTCGCGTAAATTTCTTGCTGCGCTATTGCGACGTCTTCATCGATCGCTCCATGAACGATTGTCATCGGCACCGAATCGATGTGAAGTTGAGCGGGATTCGCCGCCGCATAACGCTCTGGGTATTCGTCAATAGAGCCACCCAACAATCGCTCAACCTGCAGCGGCTGACTAAGGTCATGCGATTGCCTCAGATCGAGAATTCCCGCGATCGACACTACGCGCGTCGGTACTAGCGGATCTGCACAATACAGTTCGCTTGATTGGGGAATCGATGCTCGGCCTGCTGTCCAGGCTGCCAGGTGCCCGCCTGCCGAATGCCCTGCAAGCAGAATGCGATTGAGATCGAGACATTCAGTCTTGGCGATTGACCGCAAAAAATCGATACCCGCCGCGACGTCCTGAAACACCGCTGGCCATGGCGCTTTCGTATTGGCGCCATCGGTATTCATGCGCCGGTACTCAAGATTCCAGACCGCCGCACCTGACGTTTTGAATGTCTCTACGATCGCATTCGTGGCATAGGACTCCAGCGTGTGATTGTCCTTCCAGTAGCCGCCATGGATGACAATCAATACCGGCCTTTCAACCTGTCCTGGAGGCCGATAAAGATGGCCAAACTGGTCTTCGTGCGAGCCGTAAGAGAGCTTTAGCATGTCAGTAAAAACGATGCTTCCACGCGTAGGGTCGCAGAGCGTCGCGTAGCTCGGCCGGAAATGCTGTGCCGTCGGAGTACGCGGTATTGAGATCGACCTCGGCTCGGTTTCGCATCCCACACGCAACTGTGGAAACGGCTGGATCATGCAGACTGTACTTCATCGCCGCTTCTGCAAGAGTTGAGTAGTAGCTTGAACAGGTTGACTGAATATCAGCGACGCGTGCCAGTGTCTCCGCGAAGTTTTTTCCTTTGTACATCTGGTGGCGCTTGTCATCTGGAGCCCATTCCGCGTAGGTATCTTCAGTCCAGGTGCCCGTCAACGCACCTGAATCAAAGGGAACCCGGGCGATGAATGCAGTCGATGTTTTCTCGCCGTAACGGAAAAGCTCGATGGCAGGTTCCTGCTCAAAAATATTGAAAATAACCTGTTGAGCCGCAACCAAGCCGCTTTTGGCCAACAACACGCCGGTCGCCGGGCGGATATCCGGAAGTGATACGCCCAGGTGCCTCACCTTGCCTTCATCGACCAGCTTCAATAGTCCTTCCAGCCACTCGAATTCTGTTACCCCGTCTTCCATCCAAAGGTGCAGCTGCAACAAATCAATACAATCGACGCCGAGTCGTCGCAGAGACGCTTCGACGTTTTCGCGAAGATGATGTTCCGGGTACCGGCCTTTGATACTAATGTTGGAGTCGCGACCCGCGGATAGTCCAAGTGGTGGAACCTTAGTGGCGACGAAAATTCGATCGCCGCGCCACTGTTTGAGCGCTTTGCCGATCGTGCTTTCACTTCTGCCATTGCCGTACAGAACAGCGGTATCGACGAGATTGATGCCCTTCTCGAAAGCGTACAAAAGCGTATCGATCGATTCTTTTTCATCGACCGCACCCCAGGTACCACCCAGCTGCCAAGCTCCGAAGGCTATTTCACTTATTTGCCAGCCAGTGCGGCCAAACGTCCTGAATTGCATTGATCTAGCTCACCAAACTTGTTGCCCGACAAGAAGACAATAGCAGTATATTAGTCAGGCAAAGGCGCAAAGAGGATCTTCGGTGTACGCACACCCGGTTTGATCTCCCCGGACGGAACCACGACCCCCCCTTTCCAAAGGACTGTGTTTGTCGTAACCGCTGGCCATACTCCGTCGCGTCCGGTTAGAGTCAGGTGGCTGCGAATTTTCGGCATTGCGCTATGCAGCTGCCAGCTGTCGCTCGGCACATCATAAATGTAGTTTTCGACCGGGAAGCCGGGATGGTGCTCGCGCAAGATGTCGTTTTGCCCGTCAAGACTGCCGTCTGACCCAGCAAGGACGATCAGCTGCTGGTTCGAATTTAGACTTATTGCCGGCGATGGTGATGCCGCTCTGTCGGACGGCATATCAGCCAGTCGTCTCCAGCCCCGCTCTTCGCTATAGGCGTAAGCGTCGCGTAGATACCGACGGGACAGAGAATCGTCTGAACCGACCAGTTCAGCACCGCCAAACAGGAAAAACTCGTCATTGATCACACCAGCAACCGCCAACATCCTCGACGGTCCGGGCCACGTAGGCAACTTCAGCCAGCCATCCTCCGGTGTTTCTAAATTGAGTGACCAAACGTCGGAAAATGTGCGAGAACCGTCCGTCCCGCCTGCTACGTAGATCGCGTCGCCAACGATGGCGCCGCACAGATTGTATGCCGCCTGCGGAAGTGGCGGCAAAGGTAGGACCTGGACACCGTCCTCTTGCAGGGATAGTTCGTAAACCGCATCGGATGCGTTTTCGCCTCCGTGGTCGCCACCAATCAGATACGCGCGGCCGCTGTAGGAGACCGACAAACCGTAGGCGGCATCGGCAGGCAACTTACCGCTTTTCTTCCATTCAGTCGCACCATCATAGAGGTATATGTCGTCGTACCAATGCTTCGCGCCGCCTTCCCATGGAAAGCCATCAGGAAAATTCGCTCCGCCTGCAAGCATCAGGTAGCTGACGCCATCGCGTTCTAGTGTCCCTGAGAAACCTCCGGCGAAGCCGTGCTCATCGGGCAGAGACGGCAGGGTTTCCCATCGCAATGGCGGCGTGTTCCACAAATCGGTTTCATCGGGCGCGTCGTTGCAACTTGAGGTTGCAAGCGCGATTACCAGACCACTCAGAATGCTGCGGCCGAGCCGGGCAAATCGTTCTCCGTCCTTTATCAATCGATGCACCATTGACTTCATATCTCAGGACCTCGTCAAAAGAGTCTTCTTCGTCTATAAAAAAGTGGCGGCAAATTCCTTTGCCGCCACTTTACTTGTCAAAACGGGGGGGGCCTCGATCTGACAAATACTAGTCTGTTCAATACTAATCAATCCATCGAATACCTGAACCCTGCAAAGATCTGGCGACCAATCACATCGTAAACACTTGGATCGGTATTAGTACCACCAGCAGCACCCCGGACAAGAATATCTGGCTCTTCTTCTAATACATTGTTAATACCAATATACGCTGCGAGCGAATCTGAAAATTGATAGCTAGCACTTAAATCAAGATAGAAGACGCTATCGAGCGTATTCAAACTATCTGAAAAGTCGTGGGCACCCAGATACGCTTTAGTCTCATCACGGTATCTTACTTGCGAGAACAGATTGAAACGATCATTCCAGTCGTACGAAGCATTAACCGTTAGACGTGTATCAGGAAAGCGAGGGCGCCCAGCAAAAACTTCAACATTACCGCTACCATCGACTACTTCATAATCATTCAGGAAGTTAGCGAGTAATTGCACACGCAAATTATCAATTGTGTACGTTACTTCAGCATCGATACCGCTCGTATTGATCACGTCAGCATTGAACGTGGTCGCGTTGATCTGCAGAATCGGACCACTGTTCGGATCACGTCGAACGGTGTCACCACAAGTCTCGTCAAAAGCACCCGGTGCCACATCATAACAACGATCAATGAGTACTGGAGCCGACACCGAAGCGATCGCTCCCTCAATTTCGATATCATAATAATCCAAAGAAATCAGCCAGTCTGGCGTGGGTGTAAATACGGCGCCGAAGGTCAGCGCGTCGGCCTCCTCCTCTTCCAGGAGCAGTGAACCACCAGAGACAACAAGCGTATTATTGCCTTCCGATGCCACCAGCGTAAACGAACCTTCGGTGGCAATACGATTAGCAATGGCAGCGATTGACCGACAGTTGGTTGCAATATCGCCGGTAGTGGCGGCAGTGGTTCCATCACAAACGTCCGTATCCGGGCTCGCTACCGACGGCACACCGTTGGAAAACAAGTCATTTACGTTCGGGGCACGAACAGACCTTGATTGGCTTGCTCTGAAACGGATCATCTCATTAATCGGCGCATCGAAACCGACACGATAAGATGTAGCATTACCCACTGTTGAATAGTCACCGAAACGCGCAGCCAAACTAATTTCTAACCAATCGGCAACCGGTGCCAGTACTTCTCCAAACACCTCTGTAACATCAAAATCACCTTCAATACCAAGGATTTGAACGTCACGTGCGGTACCACTTTGTGTGAACGGATCTGGTGTTTCTATCGCATCTTCTTTTCGGTATTCAATACCGGCAGCAAACTGTAGCGGACGACCTTCAACAAGGGTAAATGGCAAATCACCACTGAGCACACTATTCAAAACAATTTGCTCAATTTCACCGGATTGTCCGGTATTGATCGCGATGTAATCCAGCGCCTCTTGGGAAAAGCCCACTACTCCGGCTTGGCCAGCCAGGCTGTCTGTGGTTCTGAACGGATTAACGGGAACACAACCCAGGCTCCGTGCTGTAGCATCTGCGCATTGATATCCTCCATTTCCGTCGTCCTCAATGGTAATCGCTTCGCGGAAGTTTAGAATATTAACATCGCCACTCTTGTTAATGGACTGGCTGGTGATCCCGTAGACCGCATTGCTAGTCAGGGACAGACCACCATCAAAATCAGTGCTAAAGCTACCTGCTACGCGGAATGTATCACGCGAAACGTCCACCGCTTGATCACCGAACTCAATCGGTCGGAGGGCGGTGCCAATGTTGCTCAAGTTTGTATCAGTGATCCCAGACGCGGCGAGCGCAGCGAGCAATTGAGGTCCAACACTACTACCAACGAAATACGGGCTGGTTGCAACATCGATACTTGGTATACCACCTTGTCCGGTACGAAAAACGTTACCGTTTACATCTAAAGGAATGGGCTCATGATTAGATTCAGCAGTTACTCGTGAATAGTTCATCTCCAGCTCAGCTGAAGATCGTTCTGATACTTCAAAGGTAATGCCCGAACTAACATGAAAACGTTCAAAGGGCGCCACGATTCTGCGCCGTCCATGCTGGTTACTAAAATCACTCGTGCCATCCGGGTTGAAGTTGCCATCGAGCAACGGTTGATTGGTATTAAACACAGAACCATCGCCAAACAGATCAACTCGATTTGCGCCGGTGCCGGCAGCCAAGCGCGCTCCTGGCACGTGAGCCGGTCCATCTCGACGCGCAATGGATTCACGAATACCATCGCCGTCAGTGTCTATAAACCGTAATTCGTAGGCTGAAAAATCTCGATCAGGGGAACGTAAAGTATCTTGCTCTGAATAACCGACTGACGCCCAGGCGTTACCAGCATCGAAATTCTTACCGTAGGTAAAGTCGACATTGCTCCGCTCAGCGCCACCGTCAGCACTATCTGAAGCAAACGCATTGAGTATTCCACCGTCAAAATCCTTCTTGGTGATGATATTGATGACACCCGCGATTGCATCTGAACCATAAATTGCAGACTGACCACCCGTTAACACGTCAACGCGCTCAATCATTGAAGTGGGAATGCTGTTTAGATCAACACCATAGCCAGTATTTGCTGACACACCTGAAACGTAACGGCGTCCATTCAACAACACGAGGGTTCGCGCACTACCCAGGTTCCGCAGAGATACGGAAGAAACACCAATATTCGCAGTGCCCGCTCCAAAAGGAATTGTATTAAAGCCGTCACCATTTGATTGCGTTGTAACAGATGGAAACGTTCTCAACACATCACCAACTGCAATGGCACCGAGGCCCTCTACAACATCCGACCCAATTGCAGCGATTGGTGCCGATGAGTTTGCGTTGGTTGCTCTTTGAATATTTGAACCGGTAACGATTATTTCTTCCAACACCTCTTCTGTTGCATCTTGAGCAGCAACTGGCGAGACAGTGAATATGGCGGCCAATACGGCCACCAAGCCTGTTTTTCTAGTGATCATCTGATCCCCCTCGGGTTCCGACACGCTGTCGGTTACGGACATTAAGAGTCCCTGATCACTAAACACCGGCTCCAGCCCTGTGTCGGCCAACATTAATCTGATGGCATCGGCAACGCTGTATTCACCCACCAATTTGTTAGCTGTCTTCTCTTTTGCAGTCTTGAATCTGAAGATCAGCGTCAAATCGGCTTGCTCAGCAAACTGGGTGAGCGACAAATCCGCTCTTTGCTGAGGAATATTGAAGAACATCGATTTCGCATTTGTTGTCTCAGCGGCAAAGCTCGCCGCAGACCACATCAAACACAGCACGATCACTGCATAGCAGATACTTCTTCGCCCGTCCTCGGCAGGACCCAAAAAATGCAGGCCCTGCTTAGTAGACGAATGAATTATTTTTTTCCCTTGGTGCATTAAAAATAATTGTTTTCATAAGGGTGCCGTTGGGAATTCTATTCGGCATTTGTGGCAGATGCCAGCTCAACCTTATGGTCACCGACCCACTGATACGATATTTCGAATTCCTGTCGGAGGACAGCAAGCAGGCCCTCTACATCTCCAGCCTTGAAGAAGCCTGCGATCTCCTCCTGCTTAGAGTCTTCATCCAGGAAAACGAACTCAACGGCGGTGTAGCGTTCGACCTCCTCCACGGCTTCCTCGAGCGTTTCACCCGTGAAAATGATGTTTCCATTTCTCCATGAGAGCTTGACCGCGATTTCCTCTGTTTCGATTTCTTCTGTCTCAATTTTCTGAAGCGTCTCTTCAACATGACGAATCATGGCCTCTTCACCTCCAGCAACAAGTGTGGAGGTCGGTGCCAGCTCAACGGGCTCCCCTGCATCCAAATCTTCCAGCGGTACATCCAGAAATCCGACGACCACCAGCCCCTCTGTTACGACAAGCTCGATGCTTTGGTCGCTGGTAATTTCGATGTTGAATTCAGTGCCAAGCGCTTGAATTATCTGATCACCGACCAGCACACTCAATGGACGAGGCTCGTGGGCAACATTCACGTGAATTTCGCCCCGCTCCAAACGCATAATCCGATTCGCGTCAGTGAAATTGATGGAGACGAGGCTGTCGGTATTGAGCACAACAGTGCTGCCATCGGGCAACACAAACGTGGCTTGTTCGCCTTTCCTGGTCGAGAAAACGTTGGCAGGCAGATCTGCCACCAGGGTGCCAGCTGAGCCGTCAAAGTACCCTTCGCTCTTCATCAATAGCATGGCTGAAGCTATTGCCAACAAAAGTGTTGCGGCGATTGCCCACGCGATGGGCTTCGATCGTTTCTCGTCTACGCTCGATATGGGGACAATATCGGACAATATGGACATTGTGTCCATTTCGTCCCAAAACTCAGCCATTTCCATGAACGACTGATAGTTATCTGCCGAGTTGGACAGCCAGCGTTTCAGATCTTCTTTTTCAGAGTCTGTGATACCTCTGTCAATCCTGGCAATCCAACGACCTGCTTCGTCATCCCTGCTCGCAGCAGTCGAAATTTGGGTGATGTTACTCATGGTCATTCATTTTCCTGGCTTTTTGCTGATTGAATCAGCAATGTTCAAGTCGATTTCGCCACGTCCCGACCGATGTGATTCCACTATGCGCTTACAGCGAGAAAGCCCGATGGCGATGTGGCCTTCGACGGTCTTCTCGCTAATCTTCATTTCCTCAGCGATTTCTCGCTGTGTATATCCATATACTTTCTTTAAGACAAAGGCCCGGCGGCATTGCACGGGTAGACTTCGAACGGCGCGGCAGAAAGTGACGAAATCCTCGTCGGAGCAGACCTGTTCCAAAGTGTCTCTGGCCGTTGCCAAATTGGACTCATTATCGCCTTCTTCGTCATTATCCAACGAATCCGATAGGCGATATTCGGCCCGTTTGACATAGTCCAATGCGAGGTTTCGAGCCGTTTTGAGCATATAGGATCGCGGTGACCGCAATTCGCTGACCAAAGAAGCTTTGCAAGCACGAACGTAGGTTTCCTGAACAATATCCTCGACATCATGGGGCGGCACGATACTGGTAACCGCGCCTGCGAGACGACCTCTTATCGAGAGATACAACGTATTCAGTTGTTTATCCATGCGCAGCCCCGTCTGGCGTCTAGATCATTGAATCCATACAGTTATAGACGAATTAGTCCGAGAAATCCCTTGACGGCAATGCTCATTCGCTCTAATTCTCGATGTGAAGTGACCAGATAACAGGTGTACGAACTCTCGGCCGCACTTCTCCTGTCGGATAGACGATTGTGTCCCGCCAGAATACGGCTTTGGTGGTTACCGCACTGGCCGCTACCTTGTGACCTTGCTCGCCCATCGGATCGGCAACGAGCGGTGCACTGCTCCCGCCTATCCAGGTGTCTTTCTTAACGTCATAGAATAATGGCGCACGCTGAAATCCCGGATGTCTCGGGAAGTCCTCCCAACCTACGCCCATCCTGCCGTATGCCTCTCGCAACGTGTCACCCCTTGCTCCGGATAGTACGGCGATGCGTGATTTATCCAGCGCAAGCGCAGTACCGGCGCTTCGGCTCTCCGCTCTTCCGTTTACCTCCATGTCCGCTTTTCTTGCCCACTCGCCGCTACCATTGCGCGCCCGCGGATTGAATGCCCACACGTCATTATAGAAGTGCAGGTAGTAGCGATCATCACCCAGACCTACCGGAATGGCGTCACGATTTTCGTCAAGCGTTGTCCGTCTTCGGCCGCCGATGACATAGAGCATTTCGCCTCCATCGCCAGACTGCGCAACAACCATCGCCGCCGATCGGGAAAGATCCTCATTCTCCCCCTCTGGTATCGAGGGCATCTTGCGCCATGGATCAATTGGCTGCCCGTCCGTATTCAGTCGCGGACGAATGTTGACCGTGCCATTCTCATGAATCGGATTGCCAGTAGAGTCGATTTCGATTCGCGACATGTCGAATGCGTACAGGTCTGCCGTCGTTGTCCGGTCATTGCTACCCAGCAGTACATACAGTGTGTCGCCGATGATCGCGGCACCGCCGCCAGTGGACTCACTCGGCAATGCGGGCAGATCCAACAGGCTCAACTGGCGGTCTTCATCATCCCATCGCAGGAGGTTGACAGTATTCGTTGCCGAGACACCGTTCGTGCCTCCTGCAACAATCATCCCGAGTGGATGAGACGCCGTCGCTCCGTACGCACTGTTGTCGGGCAGTTTCACGCCGACCGCGTGCCAACTCAGGCGCCCATCATCTGACCCTCGCGTCGCGACCCGGATGTCATCGTAGTACACCTTTACGGTATCGTCAGACCATAGATCGCCACCTTCCGAGACCGGGAAATTTGAACCGCCAGCGATAATCAGTGCATCGTTGTGAACACCAATTAGAGCACCACCCAGCCCAAGATGAGTCGGCTGGTTTTCCCCACCCGTATTGTCAGGCAGCTGACCGATCGCATTCCAACTGACCGTTGGTCCCGTTTCGACATCGATTGCTTCGTCCACAATAAGGACATTTCGCTTCGACTCGTCGTAATCCAGCAATCTTTCGCGAATATGCGCAACGACGTCTTCGTTTTCTGCGGACACTTCAGAGTGCTCACCAATTCCGTTCGGAGTCGCGAGCATGTCAAACAGAAGAAACTCATCATTCGCTGTTATCAGCGCTTTCCAGTTTTTATATCGGATGAGCCTTTTGAACCTGCCATCAACAGGCAGCTTCTCATGCAAGGCCCCCAGCATTTCCTGATACTCAACGCGTCCCGCAAGATTGATCCACTCGTTGGGATCATTTTCCAGATCGTAGAGTTCCTCGGTCCCATCGTAATAACTGATGAATTTGAAGTTACCACTGCGCAGCGCATAACTGCCACGACCTAATGTCGTTACGTTATAGTCGCGCACACTGGCTACCCGTCCCTCGACCAATGGTTTGAGTGATTTTCCTTCCAGATGCTTGCCGATTGGAAGCTGCGCGTAGTCCGCAATTGTCGGGAAAATATCCAGCAAACTTACGAAACTTGCTTGCGCTCCCTTTTCCATCGCATAAGCTTTTGGCGGTACGATCAGAAACGGGACCCGTGTTGACCCCTCCCAGGGTGAATGTTTTCCCCAATGCTCTTTCTCTCCCAATTCCCAGCCGTGATCGCTCCATAAGACGATCAGTGTATTGTCACGATAAGGACTGGCTTCCAGCGCGTCGAGGACGATCCCGACCTGTGCATCAACGAAATGAATCGACGCGAGGTAACCACGTACTGCGTCGTTCCAGGCCTCGTATTCGCGGACGCGCTCGAAGCTACCGGACCACGGGAAGTGGGCGTAATGCGAAGCAACCTCGGGCATGTCGGACAAATCGAACGGCGTCGTGTCTGGTAATGAAACAGGTTTTTCGCCGAAGGAATCGAAGTACTTTCGCGGCGCATAGAACGGCTGATGTGGGCGATAAAAACCGACGCCCAGAAAAAACGGCTCGTCGTAATCCTCATCAAGTTTCTGAGCTGCCCATCGTGCCATTTTTCCGTCTGGCATCTCGTCGTCTGCAACGTCTACAGGCCCCCAATCGAACGTGTTGTAGCCGTTCTCGGGACGATCAAGGAAGTTATCGATGCCATTGAGTGGCAGGGTCGCCGACAGAGTTCCGCGTTTGATCACCTTGCCCGGATAGACGTCTTTTACCACACCGCTTTCCAGGGCCTGTGCCTGTCCAAGAATGTCGCTACGATCGACCTCCTCGCCCGGGGTCATGCTCAGCTCTTCCCAGGTGAAAGGCCCGCCAATAGCCCCGGCATCCGGCCCATATTCGTCGTAGTTTTCGGGAACAACCATGCCCATTGCATGATTTATCTTCCCCGACCCCATGACGTAATAGCCGTTGTCCTTCAGAAACCGCGGCAGTGCAATAGCGTCCGGTACATAGTCCTTGTACATGCCTTTGTTGTTGTAGACCCCCGTCGTCTCCGGACGCATGCCCGTAAGCACGCTCGCTCTCGAAGGTCCGCAGATCGGGGATACGGTGTAAGCGTTGGTGAAATACACACCGCGATCCGCCAGGCGATCAAGATTCGGCGTTTTCGTATCCGGATGGCCGCCAAGAAACCCGACCCAATCATTGAGATCGTCGATTGCGACAAACAGGATATTCGGCGGACCGTCCGCTGGATAGGTCGTTTTGGCTTCGTCGCATGCGCAAAGCAAAAACATTGAAATTGTCAGGAAGAATGTTTTGTAGCGCCATTGTATTGTTTTCATACCTAACCCTTAGACTCCTCTGGTTGACGTACCCCGAGTAGTGAGTTTACCACCCAACGTCGTTTCACTGGCCATGACCTTTTACCGTATGACCCGCCGGGCCGGGCCGACGGTATTCTTTCCTATGCGATTCGGAATAGGAAATATATGATAGAGGCTCCATACGACCGCATAGAGAAGGATTAGGAGACAATCAATGAGTAAGCTCAAAGGCAACCTGCTGGTTGCACAGTCGGGCGGACCGACGGCGGTTATCAACTGCACCCTGCAAGGGGTGGTCGAGCAGGCCATGCAGCACGATGAAATCGAGGGAATCTACGGTGCCCATGAAGGCATCAAAGGCTTCATGGAAGAGGATATCTTCGACTTGCGCCAGGAATCGGCCGAGACCATTGCGGGATTGCGATCCACGTCGGCATCGATCTTAAACTCCTGCCGCTACAAAGTAGGTCCGGAAGATCTGGAACGTATTTTTAATGTGATCGAAGCCCAGAATATTCGTTACTTTTTCATCATCGGCGGCAACGACACGCAGGACACCGCCAATGAAGTATCGAAATATGCCCTGGCCCATAATTATGATCTTCGTGTAGCCGGCTTGCCAAAAACGATCGATAACGATTTGATGATAACGGATCATAGCCCCGGCTACGGCAGCGCGGCCCGGTATGCAGCAATCACGACGATGGATCTAAGCCGCGAACTCGAGTCGCTCAAGTCGACCACGCCGGTGACCATTTTGGAAACCTTTGGCCAGACGAACGGCTGGCTAGCGGGAGCGGCAGCACTGGCGAAGCAAAACGAAGATGATGGACCGCATCTGATTTACACCTCCGAGAAGAACCTGCCCATTTCACAGATTCTTTCCGACATCGAGGATTGTTACCGCAAGTTGGGCAAAGTCTTGGTCGTCGTCGGCGAAGGCGTCAGCGATGATAAGGGCGTCCCGTTGGGACGAACCTCGGCCACTGCCGGTGGCGGTTTCAAGGCCGATATGTTCGGCGATGCAGCCAATAACTTGCGCCGCTTAGTTGTCGAAAATTTAGGGTTATTAGCCCGATGCTGTGTACCCGGTGCGGCGCTGCAATGTTCGATCACCTGCCAGTCACAAACTGACGCCGATGAAGCTTATGAAATCGGACGGTGGGCAGTTCGCCGCTGCGTGGAAGAACAAGAAACCGATTTCATGCCTGCCATCGTTCGAGATAGCACCGATCCTTATCGTTGGCATCTGGAACCGGCACCGCTGGAGAAGGTCGCCAATGACAAACAGGCGATGCCCAAGAATTTCATCAATGACGCAGGTAATTACGTCACTGAAGATTTCCTCAATTACTTACGGCCACTGGTCGGTCCGTTACCAAAATATTCCATCCTAAAAGGAGTGCAAGTCGCCAATAAACTCTGAATGAGCGCATAGAAAGAAGTAACCAAGCAAGGGCCTCATGGCGGAATCGTCGCGTCGAGCAACTCGATCCAGTGTTTAACGGGGACCTCGGCCTCGGCTCCAAGATGTAGCTGGCAACCGATGTTTGCCGTCACGATCTGTTCCGGGTCGTCAATTGAAAGTGCCGCCAGCTTGCGCTTGAGCAAGCGTTGGCTCATATCGGGCTGCAGCAATGAGTAAGTGCCCGCTGATCCGCAACAAAGATGACTCTCCGTCGTTTTGCTCAGCGGAATTCCCACTTTACTGAGGACGCGTTCCAGCACCCCACCCAATTGCTGCCCGTGCATCAACGTGCATGGACAGTGAACAGCTGTGCGTGACTTGTCCGCCACGTCGGCGAATACACTCAGATCCTCATCGTCGAGCACTTCGCACAAATCTTTTGCCAATTCGCTGATACGCGCAGCCTTCGCCGCATAGTCCGGATCGTTTTTGAGCAGCTCGCCATAGTCCTTGACCATTACGCCGCAGCCTGACGCCGTCGTTATGATTGCCTCGGCATCCGCCTCAACTTGCGGCCACCACGCATCGATATTGCGGCGCATGAAATCGAGGCCCTCGTCCTGCGCGCCCAGGTGGTAGCTCACGGCCCCACAGCAACCGGCCTCCTTCGCCTCGACCAGGTCGATCCCCAGGCGCCGCAATACACGTTGAGCCGCGTTATTTGTCCGCGGTGTCGCCGCCGCCTGCACGCAGCCGCCCAGGACAATCATCGTGCGAGCCGCTGCTGGCATCGTGGCTTGTTGAACCTCCAGTGCTTGCCGTGGAGGAATATTACGCCGCAGCGCTTGTGGCAGGATCGGCGAGAAGAACCGACCCAGGGCGAGCAGCACATTGATGCGCCGGGAATAGGGAAACACCGATCGCAGTACGCGCCGAACCAGCTTCTGGACGAATGGTCGATCACCTGACTCGTCGACCATTTCACGCCCTATGTCGACCAGACGGCCATATTCAACGCCAGAGGGACAGGTTGTTTCGCACGCGCGGCAGGTCAGGCAGCGATCAAGATGCTTGCGGGCCACGTCATTTGCCTGCCCACTCTCAAGCATGTTCTTGATCAGGTAAATTCGGCCACGCGGCCCGTCGCGCTCGTCGAACAGGTCCTGGTAGGTCGGGCAGGTCGCGTTACAAAAGCCACAATGTACGCAGCTCTGAACGAGATCCGCGGCTTCCTTCGCGGCCTGAGAGTCAGCAAATGCAGGGTGCAGGTTTACATACATGAAACGACCCGTTACAACCAGGAGTACAGGCGGCCGCGATTGAACACGCCAGCCGGATCAAATGCCGTTTTCAGTCTTTGCAACATCGCGCGATGGGGTGCGGCAAGAACAGGAAAAACGTCTGCACCGCGATCACCACCGCGAACCTGCGTCACTTCGCCCCCTGCGTTTACAGCGATGCCCTCGAATTCATTGCGTTGGTACGACCCCGCGATCCAGCGCCGCGCACCACCCCAATCGATCAGCCAGTCGCCGCCAGGTTTGAAGTGTGGAGCGTTTGCTCGTATGGAAAAGCGCCATAGATCCCCTGCTCCATCAAAGAACGGCAGGCGTTGTTCACGCAGCGCCGTCCAAAATACGTCATCGTCGGCGAGCACCTCTCCCTCTAGCTCGGCGACGATCGAGTCGACAACGCTCGACTGCCCCGTAATGCGAAGATGCAACTCACCGTCGTACCAGCTCGCCCCTGTTAATGGCAGCGGCGTCATACTGACTGCATTCATGACTCGAATCGCCGCGTCCGCTTCCAGTGGGCGACGGACGGTCTTCGAGGTCTCTGGTCGTGGCAGGACTTTCAACGAAACCTCAGTCAGAAGTCCAAAGGCGCCCATCGCACCGGCCTGTAGTCGGGCCACATCGTATCCGGCAACGTTTTTCATCACCTGGCCACCGAAACGCAAATGTTCCGCCTTGCCGTTGATCAGGCGGACGCCCAAGACCTGGTCGCGAATGGAGCCATTCCAGGGGCGTGATGGCCCTGACTGAGCACAGGCCAGCGAGCCGCCTACGGTTGCGACCCCATCGAACTCCGGTGTCTCGCACGCAAGCATCTGATCCTCGGATGCCAGTATCTCTTTCAGCTCGAGCAGCGTCGTGCCAGCGCGAACCGTGACGACCAGCTCGGTTGGCTGGTAGTCGACGACACCGGAGTACTCACGTACTGAAATCGGCTCACCGATCTGTTCACGCCCATCATCGCATTTACTGTTGCCGCCGACGATACATAGTGATTTCGATTCTGATACCGCATCCGAAACCTGCTCCAGCAATTGCTTGAGATCGGTCATAGGGATCGGTACTCCTGGCAGCGCTTGAGTGTTGGCACGCCTTTGCCCGGGTTCAGCAGCCCTTCCGGGTCGCAGGCATCCTTGATGGCATTCAGCTGCGCCAACTCGGCGTCATTAAACTGTACGAGCATCTGCGGCAGTTTCTCCACACCAACGCCATGTTCGCCCGTGATGCAGCCGCCGACCTCCACGCACAGTTCAAGGATCTTCGCCCCGAACGCCTCCGCCCTTTCGAGCTCGCCGGGCTTGCTCTCATCGAAAAGAATCAGCGGATGCATATTGCCGTCACCGGCGTGAAAGACGTTGGCGACGCGCAGGCCGAACTCGCTCGAAAGTCGGGCAATTTCGCGAAGGACGTGCGATAAACTCCGGCGCGGGATCGTGCCATCCATGCAGTAGTAGTCCGGGGAGATTCGTCCCATCGCCGGAAAGGCCGACTTTCTCCCCTTCCAGAACAATGCCCTTTCTGCCTCATCCTTCGAGATGCGAGTTGACGTCGCCCCGAATTGCTCGAACACCTCTAACGCCCGACCGATCCCACTCTCAACTTCTTCCGCAGTACCGTCCAGTTCACACAGCAGCAATGCAGCCGCATCAACATCGTATCCCGCATGCGCATAGTCTTCGGCCGCCTGGATAGCGTAGCTGTCCATCATTTCAAAGCCTGCCGGGATAATCCCGCTCGCAATGACGGCGGCCACGGCATCACCCGCGGACTCAATATTATCGAAGGATGCGAGTACAACCTGGCAATGTGACGGCTTGGGTAACAGCTTGACGATGACTTCGGTCACAACGCCCAGCATGCCTTCCGAGCCGATCATGAGCGCCATCAAATCCGGACCAGCGCTCTCCAGTCCCTCGTTACCCACCGAGAAGACGTCGCCTTCGACGGTGACAACCGTCAACTGCAATACGTTATGAACGGTTAGACCGTACTTGAGGCAGTGCACCCCACCGGCATTCTCGGCCACGTTGCCACCGATCGAGCAGGCGATCTGCGACGATGGATCCGGCGCGTAGAACAAACCGTACTTATCACAGGCCTCAGTGATTTCGAGATTGCGTACCCCTGGTTGCACGCGGGCCAGCCTGGCTTCGGGATCGACATCGATGATTTTCGACAAACGCGTTAGCGACAGCAACACGCCGTCCGGGTGTGGTAATGCACCGCCAGACAATCCGGTGCCGGCACCTCGCACTACAACAGGCACGCGGTGCTCAAAGCAGAGCCGCATCGCTTTTTGAACCTCGTCGGTCGATGCAGGCATCACGACCAGGCCCGGCATCTCCTTGTAGACGGACAAGCCGTCGCACTCAAAGGGCCGCATTGAATCCGTATTCGAGACGACAAAGTCTTCCTCGATAAACTCGCGGAATTTGGCAGCCAACGCTGCTGTATCTACAGACGATGTGGCCTTGTCGTTAATCGGCAGTATTCCCGACCGCCGCACCAGACGTTTTGAATTGTTGTGTTGGATTACTCATAGAGACTCCTAAGCGTTACCGGCTAGGCGCTTGCAATACCCTCTAGCGCCTCTTTCAAGTTCACGACTGTACGATCTATGTCGTTGAGTTTGTCGAGACCAAATAAGCCGATTCGAAAACTTCTATAGTCTGCGGACTCATCAACCATCAGCGGCACCCCAGCGGCGATTTGCAATCCCTGTGCTGCAAACTTGCTACCGTTGTGGATGCCCACATCATCGGTGTAGCAAACCACGACGGTTGGCGACTGAAAACCCTCTGCAGCAACGCTTTTGAATCCGTAGCTGTCCAATAGTGCTCTAACCTGAATGCCCAATGCCACTTGCGCTTCACGTAGCTCATCAAATCCAGTCGCGACTGTCTCGTTCATCGATTCTGAAAACTTGACCAGCGCATCCGTCGGCATTGTCGCATGGTAGGCATGCCCACCGTTTTCGTATGCTTGCATGATCTCCAGCCATTTCTTGAGGTCACAAGCAAAACTCGAGCTCGCGGTGTTGCCAATACGCCCAAGCGCTTCCTCCCCCATCATAACGAATCCGCTGCATGGAGAGGCGCTCCAACCCTTTTGCGGGGCGCTGATCAAAATATCAACACCCGACTTCTGCATATTCACCCACATTGCACCGGATGCCACGCAGTCCAAAACGAACATGCCACCGTTTTTGTGGGTCGCATCGGCAACAGCGACGAGGTAGTCATCGGGAAGAATAATCCCGGACGCGGTTTCCACGTGCGGAGCGAAAACCAGGTCGGGCTTGAAGGTCTCGATCTCGCTGATCACCTCGTCGATCGGACAAGGCGCGAGCGCCGCATTCGGCCCCGACTCGGTCGGCCGTGCCATCAATACTGACTGCTCTGCCGGAATGTTGCCGGCGTCGAAAATTTGCGACCAGCGATAACTAAAGAAACCGTTACGAATGACCAAGCACTTCTTGTCCGTCGCGAATTGGCGTGCGACCGCCTCCATCGCATAGGTACCGCCGCCGGGTATGATGGCTACAGCTTCTGCGCCGTATGCGCCTTTCAGCGTCGACGATATGTCTCGCATCACACTCTGAAATGACTGTGACATGTGATTGAGTGATCGATCGGTGAAAACTACTGAGTATTCAAGCAACCCATCAGGGTCGACGTTTGTTAACGGACCAGCCATGCGCATTAGCTCCAAGTGAAATGTATTCTATTTTTACACCTATCGCAGATCGTACAGCGGATCTTGGCCAGCTAGCTAGTCAACATCCTATATTTCCGATCGGGGTGCCGTCGGCGTCTAAGACGCTATCCGGCACACGTAGCCATTTTATCGAACAGTGATTCTAGTCTCTATCCGGATGCACAAAACGAAAAAGGCTCTCGCAAGGAGGGCCTGTTTATTCTTGGCGCGCCCGGAAGGATGGGCCTTCGGCCTGTCCTCGCTGCGGTTGATTCCTCGCTACGCTCGTCACCCCTTCGGGGCGCACTTCGTGCGTCCAGATCGGCCAAGCCGATCTGTGTCGGTGCGAACCTCCGACCGTGCAATCGAAACCAATCCACCAGACGACAAGATTGTCACAACGGCAACACGGTTCGAAGCCAGTCATCCCAATTCCACTTTTGCTCTTAGTTTCCGCGACTTACGAGGCGACGCTGTCCCACAAAATACTGCGATTGGATCACCAAGCGCTTGATTCTGTTGCGTGCTCCATCCGCCAATGGACACATTTTTGGTAACACGCCTGGACTTATTTGAACACCAAGTGATCCCTGCCTTCGGCGGGCAAACCAGATTCGAGGTATTGATCGGGGTGTATTGGGAAAGGTGCTTTTCTACGCGAAAGTCACGCACCCCTCAAATTGTTGAGACCATCTGATACAGCAATCTTGGGACGGCATGTATTTCCTATCAATCGTTAGGCGCAACTCCATTGATCATGATGAGTTTTGCCTCCCATGGCTGCAAGTCCAATGTCAGTGAGTCGTCGTCGAGTACGACATCTTCTTCAATAGCGCCGTGCAAATTGCTCCAAAGCGCTTTGGCGTCACCTGTCAAGCCCGCGTAAGTAACACCCTGCTGGGTAATGACAAATTAACTTCGCCAGACCAGATAAATCTAAAGCCCGACCTCAAACAATCGCCCTACTCCATTCCGCAAACGCACTCTTCCTGAGATCGCGATAGTGCTGAGCGCGAACTAGGTGCCTACCGAGGTTGAATAGATTTGAGACAGCTGCATGGGCACCCAGAAATCTCTGCGCCTGCCCGACCGATTTGAACTTCCTCATCCCTCGCTCACGAACCCTCGTTGCCTCATGCGATTGCTCTGCCCGATTGTTGGCATACTGAGAATCATCGTGGATAACATCCGGCATCAGTTCACGGTGCGCGACACCGTAGCTTCTCAACTTGTCCGTCACAATCTTCCTCGGTTCGCCACCGTAGCTTCTCAATAGACGCTTGAAGAAGCGCTTGGCTGCAGCACCGTCCCGCTTTGCCTGGAGATACACATCAGCGACTTCGCCATCCTGGTCAACAGCCCGCCACAAGTAATGCTGCTTGCCGTTGATTTTCACGAATACTTCGTCAATGTAGAAAGTGTCACCGAAGCCCCTATGCTTTCGCTTTAGCCTCCGACTATAAAGGGCACCGAATTTGATACTCCATAACCGGATTGCCTCTCGGCTGACGGTGATACCTCGTTCGGACAATAGATCTTCAATATCACGGTGACTGAGATTGAATCGATAGTAGAGCCAGACTGCGTAGGAAATAATGTCGGGTGGGAATCGGTGGCGTTTGTAAGTATTCATGAGCCGAGTTTATCAAAATCGGCCATTTAACTTGGCGGTACCTGCCCCGCCCGCCGACGATTGGGCAGCGATGAATCTGGGCAAAAACGCCTATTCTTGAATCGTTTCGGTGCGAATGTCTGCTTTCACTGAAAGGGGACGTTCGGCGGCACGGCCACGAGGGGCTGCTTTCGGCCAATAGCGGTCTGTCGCGGGGCGATCTTACCTAGACGGTAGGATGGCGATCATGCCAATCGGTGGCCTTCTCATACGCATATCCGATTCGACACAGGCGCGCCTCCGACAACTGCGGTCCAAGTAATTGCATCGCGTAAGGAATGC
>CAZMRZ010000042.1:23584-26831 GCA_964568835.1 uncultured Woeseiaceae bacterium | reverse complement strand
AGTGTTTCCAGACGCAGGTCGCGTGTTGGAGCTTCGCCTTTGCCCGACTCAGCTGCGGCCAGCTTGTCACGATACTCCGCCGCCTCGATCCAGGCCGCTCGATAGCCGGCAACATTGCCCATGCGCGTCCCCGGCGCCTGTCCACGACTGCCGTAGACGCGTTTCGGGTTTTCACCGCAGGCCATCTTCAAGCCATGCGGCGCGCCCGGGAATTTCATGTCCATCACATTACGACCCGGAACGTTCTTGACGGTTACGCTTCGTCCGCCGATAAGATTCGCGGATCCGGGCAGTAGCTGCATCGACGTCACGCCACCGGCAAGCGCCTGTGGAAATCCGGGGTCGTGCGGCCACACGCTGTGTTCGGCCCAGACTTGTGCCGTAACGGGCGCCGTCGCCTCGTTGCCATCGGAGTGCGATTCGGTACCGGGGGAGGCGTAAACACCAAGATGGGAGTGCACATCGATCACGCCGGGCGTTATCCATTTGCCACTGGCATCAACGATAGTGGCGTCGCCGGCGGACAATTCGGTTCCGACCTCGACTATCTTTCCGTCGGCGATCAAAACGTCGGCGTCATCGATGCGTTCGCCATTGCCCAGAAGGACTGTGGCGCCGCTCAGCAACGTCGCTTCGCTGGCCAACGGCTGATAGCGACTCGCGTACGGCGCAGATCCGTCGTCCTCTGAACTCTTGTCACAGCCCTGCAACAGCAGGGCGAACGCCGCTAAAGCGGCAATCTTATTAATCACGGTAATCCCCTCTTCGGTTTTTTCGGTCGAGCCCGGCGACATCAACAGGCACTCAGGTCGCGTCTGATTTTTCTTTAAGGATAGCAAGAACCCGGCACATGAAGGCCAATCTGCCCTAAAATGAGCTTATTGTCGGAAAGAGGGAGTATTGCGTGAACAGACAGGGCTGGCTGCTGATTGGACTCTGCGTGGCAATGACTATCGCCGCTTGTGCTCGCGACGATGTCGCACCCGGGCCAATGACCCGATACGTGCTCGAACACGACGGACTTGAGCGCGAATACTTCGTTTTCCTGCCATCGAGCTATGACGGCAAGAAAGATCATCCGACGGCGATCTTTCTGCATGGCTATGGCGGTACCGCGACAGGCACTGAAGCGGAAGTTACGCAGGGGCTGAACTCTTATGCAGAGAAGTTTGGCTACGTTGTCGTGTATCCGCAAGGCACCTGGTTCATGGCCGGTGACTCGCCCGAGACACAATGGGAAGCGACGAGCTGGAATCATATCTCCGATGGTTTCGACAGGGGTCCAGCCGGTCCGATCTGCACTGACGATGCTGACGAATACGCCTGTCCACCCGAGTGCGGTTCCTGCGGCAAGTGCGGCTGGGCGTCCTGCAATGATGACCTTGGATTTCTCAAGGCATTGGTGGCGACGTTATCCGTCAGCTTCAAAGTAGACGATGACAGCATATTCCTGTCCGGATTCAGCAACGGTGCCCAAATGGCCAATCGAGCGGCATGCGAAGCGTCCGAATTATTCGCCGCCGCCGTGCTGGTCGGTGCGCGGGTAGAGCCGGGGTTTGAGTGCACCCCAGCTGAGTCGATGCCGCTTCTGCAGATCAACGGCGGCAAGGATAACGTAGTGCCTTTCGATGGCAGCGTGAGCGGGTCGGGGTACTTTTACGCCGCGACGACTGCAATAACGGATTACTGGGTCGCCGATAAGGCGTGTGGTATTGAGAGGAGCGAATGGACGTCCCCGACTATCGATGGAATTGGGGTGCAGTGCACGGTCGCGTGCGGTGAGACAGACTATCCTGCTATCGACTGTATCTGGCCGGAGGGCAATCACCGTTGGCCGGGTACGCCGGGCTTTCGCGGCAGTAACGGTTATTGTGTAACGGAGCTGCAGGCGGCAAGTATGCCCGAACAGACAATCTGCATTGCTCCCGACTCGGACGCAGAGTTCTGGGGTTCGCAGCTGATGTTTGAGTTCTTCGACGAACATCGAGGTCGCTAGTATGGGTTTCGTTTTTGCTTTGATTGGCGCGCTCGGTGGCGCATGGTTGATGTCAGGGGGCCGTGCCGCCTTCGGCTTCTTCGTTGGCATGCTCATTGGCTGGCTATTCCAGCGATTGCTAAAAGCACAGTCCAGCATTCGCAAATTGCTCGATCGTGTCGACACGCTTGAGCGGCGTAACGCAGCGACCGCGCCGGTCGAACAAACGGCGAAGAAGAGTTTCGCGTCGACGCCGCGCGTGTCGATTTACGAACCCTCACCGCCAGTCGCGCCAACGCCGCCGCCCACACCAGTCATCGAACCCACGCCAGTGGTAGAGACCGTCGTCAAGCCAGCGATCAGGCAAGACGTTGAGCCCGATGTTGTTGTCCACGAGCGAACACCGGTTACGCCCGCAGAGCCGGGTATGGGCCAGCACACCATTGACGTTGCCAAGCGTTGGCTGACGACCGGCAACGTGCCGGTCAAGGTCGGCGTCATTATTTCGTTTTTTGGCGTGGCATTCTTTCTTAAGTTCGCTGCCGACGAAGGGTACTTCACGATACCGATGAGTCTGCGCTATCTGGCCGTAGCGGGTTTCGCGACGTTCCTTCTGGCCGTTGGCTGGCGTATGCGCAACGACAATCGCGTCTTTGCCTTGAGTCTTCAGGGCGGCGGCATTGGCGTCCTCTTTCTAACGATATTCGCTGCGCTTCGACTTCACGATCTCCTATCACCAACGGCTGCATTCGGACTGCTTATCCTGGTTACAGCAGCGACAGGCGCGCTCGCTATCAAACAGGAGTCGAGAGCTTTTGCGATTCTGGGAACGACGGGCGGGTTTCTCGCCCCGCTGCTGGTCTCAACCGGAAGCGGCAACTACATCGGCCTGTTCAGTTATTACCTGATCTTGAATTGCGCGATTCTGGGTGTCGCGTGGTATCGACCCTGGCGTGAGCTCAACATCATCGGCTTTGTTTTTACCTTTGGCGTGGGAACGATTTGGGGTTATCAATACTACGAGCCCCAGTTCTTCGCAACAACAGAGCCGTTCCTCGTTCTCTACTTCCTTTTCTATACGATCATCGCGGTTTTGTTCGCGCTTCGGAGGCCGCCGGATCTTCGCGGATACGTCGACGGCACTTTGTTGTTCGGTACGCCAACGATCGCATTCGCACTGCAAACTCAACTACTAAATGACACGGAGTACGGTCTCGCGATCAGCGCAGCGGTCGTCTCTGCGTTCTATGCGGCGTTGGCCATGTGGCTGCG
>CAZMRZ010000042.1:0-23484 GCA_964568835.1 uncultured Woeseiaceae bacterium | reverse complement strand
TGGTGTGGGGTCTTTGCTGGTGGTTCGGCACCGGATATTTCGAAATTTCCGATCGTGCGAGCCACAGCAGCGAACTGCTGATTGCGATCAGCTATTTTGGCGCCAGCTTCGTGGCTATGCTTGCCGCTGCGAATCGATTGCATTGGCTAACACTCTGGCAAATCACACTCGGATTCTTGCCGTTGGTCGGTGGTGCGGGTCTCATCGCGAATGGCTGGACCGACAATCTCGGTATTCCGGTACTGAACGGGAATTTCCTCGGTGGCGCGATGATCGCGTGGATGGCGTTGTATTCGGCGCGAAAATTGCGCACCGATGAGCGCGCCGACGCTGCATTTCGTCCTTTATCGATCGGTCTTCTTGTTTGGGGGCTGTTGTTCTGGTTTGGCGCAGGAACGGCGGAGATCATGGACCGCGTTTCGTCAAGCAATCAGCTTCACGGATTGTTGCTGTTCGGATCGGCCAGTCTGGCAGCAATCGCGTACGCCGGGAAACGATTCGCCTGGATAGCGTATGCACGCGTATCGCTGGCTCTGTTACCCGCCTTGTTTGTCGGTGCGCTTGCCTACCTTCTGGAGCACGATCACTTTTTCGAAGGACTGGGTGTGCTCGGATGGCTGTTCGCTATAGCTGCACACGTCTGGATTCTGTATGTCTATGAAGGAGAGGAAAACCAACTGGAATCACTAGCGCATGGCTCGGGAGCAGTATTCTTTACCGGCCTGCTTGCCTTCGAGTTGATGTGGCAGGTTGATCAAGTTGTGGACAATGTGGTCTGGATCGCGACCGCGACCATGCTCTTCATAGCTGCTTCCGCATTTGCGTTGCTGTTCGAGCACAAGAATCGTGGCAATAGTCAGCGTTGGCCGTTTGCACAGCATTCCGATGCGTACTTCACAGCCGCATTGCTGCTGGTGGTTGGTTATATGATGCTCGTCGTTATCACGGTCATCGGTGATCCGGGCGACCCGTCTCCGTGGGCCTACATACCGATTTTGAATCCGTACGACGTTCTGTCGATCGTTGGCGTTGCTCTGATGTGGTATGGCTTGCAGCTTGAGCAGCAGAATGATCGCTGGGGCCTTGGCGAAGATACACAGTTGCCACAGACTGTTCTGGCGGCGACGGCGCTGGTGCTTTCGACGATTTCCGTTGTTCGCATCGTGCACCACACAACGGGCGTACCGTGGGACGGTAGCGCTTTGTTCGAATCTGTCGGCGTGCAAAGTGCTCTGTCGATCTACTGGGCCATTCTCGGCCTGAGCGGAATGGTGCTGGGTACGAAGCGCGTGAACCGTAATGTCTGGATGGCTGGCGCGGGATTAATGGTGCTGGTCGTTTTGAAGCTTTTTGTTATCGATCTCGGCAACACCGGTACGGTCGCCCGAATCGTTTCGTTCCTTGGTGTCGGTGTGATGTTGTTGATCGTTGGCTATTTCTCACCCGTTCCGCCGAAGCAACGGTTAGCAGCTGACGGTTCCTAGTTGAGCAACGTCGATATCGAAACGCTGGACAACCTGAGGATTGTCCTTGATCCGATGGGGCAGGCCGGTGTGGCGTTGGCTTTGATGCTGGTCATGTTCGGCGTAGCGCTGGGGCTTCGCGTCAGTGACTTTCGAATACTGGTGGACAGGCCGCAACTTTATATCGGCGGGATCGTTGCTCAGGTTGCCTTGTTGCCATTGGTGACATTTGGTTTGATTCACCTTATTTCGCCGCCACCGTCTATAGCGCTTGGAATGATCGTAGTAGCGTGCTGCCCGGGCGGATCTATTTCCAACTTGCTCACGTATCTGTCTCGCGGAGATGTTGCTGTGTCCGTCGGGCTGACGGCGACCTCCAGTTTGCTCGCAGCACTTCTGACACCAGCGTTGACTCTGTTCTGGGTGCAAGCGTATCAACCAACCGCGAATCTCCTGGCCACTCTCGAGGTAAGTCCGATGCTCTTCATTGGTCAGACAACCTTGTTGCTGGCCATTCCGCTGCTGGCTGGAATGGCCGTTGCAGCAAGAGCGCCGGACGTCGCCGAACGAATCAGGAAGCGCACTATGGTCGTCGGTGCCTCCGTGCTGGGCGCAACTATCGTTTACGGCATTATCTACTTCTATCCAGTGCTCTGGCCGGCCGTTGGTTTGCTTGTAAGCGTCACAATCATGCACAATACCGCCGCGTTCGCCACCGGTGCTCTCGTCGGTTTGGCGCTCACGCGGCGGTCGGCGGTGCGGCGTGCGTTAACGTTTGAAGTCGGCATTCAAAACTCGGGCCTGGCCCTTATTATTTTGCTGTCACAACTGAAGGGTGTTGGTGGCGCAGCCGCGGTCGCGGCTGTCTGGGGTGTTTGGCATTTGATGGCCGGCGGATTGCTGGCGTTGTCGTACAATTTCTTTGATGAAAAAAGGGTAGCCGTTGTCATCGACTGAATTTGATCAAAGTGCCTATCGGCGCGCGCTGGGTTGTTTCGCAACCGGGGTTGCCGTCGTTACAGCGCTTGATAAGAACGGCGCAAAAGCAGGAATTACGATCAACAGCTTCAATTCTGTTTCGCTGCGACCGCCGCTCGTGCTTTGGAGTGTTGCGGCGGACTCCCAGAGCTTCGACGTCTTCGTGGAAGCGGAGCACTTTGCGGTGAACGTTCTGGCGATGCATCAGCGTGATATCAGCGAGAGGTTCGCGGCGAGCGGCAGCATTAAATTCGATGATCTGGACTGCGACGAGGGTATTGCCGGTGTTCCGATACTGCCCACTTATTCGGCAGTCTTTGAATGTCAGACCGAGCACCGCTATGAAGGCGGTGATCACACGATCCTGGTAGGTCGCGTGTTGAAATTCGAGGATAGAAAAACCGATCCGCTTATTTTCTATCGCGGGCACTATCTCGAATAGAGCCGCTGTGATCAGTCGTGCTTGTGCTTGTGCTTAACGCCAAATGCCACGACATGAATCAAAGAGCCAGCCACGAAGGCCTGCAGCATCGCCAAAGAACGTGCCTCGGCTACCGCGATGATCGATTCGCCGACAAAATAGCCCGCTGCGGTGGCGATCCCAACCAGAATGAATGCAGTGACGGCCGCCGTTTTTCCGAAGTTAGGCTGAATCGCCCACCAAAGCGCCATGCCGACAGGTATACGGTGCAGAATAATCGCGTAGGCCAGACCGTTTCCGCTTTGCGGTAGAAGTGCAATACCGTCGACAACGGCGTGAATCAAGAGCCCCAGAGCGGCAATAGCGACGATGACCAGATGTGCTGTATCCGTCGCTTTTCGAAACAGTCGCTCCAGAAGTATTGGAAACGCAAGCCCAATCAATATGACGATGACGGCCATAGACCCCCCATGCCTGAGCGCTTCCGGAACGATATGAACGGCAATGATGACGAGGATCGCGAGCAGAATCGCCGCGTTGAAAATGCGCTGCGCAATGTGGTTCTTGCGGCCTGCGGCATAAATCAAAGGGCCGAGTAGCAACGCGATAATGCTAAGAGCTAACGTCATTGTTTCGGGGAATAGGGAGTATGGTTAGAATGGACTCATGATTGTGCACCGCATCAACTTTCATTGCCTTCTTTTTTGTTTCCTGTTTGCTTCCCTGCCGCAGAATGCACTTGCACATGGCGGCGTCGTGGAGGAAGACGATCTGTGCGTAATCAAGGTCAATTACCTTAGTGCACACTTCAAAATCTACCAGCCGAGCGAAAGCGGGCATAAACAGTATTGCGAAGATCTGCCCACCGCGGCGGAGAGCGTTTTCGTAATGGAGTATCAGCACGACTCACTGTCCGAGATGCTCGTCGACTTTCGAATTATTCGCGACGTGACAGGCAAAGGCCGATTTGCCCGTATTGAGGATGTCGATGCGATTGATGATATTGATAGCGCTACGGTCTTTTATCGGCCCCCGGCCGTTGAGCCCGATATTTATCTTGTCAATTACGAGTTTTCAGAAGAAGGTGACTTCATTGGGATCGTCTCGGCGATTCACCCTGAAACCGGCAAGGTTTATGCAGCTGTATTTCCGTTTGAGGTCGGATATACGGGCCTGGGCTACTGGCCATTCTTCATAGGATTACTTGTGTTAATTCAACTTCAATACCTGCTCATGAGTGGAAGACTGAAAGCCTGGTTCGGCAACAAAGCGGCAACAGGGATGGGTCTGGCGGTTTTCCTGCTGCTCGTATCTCCAGCGTCGTTCGCAGAAGGCCTGGTGGTTACCTATACGACGCTCGATGGCGATCCCGTCATTAACGATATGCACAGCTGGATTCTGCACGTCGAAACTGACAGCGGTCTGGCAGTCGAGGGAGCGACAATTGATGTCGAGGGTGGCATGCCTGACCACGATCATGGACTGCCCACCAAACCTCGGGTGACAGAAGAACTCGGCGACGGCGACTATAAGCTCGAGGGCATGCGGTTTCACATGAGCGGCTATTGGGAAATCGTTGTGAGCGTGACGGCGGATGGCAAGACATCAGTAACTACGATTCCTTTACAGCTGTGAATTCGAATAGTTTTAGACTCGCCGTCGGTATAGCCGTGCTTTTTCTGGCTGTCAGCGCTTGCGACCAGTGGTCGACGCCCGCCGATTGGACAGAAGAAGAGATTGCCATGCTTGAGTCACTATGGCTCGAGTCTCTTCCGGACTTACCGCCGGATCCGAGCAACGCCGTTGCGGATGATCCGTTGGCAGCCGAGTTGGGCAGGCAGCTGTTTTTCGATCCAAGACTGAGCGCCAATGGAGGGATTTCCTGTGCAACTTGCCATCAGGCTGAGCGCCGCTTTACGGACGGCCTGCAAAAAGCACAGGCCATCGGGACAACGGATCGACACACACCGAGCATCGTTGGTGGTGGATACAGTCCATGGCAGTTCTGGGACGGTCGCCGAGACAGCCAGTGGGCGCAAGCGCTGGCGCCGCTCGAGGATGCCAACGAGCATGCGATGGATAGAACGCAGATCGTTGAGCTGGTTTTGCAGGACGGTAGTTACCGCAAGCAATATGAGGCGCTATTCGACAATACGGAGCTCAATACCGCTTTTGCGAATATCGGAAAATCGATAGCCGCGTTCGAGCGGACCCTGATGCCCACCGCCGCGCGATTCGACGAATATGTCGATGCGGTCATCAATGGTGATGCCGATCATCAGCGCGAACTATTCAGCGAAGACGAGGTGCGAGGTCTTCGTTTGTTCATCGGCGAAGCGAACTGTACGCAATGCCACAACGGCCCTCTGTTCACGAACCATGAATTCCACAACACAGGGATCATCAGTTTTCCCGGCGACGTGCCGGACAAAGCGAGGGCAGCGGGCATCAAGGAAGTCCTGGCGAACGAATTCAATTGTAGGAGTGCGTACAGCGATGACCCAACGCAGCGCTGCGATGAGCTGGATTTTGCTCGGACTGGGATAGAACTCATCGGCGCGTTCAAAACGCCGTCACTTCGGAATCTCGAAAATACGGCGCCCTTCATGCACAAGGGACAGTTGCCCACCATCGCGGCGGTTCTGGAGCACTACAATGAAGCGCCCGATGCGATGATTGGTCACAACGAGGCGAAGCCGCTCGGCCTCAGCAGCCGAGAGTTAGGGCAGATCGAAGTCTTCTTGCTGACGCTCGCAGCGCCAGTTTCCGAGAGTCAGTTTGACAAACTCTGACCGCATATTTGGGCCGCTGACGAGTCGATCACTTCCCCTCTCGGGGAACAATACGACCGGGATACTCCATTGTTGGCTCGCCGTTGTCGAAGGCAAGAACACCGTTGACCCACACGGACATCACGCCAACGGACAAGGGTGATGAGTCTTTCATCGTGGCTTTGTCTTCGATCAAAGCGGGATCAAATAAAACCAGATCAGCGTAGTAGCCCGCTCGAATCTGTCCTCTGTCGCTGACGCCGATAGAGCCCGCAGAGAGCGCAGTCATTTTGTGGATAGCTTCGGGAAGGTCCATCACTCCGAGGTCACGGACATAGTGTTTTAGAAATCGCGGGAACGCGCCATGCCCCCTTGGATGATCGCCGTTGTGCATTCCGTCGGAACACAGATTGGTGAAATCCCATTGCATGAATGTGCTCACGTCCGAGTCATCCATGCCTTTTACAATGATCCACGTGCCTTCATGGCCGGTCTCATCGATGTACTTTGAACCCGCTTGAGCCATATCGAGCAGCAGGGTGACCGGATCTTTCTCCGTTTGTTGAGCAATTTCTGCGAGCGTCAGTCCTTCGAATCTCGGGTCGGGCAAAAATCGCGTTATCAAAATATCCTCGGGAGCTCCCGTATGCGCAAACGCGTATTCGACCGACTCCCAGTTGATCAAGTCGCGACTCGGAAACAGAACAAAGAGATCACTCGCCCAATGTTCGTAAGGGTAGATGTCTGCCGACACATCGACGCCCTGAGCTCTTGCGAGGTTCAGTACATCTATGACCGATTGCGCTGTTCCGAACAGCTCACGGTCTGCCATTTTGATGTGTGAGATTTTAACGGGCAGAAACGCTTCTCTTCCGATATGGATTAGCTCGTCTATGGCCTCCATGAAGAATTCATCTTCATCGCGAAGATGACTCATGTATCTTCCACCGGACAACGCGGCGACGCTGGCCAACTGCACAAGCTCCTCGGTTGATGAATACATGCCGGGTTCGTACTCAAGGCCCGTCGCAAGTCCAATTGCTCCAGCCGCCATGTCAGCGGCGACAAGTTTTGCCATCGCTGCCACCTCTCCAGGCGTCGCTTCACGTTTGCTGTCCTCCCCCATTACGTGAAGGCGAATGCTGTTGTGTGGCGAATACGAGGCGACGTTGACGGCTGTCGGCGCGGCCGCGAATGCTTCGTTGAACGCATTAAGTGCGACAAAGCTGAATTCATCGGCGACATCGGAAAAACCGTCGGCACCTCGGACGATAGTCGTAATTCCCTGACTGAGGGCGCCGGGCATGTGGCGGTGATCACTCATACCGCTATCGTGATGGCTGTGGGTATCGATAAAGCCCGGCGCGAGAACAAGGCCAGCGGCGTCGATGATGATCTCTCCAGCCAGCGGCTCGATCTCACCGACTTCAATGATGCGGTCACCATCGATTCTGACCGCGCCGCGAATTGCGTCGCTGCCTGAACCGTCGTGGATGACTGCGTTTGAGATAAGCGTGCTGGTAATTGCAGGCGTTGGACCGCCACACGCAACAAGAAACGTGATGAAAAAAAGCACAGCCGTTGTTGGTTTCTGCAGCATTCGTAATCTTCCGTATCTCGTCAAATGATTGCGCTGTGATATCGTAACAAGTCTTACCTGATTACGTTTCATATTGTGGAATTAAACAATGAGTGCCGTCATGAATAACGACGAGCGATCGATCGCAGAGTTGATTGCCAGCCAGAAGCCGGGTCATTCCCTCGACCAGCGCTTCTATACCGATCCGGACATCTACGAACTTGAGCTTGAGAAAATTGTTAACCGCAATTGGATTCTTGCAGGCCATGCGTCGCAGTTGCCGGAGCCTGGCGACTTCAAAGTGCTCAACGTCGGCAGGGAATCGGCAATAATTGTTCGTGGGAGCGACGGAAACCTGAAAGGTTTTGCGAACGTCTGTCGTCATCGCGGTTCGCTGGTTTGCCTTGATCACCAGGGCCATGCTGACAAGTTTCAGTGTCCTTATCATGGCTGGATGTACGACATAGATGGCCACCTGACTGCCGCCCGTAACATGAATGATGGCTTCGACATGTCGACACACGGATTGAAATCCGTTTCAGTCGGCGAAATTCATGGGCTGATGTTCGTGTGCTTTGACGACAATCCGCCATCGCTTGACGGCGCTATACGTGACCTGAAAGAACCCATGGGGATGTACGACTTCGAGAACCTGAAAGTCGTCGCGCAAAAAAGCTATGCGATTCCGGCGAACTGGAAGTTGTCGATTGAGAACTATCAGGAGTGCTACCACTGCGCAACGGCGCATCCCGAGTACGCACTAATGCATACGATGATGCTCGATGATGAAAAGCGTGAGCGCGCATCAAAGCATATGTACGAGAATATGGAAGCCTGCGGTATCAAGGATATCGAGATCGATCATGTTGACAGCGCCGCGCGTCCTGGCGAGATTGGCTTCGGTTTTGCCCGCACCGCTATGTTCAGCAAGTACAAGACCGGTAGCAAAGATGGTCAGCCGGTTGCGCCGCTGCTCGGAAGCATCAAAGGCTACGACGGCGGTCAGGCTGATCTCTCGTTTGGACCGTTCTCTTTTCTATTGGCTTATAACGACCACGTCGTTTGCTACGTCTTCACGCCCGTCGATCACAACAATTCCAATTGCGAGATCTATTGGTTGGTCCGAGACGATGCTGTAGAGGTCAAGGACTATGACGTCGACGAGCTAACATGGCTCTGGGACGTTACCACCGCGGCCGACAAAGAAATCATCGTCAACAACTCCAAAGGCGTGCACTCCAAGTACTACGAGCCTGGCCCGTTTTCCGGCATGGAAGCGCTGGAGCAAATTTATATCGAGTGGATACTGGTGGAGCTGCAGCGGCCCTAGTTCGACCGGGCGGTGCGGCGCATCGTGAACCACGCGACGGCGACACCGAAACTGACGGTGACGATGATGAGTGTCGCCAGCGCGTTGATGTCCGGTGAAACGCCGAGTTTCACCTTCGAGAAAATCAACATAGGCAGGGTCGTGCTGCCGGGTCCGGACACGAAACTCGCAATGACCAGGTCGTCGAGCGACAACGTGAACGAGAGTAGCCAGCCCGCGATCATCGCCGGTGCTATCAGCGGCAATGTAATGTCGAAGACCACTCGCAACGGTCGACCGCCAAGATCCATGGCCGCTTCTTCCAGTGATTCATTCATCGCGACTAAACGCGATTGCACGATGACGGCAACGTAGGCCATCGAGAATGTCGTATGCGCAATAGTAATAGTAGAGAAGCCGCGCTGACCCGGCCAACCTGTCAGCTGCTGCAAGGTGACAAACAAGAGCAGTAGTGATAATCCGGTGATGACTTCGGGCATGACCATGGGTGACGAGATCATTCCTGAGAACAAGGTGCGTCCTTTGAAGCGACCAAAGCGCGCCAAAGCAAGACCCGACATCGTTCCGAGCAGGGTTGCGAGCGTTGCCGACGTAACGGCAATCTTGAAGCTCAGGAACAAAGCATCAATCACTTGTTCATTTCTGAACAGCTCACCGTACCAGCGCGTCGAGAATCCGCCCCAAACAGTCGCGAGGCTGGAGGCGTTGAATGAATAGAAAATGACCGAGATCAACGGTATGTACAAGAAGGCGTAGCCAAACGACAGTACCGTAAGGATGAATCGCGAACGGGACTTCACGCCACCTGCTCCTTATCCCGGGCCTGAGCGCGTTGCAGCAAGACGATCGGAACGACTAACAGCAGCAGCAGAACAACGGCTACCGCAGAAGCCAGCGGCCAATCGCGATTCAGGAAGAATTCGTCGAACAAGACTCGCCCGATGAACAAGGAGTCAGGCCCACCGAGCAAATACGGAATGACGTACTCTCCCATCGCCGGAATGAACACCAGCAGACATCCGGCGATCGTGCCAGGCTTGGCGAGTGGCCAGGTAATATCCCAAAACGCTCGCGAGCGCGATGCACCGAGATCCTGTGCGGCGTCGATGAGGTCCATATCCATACGTTCAAGAGTTGCGTACAGCGGCAATATCATGAACGGCAAATAGGAATAGACCAGTCCAACCGCCGTCGCGAAATCTGTATACATGATCTTTAGCGGTTGTTCGATCAGACCCAGCCAAAGCAGCAATGTATTGATTACACCGTGGGTGTTCATCAATCCCATCCACGCGTACACACGCAATAGAAAGGATATCCAGAAGGGCAGGATGATCAATAGGAGCAAGATATTTCGTGTTGCCGCTGGAGATCGGGCAATGCCATACGCCATCGGGAAGCCGAGCAGCAAACAAAGCACTGTCGTAATAAGCGCCATCGCAACGGAACGCAGATACGTTATTACGTAAAGATTGTCGGACAACAGGAATCCGTAGTTGCCCAGCGTCATGGATGGTGTGCCGTCGCTATCGAACGAGGGCGAGTAGGGCGGCTGTGCCAGTATTGGGTCGGCCAGGCTGATCTTGAGAATGATGGCGAATGGCGCGAGGAAGAAAACCAGCAGCCAAAGATACGGTGCGGCCACCGCGAAACGCCGCCATAACTCATCACGATTGTTGATGCTGTTAATCATTAGTCAAGCAAGACCACAGCACTGAGTGGTTTCCAGGAAATCCATACCTTGTCTTCCCACTCAAGAAAGCGAGTGACAGACCGGCGCCTGTTTTGCGAGCTGACTTGTACAATCTTGCCGCTGGCAAGCCTGATTCGATAGAGCGAGCGATTGCCGAGATAGCCAAGATCATCGACCACACCCTCGATGCAGACATCATCAGAGGCATCCGGTTTCTCCTTGCCGATAAATATTTTCTCGGGACGAACCGCGATCTCAATCTGTTGCCCGACGTCGACGAGCTGCTTGCCCAGCGCCGACAAGGTCTCACCGGCCTCGTCGGAATAGGCGCTTATCCTGTCTTCTTTAACGACCGTAACAACGCCCTCAAACGTATTGATTGTGCCAATGAAGTCGGCGACGAAACGATTGTGAGGAAACTCGTAAATTTCCTTCGGTGTACCGATTTGTTGAAACCGGCCCTTATCCATCACGGCGATACGGCTCGACAAGGTCATAGCCTCTTCCTGATCGTGCGTAACGACGACGAAGGTAATGCCGAGTTCCTCCTGGATGTTCATGAGCTCGAATTGCGTGCGCTCACGAAGTTTCTTATCAAGCGCTGCCAACGGTTCATCGAGCAACAGTACTTTCGGACGTTTTATAAGCGCCCTGGCCAGGGCGACGCGCTGGCGCTGGCCGCCGGACAGTTGATCGGGTTTTCGAGTCTTCAATTCGCTTAGCTGTACAAGCTCCAGCATCTCGTCGACGCGCTTGCTCGTTTCTTTTCGAGAGACGCCATCTTTGCGGAGCCCATAGGAGACATTCCGTGCAACATTCATATGAGGGAATAGCGCATAGGACTGAAACATCATATTGACGGGTCGGTCGTACGGCGCTTGGTTCGTTACATCGGTTCCGTCAATTTCGATGGTCCCTGACGAAGGAATCTCGAACCCCGCAAGCATTCGGAGCAAGGTTGTTTTGCCACAGCCTGATCCGCCAAGAATGGAAAACAGTTCACCTTTGGCGATTTCAAGATCAACGTTGTCGACCGCGACAAAACTGCCGAAGCGCTTGCTAATACCCTTGATGTGAATGAAGTCTTTCATAGTCCGCTTTTTACCCGCGCCAGGGTTCGTGTTCGCATTCGTTCCTGGGCGGGCTCGCCCATCCGAATTGTAAACATACGGTCCCAACTTTCCTGGTCGGGAAACACCGCGGGGTTATTGAACGTCTCCTCGCCGAGAAACTCCCATGACGCCGCGTTCGCGTTGGCGTATTGCACTTGATTCGTTATCTCAGCGGCCACGTCTGCACGCGCGAGGTAGTTAATGAACGTGTAGGCGTTGTCGACATGCTGAGCATCAGATGGGATGTAAAGACCATCGATCCAGAGAGACGCGCCTTCGACGGGGACTACGTAGCGAAGATCGATATCGATGCCAGCCGCTTTGGCCGTATTCATGGCGGTTGAATAGTCCCCTGACCAGCTCATGGACACGCACAATTCCTTATTGGGCATGTCCGAGATGAACTTGTCATTACTGAAGTAGCGCACATAGGGTCGCACGGCTGAGAGCATTTCTTGCGCCTTGCTCAGGCTTTCCTCATCAAGAGCATTTGGGTCGAGGTCGAGGTAAGCGAGTGCCATCGGAATGAGACTCGTCGTACCATCCAAAAAACTCACGCCACAATCGGCGAGTTTGGAAACAATTTCGGGGTCGAACAAAACAGCAGCCGTACTCATGTCCTGGTCGGGTAGTCTTTCGCGAACCAATTCTTCATTCCAGCTGTAGCCCGTTGACCCCCAATGATACGGAACCCAGTAACCCCGAATCGACTCGTACACGTCGATCCTCCGCATGGTGTCCGGATCGAGGTTTTTCAGGTTGGGTATCCGGCTCATATCGATCTTCTGATAGACGCCAGTGTCGACAAGCTTCGAAGACAGCACATTGCTGTGAAATACGACGTCATAGCCGCTGTTGCCTGTTAGGAGCTTTACATCTACGGTCGCCGACGCAGCGTAGGTGTCATAGTTGACCTTGATGCCGGTCTCGGCTTCAAAGTTCTTGATGGTGTCTTTGCCGATGTAGTCGGCCCAGTTGTATACGTTGACAACGTTCTCGGAGCCTGGGCCGTTAACCGAATCACCACTACATGCACTCAGCAACAGCAAAATGCTTGCGATGATTCGATGCGGTTTTGTCACATTCCGTCCAGGCCACGCTTTAATAGCGACCGAGCGATTATAAGCCGTTGGATCTCACTTGTACCTTCCCAAATGCGATCGACACGCAATTCCCTGAAGAATCGTTCGGCGACGTTCTCCCGCATATAGCCGCGGCCGCCGAAGATCTGGACTGCACGGTCGGCTACGCGGTTGGCCATTTCGGAGGCGTAGAGTTTCACCATGGAGCAACGGGCATGTTGCGCCTTCAGGTCGTCACCCCTGTCCCACGATCGTGCCGCGTCGTAGGTCATGAGCCGGGAGGCGTAGAGCTCAGTGACGCTATCGGCCAACATGGCTTGAATCAGCTGCTTTTCACTGAGCGGCAGCCCATCGACGATCCGGTTGTTGGCAAACTCCATCGCGTCCTCGATGAGGCGAGCTGCGGCGCCGCAGCTACGGGCACCGATCATAAGACGCTCATGCCTGAACCAGCTGCGCGTGTACGACATGCCGTCCCCCGACTGACCGACCCGCTGAGCGGTGGAAACTCGCACATCCGTGAATTTGTAGGTCGGATGGTGCGCTGCATAGGTATGCGTAAATTGTGGATTGGCTGTGATTTCAATGCCCGGTGTTCCCTGATCGACCAGAAATAGCGCGTCTTCGTCTTCTTCGGGAATGCGGCCCTGAAACCAGAAGAAGTCCGCGAAATTACCGCTGGTGACGTACCACTTTTCGCCATTCAGAATGTAGTCGTCGCCGTCTCGGACCGCCGTCGCGTCGAGGCCGGCAACATCGGAGCCGGGCCCCGATTCCGTGATCGCGTAGCAGTCCTTTTTCTCGCCCCGCATCATGGGAAGAATATAAGTATCGAGCTGTTCATCAGTGCACGCGTCGAACATCCATTCCTGCGGCTCGGAAAAACACCAGGAAAGCGCGTTAGTGGTCCGGCCAAGCTGTTCCCAGATCGCAGCCTGGCATTCCATCGACAAGGCCCGGCCGCCATGACTCTTGGGGACATCTATTTCCGAGAACCCGAGCTCTATCGCACGCTTCTTGTTTCGTTTCGTGATCTCGGCGGGCAAAACACCGTCATTGAGCTCGGCCTCCACTTCATGTGGTTGGAGGTACTCATCGGCGTATTCGCGGGCAATAGCTTGCCAACGCCGCGCATCTTCACTGAGTTCGATTTTCAATGTCTTTTCACGCTCGTCTTATAGGGGGAAGTGTTGTGGAAAAATACTGTGGAGGTACTCATCAACCGCCTGCATCGCCTCGTGGCGATCAAATAGCTTCGGGCTGATCAGGCAGGAAAGCCACATGCCGTTGGTCATCGAAGTCAGAGCCGTGGATGCCGCTTTGGCCGATACGTTCTTGTATCTGCCGTCCTTGATGAGCTCGTCACACAATGAGCGAACGACCTCATCGTAATGCTCGTCGGACGCTTCGCAAATCCGTCTGTAGGTTGGTCTCGACTTCACTTCTCCCCAGAAAGCGAACCATACGGCGAGCTTGCGGCGGTCGAGGATAGAAGGGCGGAGGTCCAGCTCCATTAAAGCATGCAGCTTGTTTGCAGCGTCCGGCCCCGACTTTTCAAGTGCGCGATTGAACTGCGTTTTGTACTCTTCCGCGATAAAGGTCAGCGTTTCATTGAGTAGATTGTCTTTGCTCTCGAAATGCAGATTGACAATACCTTGCGACAATCCCGCCTCACCAGCGACGTCTCCCAAGGTTGTACTGCCCATACCTTTGCGAGCGATACACTTTATGGTCGCGTCAACCAGCTGTCGCCGTCGCTTTTCTCGCGTCGCTGTACGTTTCAGGTTTTTCGCTGTGGCCGCCATCGCTGAATCATGCCATAATATGAATGAATACTCATTCATTTTTCTCTGCTCAGATATCGGAGGACTGCATGCGCAGCCTGTCTCGTTCCAACGCGCACTTCAAAAAAGCCTCTTCCCGTCTGCCGCTCGGCGTTGCGTCGAATTTCCGTTACTGGGGAGATGACAAGACAATCTATATTGACCACGGTAAGGGCGCGCGGATTTGGGATATCGATGACAACGAGTACATCGATTACCGGCTGGGCTATGGGCCTATTATTCTAGGCTACGCAGATGCGCGGGTTGATGCGGCGGCCAAAGAGGGAATGAACGTTGGCGGCGTATTCGCGCTCGCGACCGAAAAAGAATACGAAGTCGCTGATCGAATCTCCAATATGGTGCCGGCCGCTGAGTTGCTGCGGTTCTCAAACTCGGGCACCGAAGCGGTCATGGCTGCACTGCGTATCGCACGGGGATACACGGGCAAGGACTGTCACGTTGTGATGGAGGGCGGTTACCACGGTCTGTTCACGGAGCTTATGTGGGAAGCAGATGTTGAGGACTGGAAACCGGGTGACGCTGAGCCGGACATTATCCCCTTCGGTGACGGTATCCCCCAGGCGACGAAACAGCTATTCCATTCCGTGCCGATGAACGACGCGAATGCCCTGGAAGATCTGTTGAAGAAGAAACACGATCAGATCGCGGCGTTCCTGATTGAGCCCATCATGGGCAACTGCTGCGGCATCAAGGCTGATGCGCAGTACATGAAAGACGTGCGAACTATTTGCGATCGTTACGACGTGCTCCTGATTATTGACGAAGTTAAGACGGGGTTTCGAGTTGCGAAAGGGGGTGTGCAGGAACTGTACGGAATCAAAGCGGATCTTTGTACATTTGCCAAGGCGGTTGGAAACGGGTATCCGGTATCGGTCGTTGCCGGTCGCGAGGAGATCATGCGTAAGGTCGGTGATGGTATCGCACACGGCGGTACGTTTACGGCTCACTCGGTCTCGTTGGCAGCGGCGGCAAAAACTCTCGAGATTCTGGACGAGACAACGGCATTGGCGGACATCGAAAGCTGTGGTCTCAAGCTTCAATCGGGCTTAAGCAAAATTCTCGATGCTCGTGGTATCGCGCATAGCTTCACAGGTCATCCTGCGTTAATGGGGCTCTTCTTCGCAGAGGAGGCGCCGAGCAATTATCGCGAGTGGCTAACTTCGGACTACGCATTTTATGATGCACTCGCACCCGAGCTTCATGAGCTCGGAATTCTCATCGAACCGGACTCCCGCGAGCCCTGGTTTCTGTGCGAATCTCACAATGTGGAATGCCTGTCTGAAACGCTGGACAAATTCGAACAGGCGGTAGACATTACGTTACCGAAATACCAAAAAAAGAAGCAGCGGGCCGCCGTCGGAGGGCTGAAAAACCAATGAAAACCTATGACGCAATTGTCGTCGGTGCCGGACACAACGGCCTGACTAACGCAGCATTTCTTGCGAAAGCCGGTCTCGATGTGATCTGTGTAGAGAAGAACGAATACATCGGCGGGGCGACTGTCAGCAGAAACCTCTACAAGGACTGGTGGTACTCGAACTGCTCATACGTGTGCAGTCTTCTTCGTCCCGAAATCTATCGCTCGCTCGAACTGCATAAACACGGTCTGCAGGTAACGCCCTACGGTGGTTCGCTGACCTTCATGGAAAATGGCGATTACTTCGGCTCCTACCACGATGAGGAAGCGGCTTATCGCGAGATGGCGCGCATTTCTCGTCACGACGCAGACGCCTACAAACGATACTCGGCCGACACGATGCGGCAGTGTCGCTTTATTCGTGATTTCCTGTTGAGCACAGCACCGGACCCGACTTCATTCAAGACGAAAGATCTCAAAGAGTTAGCTCGTATCGGTGGCAAGTTCATGAACATGGGCGAAGATCGCATGAACGAGACGATCCGCTTCTGGACAATGAGTGTTGCCGAATATCTCGATGAATACTTCGAGACAGACGTCATCAAGGCCTCGTTTTCCGGCAGCGGCATCATTGGTACGGCACTCGGCGTGCATTCGCCCGGTACTGCGTATGTTCTGCTTCATCACTACATGGGTGATGTCGACGGGAACGTGGGCTCCTGGGGCGTCGCGCGAGGTGGTACAGGTGCGGTCGCCAATGCCATTGCCGGTGCTTTCCAAGCGGAGGGTGGTGAGTTAAGAACTGACGCCGGCGTTGATAAGATCATCGTCAAAAACGGAAAAGCCGTTGGCGTTGCACTGGACAACGGTGATGAGATCAACGCGAATATCGTTGTTTCCGCGATGGACGTTAAGCGCACATTCCTGAAGTGCATGGATAAGAGTGATTTGCCCGAGAAATTCCACCGCCGCGTTGAGAACTTCAAGATTCGCGGTTCGTCCGGCAAGATCAATATCGCACTCGATGGCCTACCGACGTTTCCCGCGCTACCGGAAGGCAGCACGCTTTATCACAGCGATATGCATTTCATCGACACCATGGAGCGTATGGAACGCGCATATGACGACTGGAAGGATGGCACGTGGTCGAAAGACCCGTATATCGACATGGTCATTCCCACAATGACCGATCCGACCATGGCGCCGCCGGGTAAACACTTCATGAGTTGTTTCGTGCAGTACTGCCCACACAAGGTTGAGGGCCGCGAGTGGACGCAGGAAGACAAAGACGGTTTCCAGAAGTCGGTTTTCGATCAGATTTCAACTTACAGCCCGGATTTCAAAGATCTCGTGCTGCACGCAGAAGTACGGACTCCGCAGGATATCGAAGCGGAGATAGGGATCACCGAGGGCAATATTTTCCACGGCGAACTGACGATGGATCAACTGCTGTTCAACCGGCCGATTCCAGGCTACGCGCAATATCGCGGTCCGGTCGCCGGCTTGTATATGTGTGGTTCCAGCACTCATCCGGGCGGCGGCATCATGGCCGCACCGGGAGCGAACGCGGCGCGGGAGATCCTCAGCGACCTCAAACGACCGAACACCGTACCGGAGAATTTCGGCGATGACTGACAAATACGATGCAATTGTAGTGGGTGCCGGCCACAACGGTCTGGTGTGTTCTGCACTGCTGGCCAAAGCCGGCAAGAAAGTTCTGGTGCTGGAAGCGAACGAGCAGGTTGGCGGTGCCGCAGTCACACGCGAGTTTTCTGAAGGCTATTCAGTATCCGCATGTGCTCACCTGCTGTATCAGCTACAGCCGGAAGTACGCAAAGAACTAAACCTCTCGACGCGACTCGCCAGCGAGGACATGACGACGATTGCGCTTGGCGACAACGGTGGTCACCTGCGAATCAAAGGTGATCAGGTTGACGGCGCGTCCGATGAGGATGCCGAGCAATATAGGCGCTTCCGAAAACGCATGACGCGTTTTTCTGACTTGCTGCGAAAGTTCTTCAACAAAGCGCCACCGCGGCTCGGCAGCAAGAAATTCCAGGACCTCGCGACACTGGGTCAGCTGGGATTGAATTTGCGCATGCTTGGCAAAGAGGAGATGCAGGAGTTTCTGCGCCTCATCGGTATGAATATTCACGACGAGGTTACTGAGCGATTCGAAAACCCGATGCTCAAAGGCGCCGTCAGTCTTGATGCCGTGCTCGGGACGCACCTTGGGCCACGCTCACCGAATACGATCATGACTTATCTTCATCGACTTGCTGGCGATCATGGCCGCATGGGCGTTCCGGCGGGCGGTATGGGCAGTGTCAGCAATGAGCTGGCACAGGCGGCCCGCAACGCGGGCGTAACAATACGCACAGGAATGCCGGTCAAACGAATCGTCATCAGCAATGGTCGAGCGACGGGCGTGGAAACGGTGGCTGGCGATCGCTTCGAAAGCTTCATGATTGTCTCTAACGCCGATCCAAAAACGACAGTGATGAAATTGATTGGTGCGAAACATGCTGAGACGGGTTTTGCGCGTCGCATTTCTCATCTGCGCGCCAAAGGCAATGCAGCAAAACTGCATCTCGCCCTGGATGGATTGCCAACAATAGAAGGCTTGTCGAAAAAGGACTTCGCGGAGCGAATGGTTATCGCACCGGATGAGCACTACGTCGAGCGCGCGTTCAATCCTGCAAAGTACGGAGAGAGTTCGCCGCATCCCGTCATCGAAATCACCTTCCCAAGTTTTCGCGACGAGACGCTCGCACCCACTGGCAAGCACGTCATGTCAGCGGTGGTGCAGTACGCGCCTTATGCTTTGAAAGGCGGTTGGGATGACGCTGCGAAGGCCAGTTTCATGAAGGCGATAATATCGACGTTGGCGAAATACATGCCGGATATCGAGCAGAGAATCACGGCGAGCGAGTTGCTCACACCGGCGGACATCGAAAGCGAATTCCATATGTCGGGAGGCCACTGGCATCACGCAGAGTTGACGCTGGACCAGTTCCTTTTCGTGCGGCCGGTGAACGGCGCGGCGCAGTACAGCTTGCCGATAGATGGTGTGTATCTGTGTGGCGCGGGATCGCACCCGGGTGGGGGCGTTAGTGGGGCCGCAGGACGCAACGCGGCGCGGACCATCCTGAATCGGGAGAAAGCAGCATGACTGTCGTGAGAGAACCCGTACCGCAGGGACGATTGAAAACACCGTTTTTCCCTCGCCTCAGTGAACTCGATACCGTCTATGAATGGCACGAATGGAAAGGCTACTCCAGCCCGGACTCTCTGTATTGCGGGGACATGGAGTATTTCGCGATTCGCAACTCGACGGGTGTTTTTGATCTGTCGCCGATGACCAAGTACCGAATCACGGGCCCCGACTCACTCGACTACCTGAACCGCCTCGTTACTCGGGATATGGCTAAAGTGAAGCCTGGTCGCGTTGCATACGCTGTTTGGTGTGACGATCAAGGTCAGGTGATCGACGACGGTACAATCTTTCATTTGCGTGAGGGCGAGTACCGACTCTGTTGTCAGGAACGTCACTTCGCCTGGTTTCAGGCGGCGACTATTGGTTTTGATGTCAGTGTTGTTCATGAAACCGATGAGATAGCCGGTCTGGCGGTACAGGGTCCAACGTCATTTAGCGTTCTGAATAACATGAAGTTTGACGGTCTGGATCAGCTGAAACCCTTTGGGCTGATGCACTTCGATTTTCAAGGTGCGGAGCTCATGATTTCGCGTACCGGGTTTACGGCCGATCTTGGCTATGAGCTGTGGATTGATCCTTCCAAAGCGCTTGAGCTTTGGGATGCCTTGTTTGAAGCGGGCAAACTGCACGGCATCCGGGCTATCGGGACGCACGCGCTGGAAATGGCTCGTATTGAAGCGGGTTACCTCGCGCCATACGAGGAATTCCTGCCGGTGGACGAGACCATTCGTACGGGCCGTTCCCGATCACCTTTCGAACTCGGTCTCGATTGGTTGGTTGATTTCAAAAAACCGAATTTCAACGGGCGTCGCGCGCTGGCCGAAGAGAAACGCAAGGGCTCGACATGGCGTCTTGTGAAGCTTGATATTGAGGGCAACAAGCAAGCGGATTCTTCTTATATTTTTGACAACAAGCGAGCGAGCGGCGGCTCGATCGGGTTCGTGACGTCCGCCGTCTGGTCACCGGTCTGCAAGCAGAATATCGCTCTGGGAACGGTTCGCACGCCGCACGGCAAGCCCGGCGACACTGTGTGGGTAGAGGTCTACTATCAGCGTGAAATGCACTGGAGCCGCGCCATGGCCAAGGCCACTGTCGTCGACAAGCCTTTCTGGTTCCCGCCGCGGCGTGGTGCAACGCCGCCAGGGCCGTATTAACTGGCCACGGCGTGAAGAAGCATCGTCTGGATCCATTATTGCGGCCGAAGTCGGTCGCGATTGTGGGTGCATCACTTCGGACCGACTCCGTCGGCGAGTGGGCGCTCAAGAACCTCGTCACTGGCGGTTTCTCAGGCCGCCTGTATCCGGTTAATCCTCGCTACGAGGAGTTACAAAGCCACCGCTGCTATGCCGCCTTGTCAGATATTCCCGAGGTTCCCGAGCTTGTTGTGTTCGCCGTGGGTGATCATCGACTGGAAGCTGCATTGGATGAAGCTATCGCAGCCGGCATTCCCGCTGCCGTTATTCAATCAACCCTGGTCCTGGATGACGACGTAGAGCCGCCACTAAGAGACCGCGTACAGAAGAAGATCAGAGATGCCGGCATGCTCGTCTGTGGTGCGAACGGCATGGGTTATTACAATGTTCGTGATCACGTCTGGACGTGTGGTTTTGATAGTTCGAATCACGCAGCACCCGGCAACGTTACGCTGATCAGTCACTCCGGCTCGGGTATGTCAGGCATCATCGACTGCGAAGAGCGAATACGCATTAATCTGGCCGTGTCGGCGGGCAACGAACTCAGTACCACGATGGATGAATATCTCGACTTCGCGCTGGACCTTCCAGAGACGCGGGTCGTTGGGCTGTTTGTGGAGACTGCACGCAACCCTGACGGTTTCCGGGCGGCGCTTGAAAAGGCGGTGCGAAAACGGATTCCCATCGTCGCCTTAAAGGTGGGAAGAACAGAAAAGTCGGCCGCACTTACGGTTTCACACAGCGGTGCAATAGCCGGCGATGATGCGACTTATGAGGCGTTGTTCGACCGCTACGGTGTTCAACGTGCGCGAGACCAGAATGAATTCGCGACCCTGCTGATCATGTTCGCGGAACTTCATCCTGTGGGTGCCGGCGGACTGGTGTCATTGCATGATTCGGGAGGCGAGCGGGCATTGCTCGTTGATCTCGCCGCTGATGCCGGGGTTCCTCTGGCCGACTTGTCAGATGCCACGCGCGAAAAAATAGCCGCGATCATTGATCCGGAATTACCAGCAGTAAACCCGCTCGATGCCTGGAGCCGAGGCGGCCCCGACGCTTCAAAAAAAATGACCGGCGGGTTAACCCTGATGATGCAGGATCCGGGCGCAGCCCTTGGCGTTGTCATTCATGACCGGGCGCCATTCGGGAAAATCTATCCCAGCTATCTGACGTACATGCAACGAGCGCGAGCGGAGTCCGGAAAACCTGTCGCGCTTGTGTCCGCTACACCGGGAACCGGCAGCGACGAAGCGGTCGTTACGAGCACACATGCGGGATTCCCTGTGCTCGATGGCGTGAGCCAGTTCCTCAAAGGCGCGCACGCGCTATTTACTTATCGAGACTTTTTGCTTCGGAAGCAGAGCAGCCTGCCGGAACCGGACCCGAAGATCGTCGATAAATGGAGTGCTCGATTGCGCACGGGTGAAATGTTGGCCGAATTCGATGCTCTGCAAATGCTGTCAGATTTTGGTGTTAACACGTCCGCACCCATCGCGGCCGCTGACGAAGACGCTGTTATCGCGGCTGCGGCAGGCTGCGGTTACCCAGTCGTACTGAAAACGGCTAAGCCTGGTTTGCTGCACAAGTCCGATCAGGGTGGCGTAATCGTCGGAATTACAGACGAGGACCAACTTCGACAAATGTACGCCCTCATGCGCGGTCGACTCGGGGATGATGTTCTCGTCGCGGCTGTGGCAGATGCGGGTGTCGAGATGATTCTCGGTGTGAAGCGTGACCCGCAGTTTGGCCCTGTCGTATTGATCGGCTTCGGTGGTGTGTTGGCTGAGACCATCGCCGACGTGCAGTTTGCGATGCCGCCGTTTGACGCGGAACATGTGCGACGCTGTCTTGATCGTATGAAACTTCGGCCGCTCCTCGACGGTGTGCGCGGTGCTCCCGCCGCGAATATTGATGCATTTTGTGAGGTCGCCGAGCGGTTTTCGATCATGGTGAATGCGTTACGTGATGTTCTGGCAGAGATTGACGTTAATCCGGTGATCGTTAGTGAGGGCGGCACAATCGCCGTCGATTCGCTGGTCGTAGGACGCGACAGAAGAGAGAGTGAGCGTGCAAAAACTTGATATTTATCAATCGCTTTGGGGCATGGAGCTACGAAATCCGAGCATGCCAGAACGGAGCAAGGAAGACGCGTTTGCGATGATCGCGGACGCCGGGTTCGACGGCGCCTGCATGGATCCGTCCGTTGCAGAGATTCCTGACTGCCGTAAGTACGCGCATCTTTTCCAGCAGCACGGCCTCGGATGCATGGTTAATGCGTTTCCGTATGCGCCCGATGACATGGCGCCGATTCTCGACTTCGCCGTTGAGATGCAGTCTTGCATGGTGAATGTCATCAGCGGCGTCATGCCGATCAAGCCGGAAGACGCAGTGACTGACGTTCGTCGCTGGATCGATGAAGCGGCCGCGAGGGATGTGTCGATACTGTTCGAAACACACCGCGATGGACTACTGAACGATCTCTACTTCACCTTGCAGCTAATGGACCTGGTTCCGGAAATGCGACTGTGCGCGGACCTCTCACATTTCGTCGTCGATCGTGAGCTGCGCAACCCGATTCCGCTACGCGATCAAGGCTACATAAGCTCGGTGCTGGAACGATCGGACTGTTTCCAGGGGCGTGTCGCTAATCGCGAGCAGGTACAAATTCAAATCGATTTTCCGCAACACCAGGAATGGGTTGAGATATTCAAGGGCTGGTGGAAAGAGGGGATGCGGGCATGGCGACAGCGGAACGATGATGATGCAACGCTCGTCTTTTTGTGCGAACTTGGACCACCCCCCTATGCCATCACCGACGGACAGCAAAATGAACTGTCGGATCGTTGGGAAGAGTCGCTGAAGATTCGCGACTGGGTAAGGGAGATTTGGTCGCAGCTCGAGGGTGAGGACTGACATGACAGCTATTACCGCAACCGTAGTTTCTGTGCACACCGGTGGGAGTGATCAACTCTCAAAAGACGAGCAGTCGTCAATTATTGTTGAGTTGGACGGTGTTATTGGCGATCGCCATCGGTCCTACACACGGGAAACCTGGGCCGGTGACAAGCAGCCCAAGGGAACCTTGCGCCGCAATGAGCGGCAATGGTCAGCCGTGTCGATGGAGGAGTTGGCCGAGATCGGGGAAGCAATGGATCTTGCAGAGCCGTTGACCGCTGCCGCTGTTGGGGCAAACCTCTGTTTTCAGGGTGTTCCCGAGTTATCCCGTTTGCCGACGGGGTCCATTCTTCATTTTCCATCCGGCGCTGAACTCATCGTCTCCGAATTCAATCCGCCGTGCCTGGAAATGGGCACGAAGATCGCCGAGACGATGCAAACGCGCTCCGGCGCCCCGCTGGAGAACACGGCGTTTTCCAAAGCGTCGAAATCGCTGCGTGGGCTCGTCGGTGTGGTCGAAGTGGCCGGTATCATTAACTCGGGCGACGA
>CAZMRZ010000041.1:22825-27686 GCA_964568835.1 uncultured Woeseiaceae bacterium | reverse complement strand
TTCAGGTCGTGGCGGGCGAGAAGTTTGTAGAAGTCCGTGCGATTGCGTTTCGCAAGGCGCGCCGCCTGGCTGACATTGCCCATCGTTATCTGCAGAATCTGTGACAAATAATTTCGCGTGAATTCGTCGCGTGCATCCGAGAATGAAGCCAGCTTGCCGGCGTGCTCGCCGAGAGACTGTTGTACAAGTTCACCGCTAATGACCGGCGAACGAGACAGGGCGACGTTCTGCCGAACCACGTTATAGAGCTGACGCACGTTGCCGGGCCATTCTGCCGTCACCAGCATTTCGACGGCTTCCGGCGCATAGACTTTTCTTTCCTGGTCCGATTCCTGAGAAATCTGTTGGAGGAAGTGCGCAACCAACAACGGGATATCTTCGCGGCGTTCGTCCAGCGTCGGTAGTCTGATATTGACGACGTTCAATCGGTAATAGAGGTCTTCGCGAAAACGTCCTTGCCCCATCAGTTCCTGCAGGTCTCTGTGCGTCGCCGAGATAACGCGTACGTCGATCTTTTTCGCCTCAGTACTGCCAACCGGCCGTACCTGGCTTTCCTGCAAAACGCGCAGCAATTTGACCTGCAAACGCATCGGCATATCGCCGATTTCGTCGAGCATCAACGTGCCGCCTTCCGCCGATTGGAAAAGACCCTCATGACTTCGGGTTGCGCCGGTGAACGCGCCTTTCTCATGACCGAAGAGCTCGGACTCGAGTAGATTTTCGGCCATCGCGCTGCAGTTAATGGCAACGAACGGTTTATTACGTCGATCACTCGCTTTATGAATCGCTTGCGCAATTAATTCCTTACCCGTGCCGCTTTCGCCGGTAGCAAGGACTCGAGCATCGGTCGCGGCAACCATCTTGGCTTGCTGCATGACTTCTTTCATCGCCTGATTGCGAGTAATGATTTCGGCCGCCCAGTCCTCACTGACGTCGCCGGTGCCGGAAACCTTCAACGCTCGCTCGACTAACGACATCAGTTCTTCTTTATCGATCGGCTTGGTCAGGAAGCCAAACGCGCCATGTTGCGTCGCGGTGACCGCATCCGGAATGGTGCCGTGGGCCGTAATAATGATGACGCGGAGCCCCGGCGACCTCGTTTGAAGCTCCTTGAGCAGGCCGATACCGTCCATCTTGTCCATGCGCAGATCGGTGATTACAAGATCCGGACTAAACCGGTTCAACACGGAGAGGGCGTCGTGAGCTGATTCCACGGCCTCTACTTCATAGCCTTCGGCTCGTAGTCGGATGCTGAGAAGGCGCAGGAGTCCCGGGTCGTCATCGACCAGCAGGATCTTGCCAATAGCCTGTGATTTGTTGTTCGCCATAATGGATTATGTCGCGCGGATTAGAAGTATCCGCGAAGATTAGATCATTCTTGCTCGCGTATCGAGCGTTCAATCGAGGTAATTGCCTCAAGCTTCTGCTCGGCTTCCTCGAGATTGCGTCGTAGCTGCCGATTCTCGGCCTCGACGGTCACCAGGCGCTGGTTGGTCGCGTCTTCCTGGGTCTGCGCTGCCCGCGACGAGGAAGCACGCAGCCGGCGCGACTCGGCGTTCGCGACGATCTGGCGTTCGACGTTATTGAGATGAATCACGGCGAGCGAAATTTCGCCCGGCGTCAGTAGAATCGTCTGCGCCAATACTTCACGCAGTATGCTCGCGGACTTTTCGGGGTCTGATTCAGGATGACCGGGGACCGCGAGAACCAGCCCGAGCCGCAAATTCGTTGACGGACTCGGCGTTAGTTGTGCGGCGGTGGCGGCATCGGCAAAAATTTCGGCCTGCGCCGCAGGGTCGCCGCTTGCGACTCTGCCGAGCTCGGCAATGTAAACGTCGACATCCGGCGCGCCGAGAATTTCGGTGTTGTCACTATTTGATGAAATTCGTCCCTTGATCCAATCCGATGTTTGACCACAACCTGACAGCGTCGCCACGACCAATGCGGTCATCGCGATCGAGCGAACTCTGCTTGTCAGATCTATATGTGTCATAAACGACTAGCCATTGGCGGCCAGCCTCTGCTGGCCCGAATCCCGCTTCTGCGGAATGTGAATCCTGAAATGTGCGCCCGGAAATTCATCCGATTCCACGAGTTCAACCGCACCGTTGTGCGCCTGAATACACTCCAGAACAACGGACAATCCGATACCTGTTCCGCCTACCGTTCCACCTTGCTCCCGAGTACCCTGGAAAAAGGCCTCAAAGATCCTGGGGCTTTCGTCCTCCGGAATTCCAGGTCCGGTGTCACCAAATTCGATGACAAAGCTCTCCGGCAGTCGATGGGCCTTGATCGTGATCAATCCACCCCTTGGCGTAAACTTGACCGCGTTCGACAGGAGATTATCCATTACGGTACGGATTTTGTCCTGATCCGCGTTCACAATAATGTCATCAACTTCCAGTTTTAACTGGATATTCGCGGCCTTCAGAGCCAATCGCTGTGCCCTCGCGATCGAAATCACCTGTTTTCGAAGTTCAAAGTCCGACAGCGTCAACACTTCGCTCTTGGTCTGCCAGGCACTAAAACTCAGCAGGTTCTCGATCAGCTGCTGTAATTTCAGTCCGTTCATGCGCAATATGTCGGTCACTTCGCGCTGCGAACTTTCCAATTCGCCCACGGATCCATCCAGCAATAATTCGGTTCCCTCGCGAATATTCGCGAGCGGTGTCTTCAATTCGTGGGACATGTGTCGCAGGAACTTGTTCTTTTCCTGTGCCAGTTCGAGCAGACGCAAACGTAGCCACTCGAGCTGGCGCCCCAGTCGTTGCAAGTCGGTCGGGCCTTTGATTTCAATCGGCTTCGAGAATCCGCTTTCGCCCAGCTGACCGATCGCGCGGTCGATCTGCCGTATGGGTCGAGCGACGAGCAGTGTGAAAATCAAAACGAGAAACAAGGTGCCGGGTACAAGAGCCGCGACCTGCCAGGCCGAAACTCGCTGGGCATTACGCGCAGTTTCCTGCAATACCGAGAGCTTCGTATCGACGTGAGCCGTCAAAACGCTCGTCAGGCGAGCGACGTCCTGCCGTAGCGGTGCGAAACTGGCGATGGCGGCATTGACCGTCGCATCATCTGCGTTTGCGTCGGACAGCACTCTGACGATGCTCCGCGCTTCGGTGCCCAAGGCTGTTGAGAGCTTGGTTTCGCCGACCTCGGTGACCAGGGGTGCCATGGTATTGAGCAGTGCCTGGAACGTCTGTAAGTCCTGCCTCATGAGTAGCAGGCTGTCCGGGTTCTTCAGAATCTGGTACTGGCGTGCGACTCGCTCAAGCGAGCTGAGCTGCTCGCTGATGCGGCGATTATTCTCTGCGGCGGTGACACCCGTGAACACCAGTTGCTCGCTTTGCTCGGCAACACGATCGAGATTGACGAGTGCCCAAACGACGGCAAGAAGCAGCGGCAGGGCGACCAGCCCGAAGCCGACAAGAATCAGTCCGTTAAGCGATCGTGGGCGGGGAAATCTCATGGCTTAATTCTAGCACCGTGTGAATGGCGCGGTCCTCATGCGGCCCAGTATGCGCTGGGGTCCCGGGCGGCAATTTTGCGTTCCCATTCCAGCGCCGTTCGGACGATCGTATCGAGATCGTCATATTTTGGAACCCAGCCGATGACTTCGCGGACGCGATTTGCGACGGCGATCAGTTCGGGTGGATCACCCGCGCGACGTGGCTCTTCCGCTATGTTGAGTTTTTCTCCGTTGGCCTTTTCTACGGCTGCCAGGACTTCGCGAACACTGTAGCCGTGCCCGTAGCCGCAATTGAGTACGGATGACTGCCCGTCGTTTCGCAAATAGGTGAGGGCGTCGAGGTGCGCTGTGGCCAGATCCTCGACATGAATGTAGTCCCGTAGTCCCGTGCCGTCGGGTGTTGGATAGTCTGTGCCGAAAATGGAAACGCCGGGTCGACGCCCGGTTGCGGCCTCGCAAGCGACTTTCACAAGCAAGGTTGCCTTGGGTGTCGATTGGCCGATGGTCCCGGTGGGCTCGCAGCCCGCAACATTGAAGTAACGCAGTGCGACGTAATTGGGACCACCCGCCGCGGCGAGATCGCGCAGCATCCATTCCGTCATCAGTTTCGAGGTGCCATAAGGATTGATGGGTTGCGTTGCAGAGTCTTCCGACGCCAAACCACCGTCCGGGATGCCGTATACCGCGGCCGTCGATGAAAATACGACGTTCTTAACGTCGTGATTTGCGGCGGCTTCAAGTAGCGTGCGACTTGAGGCTGTGTTGTTCCGGTAATACTTGAGTGGGTCGCTGACCGATTCCGGTACGACCGTGTGAGCAGCAAAGTGCATGACGGTATCGATGTTGTGCTCGCTGAATATTTTCTCCAGCAGCGCGGCGTCGCCCGTGTCGCCCAGGATGAATTCGCCGCTGGTGACCGCGGCCTCGAAGCCGGTGGACAGATTATCGAGCGTCAGGACGTCTTCGCCAGCCAGTCCCAGCTGTCGGACAACATGGCTGCCGATATATCCGGCGCCGCCAGTGACCAGTATCTTATTGTTTTTACTCAATTTTCGAATCTTCCCTGTATTTATCCTAAGGAATTGTGAACCGTACGCTGTTTAAGAGGACAAAGTTTAACAATACTCAGGACAGGAATACGGACCTGGATCGCACTCTACCGAGTGATCCAAGTGTCTGAATTGTCGCAAAAATCGGACACCTGCGGTTGTGTTGCTGTTCAGCCGGCGCAGGTATGATCCTTACAGGATTGGGCGAGATGAATCTTATGAATTTATTTGGGCAATACAAAGTCTTTGTACTTCTTACGGGAGTGCTGACGGTTGCGGCGTGTGGCGGAGGATCTGACGAGCCTGCCAGCACGACGCCAACCAATCGCGCGCCCGTTGCAGCAGC
>CAZMRZ010000041.1:3471-22725 GCA_964568835.1 uncultured Woeseiaceae bacterium | reverse complement strand
GATCTGACGAGCCTGCCAGCACGACGCCAACCAATCGCGCGCCCGTTGCAGCAGCCGGAACCAATCAATCTGCGGATGAATTCGCGGTCGTTACTTTGAACGGCAGTGGGTCTTCCGATCCCGATGGCGATGCCATCACCCACGCTTGGTCGCAGACGTCGGGGACAACTGTAACCATCACCAATGCTGACATGGCGCAGGCGACTTTCGACGCACCCGACGTGTTGGCGGCGGACTCGTCGGCGATTCTGGTCTTTCAACTGGCCGTGAGCGATGGCTCGAGAACGACGAGCGCGACTACTCAGGTAACGGTTAATGACGTTGGATTGGGTGCGAACAGCCCTCCGGTGGCGAACGCGGGTCCTGATCAGAACGTTGGGGAGGTGTTGCCGATCACTCTCGATGGAACGGGTTCGGTAGACGCAGACGGTGACGTGTTTTCTTACTCTTGGGCCCAATTGGGCGGACCGAGTGTAATGCTTATGAATGGCGGAACTTCGCAGCCGATGTTTACGTCGCCGAATGTTGGTGCTTCGCCGGAAATATTGTCTTTTGAATTGACCGTTGACGATGGCACAGACAGTACGACGGATACGGTAGATATTACGGTGCAGGAGGTTCCTACCTCTGTGTCCGTTTCCGGTCGACTGCAGTTTGAATGGGTAAACCCGAAAGCTAATTGCCGTGGCTTGAATCTCGCGTTTCCAGTACCACGAGCCATGCGCGGCGTTACGGTGCAATTGCTTGAGGAAGCGGATCGGATGAACGTGCTTGCAACCGCGACAACCGATGAGAATGGAGACTATTCTTTCGCGACCGTTCCTCCTTTGGTCGAAGTGGTAGTGCGCGCAAGAGCCGAACTGAAAAGCGCGGGTCCGGCGACATGGGATGTTGAGGTTCGGGACAACGTTGATCTCAGCGCATCACCGCCGCCGTTGACGCGACGGCCGTTGTACGTGGTCGACTTCGCGTCGTTTAACACCGGTGCTGCCAATACTTCAGATGCCGATTTCATAGCCACAACGGGCTGGGATACGATTACCGATTCCTATACCGGCGACCGGCGGGCGGCACCCTTCGCAATACTCGACTCTGTAATGGATGCGATGACGATGGTGACCGACGTCGATCCAGGCGTTTCTTTCCCAGCGCTCGACGTCTATTGGAGTGTCGACAATACACCGACCAGTCCCGAGGACATCGACGCTGGCGAGCTGTCGTCGACGTTTTACTCCAACAGCGGGCTGTACATGCTTGGTGACGCCAATGTGGATACTGAAGAGTTCGATGACCACGTCTCGATTCACGAATGGGGTCATTACTTCGAAGATAATTTCTCGCGCTCAGACAGCATCGGAGGCGGCCACTTCATCGGGTCAGCGCTCGATCCCAGAGTCGCTTTCGGCGAGGGCTTTGCGAGTGCTCTGGCCGCTATCGCGCTGGACAACCCGTTGTACTGCGATACAAGTTCACCGTTGCTGACACAAGGTTTCGATGTCGACTGGGAGACCGGCGACTCGTTTCTGCGTGCAGATTTGCAGGGTTGGTTTAACGAGTGGTCAGTTGGCGCGATGATTTATGACCTTTGGGATACCGGTGTCGACAGCACGGACAATAGTTCGATCGGTTTCGCCCCTATCTACAATACGATGACGGGTCCGCAGAGAGTGACGGCTTCATTTACAACCCTGTTTTCGTTTGCGGCTGGCTTGCGTCCTATGCTGAATGCAGCGGACCTGGCATTTGCTGATTCGCAGTTCAATCGGGTCAATGTCGACACAGCCGCAGCCGTCGACGAATGGGGTGACAGTCAGACTACGGCGCCGACGAACTCCGGTTTTCCGGACGGCCGCGATGTTATTCCGGTGTATACGGAATTGGTTGTTGGAGCTCCGGCAGTGAACGTGTGCGTGAATAACGACTACTACCAAAACTGGGCCGATGGCGACGGTGACAACAAGTTTGGAATGTTCAAGTTCTTGCGGTTCACGACAACCGGTACGGCAACTTACAACATCACGGCAACGGCTAATCCGCCACTGCCGTCGACCACAGTGAGAGGCGATCCATCGCCGCGAGATGACAGCGATCCCGATCTATTCCTGCATCGCAGTGGAACCTGGTTCCCGTTCGCGCAAAGCACTGAGGACGGTGATGCAACGGAAACGCTTAATGTAGCGAACCTCGGGGCGGGGACATATTTGTTGCGATTGCAGGAATGGCGACATGTCGATGTTGACCGCGATCCAAATTTTCAGTCTCAGGTTTGTTTTGATATTTCAGTGGGCCCGTAGATATGGCCACCAGACAGGTGAATAGAATGAGTAGAGCGAAGTCCATAACAATTTCTGCAATTGCTTTGTTGAGCGTCGCCGCTTGCGGTGGTGAACAGGCCAAAGAAGCCGTTGCGGTTGAAGACGCAGTCCAGGAAGAAGCGATCGTACCGGTGAGCCCCAAAGCTCAGCAGAGCGATGACGTCTACGACGGTACTGTCAGCAAGCCGGGTTCGCCGTATGCGATCAGCTATCGCATCGTCGGCACACCGGTTGTGGGTAGTCCGCTAACGATCGACTTGCGGGTAGACTCCAAGCGCGGTCCTCAGCCAGTGAGTCTCGAGTACCGCATCATCGATGCGACATCGTTGATGCTGGCGGAGTCTCAGCCCCGCAACGTACGCATGGAGCCGGCCGCGAATGAAGACTCGTTCAGGCAGCAAGTCACGGTTATTCCACAGCGGGAAGGTCGTTTTTATCTCAACGTCAGCGCCTCGATGGAGACAGATAGCGGCACGATCTCCACCGTGACAGCGATTCCCATCCAGGTTGGCAACGCTCCACGGGTTCTGCAGCAGAACGGCGAGGAGCAGATCGATGAGAATGGCGAAGCGGTGCGGGTTCTGACCGGCGACGACAATTAATTAAGGTCACTGGCACCCTATATGCCGAATTAAGGTGACAGTGACCTTAATTGCCGTAAAAGGGAATATATTCCCATTATTTTTTCCAGAATTGAAGCTGTGTCACAGACCCGTTCGCGACAATTAACTACAGTTATTGGCCAGAATGCAGGACGCAGGGTCAATGCAAAAGGACTTACGAGACAAGATACGGGTTGCCACTGAGGCATCCGGCATCACGAAGCCCGGCTTCGTCGAACTCCTGTCCTTGATCGACCAGCATTATGACAAAATGGAAGCGACCATTACGCAATCGATTCAGGTCGCCACTCACACCGACACCGCTGCCCCAATAGAAGCTATTTTCGACAGCGTCAGCGAAGCGCTGTTTTCGGTGGGTGCGAACGGCATCATCCGAAACTGCAATAAAGTCTGTTCTCGATACTTCAAGCTCACAAGAGATCAACTTGTTGGCTCGAGCATCACGAATATCCTGCCAGGTGCGAAAGACCAGGACATCGGCGATTACCTGAAACCCTTCATGTCCAATCTCGACGACACGAAAATCGACCTTGTCGATGGCGAGACTGAGGCGCTACGTTCGAACGGCGAGCGATTCCCTGCCGAGGTGAACGCGAGTTGTGTTGCGAGAGCGGACAGCGAAATTTTCGTCGTCAGTCTTCGTGATGTAACGTACCGAAAAAAGACTGAAAGTACCTTGCGCGAAAACGAAAGTCGTTATCGCGCGCTCGTCGAGAATGCACCGGAGGCGATCATCGTCTTCAACGTTGACGAGAATCGATTTACAGACGCGAATGATAAAGCGTGCACGCTTTTTAACCTGTCTCGCTCTCGTCTGTTGACGATCGGTCCCGAAGCGATCAGCCCGAAAACGCAACCGGACGGTTCACCCTCATTTGGTGTGCGCCGTGGCTATATTGATCGTGTATTCAACGGCGAACACCCGACGTTCGAGTGGACGCATCAGGATTCTAACGGTCGCGAATTTCCCTGCGAAGTGCGATTCAGCTTGTTGCCATCCGATGACGCAAGACTGGTTCGCGTCAGCATCACGGACATTGCCGATCGCAAACGCGAAGAAGCGGTCACGTACGCGCAAAACAAAGTTCTGGAAATGATCGCCGCGAGTACGCCGTACGATCGTACGCTGCGATCCATATGCCGTTTCAGCGAAAAGCTTGGCGGCGGTTTCAAGGCCGCGATTATGCATCTCGATTCCAGGAATCAGACGCTTTCGGTTGAACAGGCACCGAGCCTGAGTGATAAATTCAAACTACTCCTCGATTTCGTAAAAGTCGGTCCAGATAGCTTGCCATGTGGTTCTGCTGTCTTTCATTCCCAGGGCCGCATTACGACCGATATTTCGAAGAGTAGTGTCTGGGATGGAAATCAAAAGATGGCTGCGGCCGAGGGCATAAAGGCGGCCTGGTCTTTCCTGATATACGGTGCCGCAGGACGTGTTATCGGCACGCTCGACGTGTACGTCAATGAATGCCGCTCGCCGACCACCGATGAACTCGACAAGCTCGGTGGCATGGCTCGACTCGCCGGTATTGCGATCAAACGGCAGCACGACGAAGATAAATTGCGCACGAGCGAAGCGCGTTATCGCGGCTTGTTCGAAAATGTCGTCGACGGCGTTTATATAGCTTCACGTGAAGGCGAAATCATCACAGCGAACCCGGCACTCGTTGAAATGCTGGGATACGACAGCGTAGAAGACCTCAAGTCTGCTGGTAAGACCATTATTTTGTACGTCAATCCGGTCGATCGTGAGCGTGTATTTGCACGCCTTGAAGCTGAGGGCGTCGTAAAGAACTTCGAGTATCGATTGCGCCGCAAAGACGGCAGCCAAATCGTCGTATTGGAGAACTCCCGTGCGATCACGGATGACGATGGCCATGTCGTTGCCCATGAAGGCACGATTACCGATATCACCGAACGTAAACGTGCGGAAACGAGAATCTTCGAAGAAAAAGAACGAGCGCAGGTCACACTACAATCGATTGGTGACGGCGTTATAACGACTGATGCCGACGGCAAGGTCGACTATATCAATCCGGTTGCGCAGGATTTGACGGGCTGGGATATGCGCAGCGCTCGCGATACATCGGTCAAAGATATCATGATGATCGTTAATGAGCACACGCGTTCGACCGTGGAGAATCCGGTCGTCCGATGCCTTAAGGAAGGCCGTGTTATTACACTGGCTGAAAACTCGGTTTTGATTACGAAGAACGGCGATGAGATTCCGATTCAGGATTCCGCGGCACCGATTCGGGATCGAATCGGCAATATCATCGGTTCGGTAATGGTCTTTCATGATGTCAGCAAGGAATCACGCTTGTTCCGCCAGCTGAGTTACCAGGCATCGCACGACACTTTGACCGGGCTTATCAATCGTCGCGAGTTCGAAAATTGTCTGATTGGCTCGCTTGAGAATACTCGCGAGAACAGCGAAGAAACGCATGCCTTGCTTTACCTCGATCTTGATCAGTTCAAGGTCGTCAACGATACCTTTGGCCATACGGCCGGTGATGCCCTGCTGAAACAATTGATGGAACAGATTCAGGCGAATATTCGTTCAACTGATCTGCTCGCGCGTTTGGGTGGTGATGAGTTCGGCATTTTGCTGGAGCGTTGTAGCGAGGAGCGCGCGATCGAAGTTGCGGAGAATATTCGTGGTTCGATCGAAGGCTATCGCTTCGAGTGGCAAGACTCGTTCACAACGGTTCGATGTTCGATCGGTGTTGTCATTATTTCGAGTGAGACTGCCGATGTCGCAAGCGTAATGAGCTCAGCTGACGTCGCTTGTTATTCGGCCAAGGACATGGGCCGAAATCAGGTTCACCTTTACAAAGACTCTGACGCATCCATGCGTCATGAAGAAATGAAATGGGTTTCCCGCATTACGAACGCGGTTGACGAAGATCGCTTTGAGCTCTTCTTTCAGCCAATCATCGGGATTGGTAAGCACAACAGCAAAGGTCGCGGCCATTATGAAATCCTTTTAAGAATGCGTGACGAAAAAGGCGTACTCATTGGCCCCGACCAGTTTATCCCGGCAGCAGAGCGTTACAATCTGATGTCGACGCTGGATCGGTGGGTCATTCATGAAGCGATAACGGAACTCGCCGATCGAAATGACGACGGCGAAGCCCGTTACACCTTAGCGATAAATCTGTCAGGTACGTCGCTTAGCGAGGATCGATTCCTCGGCTGGGTGGTCGACGAGCTTAAGCAGCAGAAACTGCCGGATGGTGCCATCTGCTTTGAAATTACGGAAACAGCTGCAATCTCAAATTTGTCACGAGTCATTCATTTCATGCAGGCGCTGAAGAAGCTGGGCTGCAAATTTTCGCTGGATGATTTCGGTAGCGGCCTGTCGTCGTTCACGTATCTGAAGAATCTGCCGGTCGACTATCTCAAGATCGATGGCCATTTCATTAGTAACGTTGCGGAGGACGCTGTTGACGAGAGCATGGTCAAGGCCATCAGCTCGGTCGGACACGCCATGGGGATCGAGACCATAGCGGAGCGCGTAGAGACCAAGGAGGTGCTCGAAAAACTGGGCGCACTCGGCATTGAGTTCGCACAGGGCTACTACATTGCGCGGCCGGAATCAGTGCAATCATTTGAGCCCTGGGGCAAGAGCAAGGGTCAATTGCTGGCGTAGCGCTTATCCGAATCGTCCACGGGTGGCGTAGCGCGTCTGATACGGTACACTCATACGATGGCCGTCGGTACAAGTTCTGAAAACTCCAAAGAAGACGCCCCGCAGTTCTTGTCCGCGGGCGAGCCCGGCCCCTTTAAGGTGCTCAATCCATTAGCGGAAATCCCGGTTTTGCTGGTCTGCGATCATGCGAGCTGTCGCTTTCCGAAATCGCTGGGCGACATGGGTCTCGATCCCTTTGCACGACGCTGCCATCTCGCCGTTGACATCGGTGCGGGTCCCTTAACAGAGCGATTAGCGGAAAGTCTGGGCGTCACGGCAGTCCTCGCTCAGTATTCGCGCCTGGTTATGGACTGCAACCGGCAGTTAATGGATCCAGGCGCGTATCTTGAGTATGGCGACGGCATACTCGTACCTGGCAACCGCAACTTACACCAGGCCGAAAAGGACTTGCGGGCGTCGACGTTGTACTGGCCGTATCACGATGCGCTGGATAAACAGGTGCAACGACTCAGTAAACTCGGACCGCCACCTGCGTTCATCGCAATACATAGTTTCACGCCGGTGATGAACGGCGAAGCACGACCATGGGAGATGGGCGTGTTATGGGATACGGATACGAGCGTGAGGAATATTTTCCTCGAGGATTTTCGGGCGGCGGGGTATTTCGTCGGCGACAATGAACCGTACTCCGGTAAGGCACCGCAGGATTTCACGATCGATCATCATGCGGAAGAGATTGGCTTGCCGCATCTTGGCATAGAGATTCGCCAGGACCTTATCGATGACGACGAGGGTGTCGAAAAAATCGCCAAGTTAATGCATACAATAATAAAAACCATACCAAAACGATTGCAAGAAACGGGGTCAGGGGATGAGCATAAAAGAGCCAGCATTCACGATCGGCGTTGAGGAAGAATATCTACTCGTCGATAAAGAGACACGCGCTCTGGTAATAGATCCGCCGGCCACGTTGATGGCCGAAGCCGAAGAAAAATGTGGCCCGCAAGTGACATCGGAGTTACTGCGGTCACAAATCGAAATCGGAACCAAGGTCTGCAATAACGTGCAGGAAGTTCGCGCGGAATTATCACGACTGCGTGGCAATATTATTGAGGTTGCCGGCCGACATGGTCTCGCCCCGATTGCGGCGTCAACGCATCCGTTTTCGAGTTGGAGAGATCAAAAGCACACGCAGAAAGAACGCTACGACGATTTGACGCATGAGATGCAGGGCGCAGCTCGGCGGCTCGCTATCTGCGGCATGCATGTTCACGTCGGTATCGAAGACAATGAGTTACGCATCGACCTGATGAATCAGCTGTCGTATTTTCTCCCACACTTGCTGGCGTTGTCGTGTTCGTCGCCGTTCTGGAACGGAAGCGATACCGGGCTGAAGAGTTATCGACTGACAATTTTCGACACACTGCCGCGTACTGGCCTGCCAGAACGCTTCGCAAGCTGGGCCGAGTATCAACGCCACATTAGTATCCTCATGGACGCGGGTTTAATCGAAGATTCGACACGGATCTGGTGGGACCTGCGACCGAGTGCCCGTTTCCCGACGATTGAAACTCGCATCATGGATGTGTGCACTCGACTCGATGACACCATCGCGCTGACGTCTCTGCTCGTTTGCCTGGTTCGTATGCTGTATCGATTGCGAACACGAAATCAACGCTGGCGTATCTACACGCCGATGCTCATTCGGGAAAACCGTTGGCGGGCGATGCGCTATAGCTTCGATGAAGGGATGATTGATCTGGCGAAAGGCGAGGTCGTTCCTTTTGCGGATTTGATTGAGGAAATGTTGTCACATGTTTCGGAAGATGCCAGCGCATTGGGTTGCGAAAAAGAGCTCGCCGATGTTCGGTCGATTCTCTCGCGGGGAACCAGTGCCCACCGGCAATTGAAGAGCTATGAACTCGAACGGGCCTCCGGCGCCAGTCCGGAAGAGAGTTTGAAGTCGGTCGTCGACACATTGATCGCAGATACCGGCGAAGGGCTGAAAGTGTGACCTGACGCACACCGCTCGTCCCGTAATGCGGAACAGGTCGCATTATGTTTAGCTGGACATCGTTAGCATTGTTCTATGTCTGTGCTAAGCCCAATAGTCACGCCATTTCTGGCGGTTTTCGCGATCGCCTACGCGGCCCTGGCCGTGCACATTTCACGATCGGGTCCGCAATACGCCAACAGCATGGTGAGCTTCTTCTTGTTCCTCGTCGGCGGGATGTTGGCGGGCTCGGCATTTTCTTACGGGGCAACCGACGCGACCCTCTATGGTATTGGCCGGACATTGAGTTTTTTCTCGTCAGGATTCATTCCCGTCGTCTTCTACCTCATCTACCGTGATTACACTGTCGGCCCTCCGAATATAGTTATCATTTTTATGCTCTGTATTATTCCGATGGTAACGACTGGACTGGCGTTGACGAACTCAGTCCACAGCCTTATCTGGACCGTGAACGAGACGCCCAGAGGGCTTAGTCATAGCGTAGTAACGGATCACTACTGGTATCGGCGCGTCTACGCGCCATTCGTGTACGGCCTGTTCGCGTATTCGGTCATAGCACTTGTTGGCCAACTATCGAACATTGCTCCGGCGCATCGAAAAACCATTTCGCTTCTGCTCGTATGCGCGGTGTTGCCATACGGAATCAGCATCGCCAACACGTTTCTCGGAATGGGGCCTCCGGATTTTCCGTTCACATCGACAACGCTCGCGTTGGTATGGCCGCTGTTTGCGTATGGGAGTGTGAAACTTCGTGTTCACGAATTTAGTCCGCTGGCCTATCAGACCTTGTTCGATCATGTCCGAGATCCCATCTTTGTCGTCGATAGTGAGCAGTGCATCATTTGTGCAAATGTGGCCGCTCAGAACCTGCTTGAAGGCAAGGAGAAGGAGTTGATTGGTCGCAAGCTCTGGGAAGATTTTCCAGCGGCACGTGCAATTCTCGAGCAAGCGAAAGAACTGGATTTAACGCAGACATTGCGAATGAATACCAAAAATATCTATGAGGTAAGTGTTGGTCCGCTTAGCGGTCCGAAAGGACAGAACATGGGCATGGTCGTCGTGTGTCGCGATGTTACCGAACGGCGCACTGCGCTAAGTCAGCTGGCTGAGAGCGAACACCTGATCCGTACACTTATTGAAACGTCGTCGAACGGCATACTACGGTTTGCGCGCGACGAGAATGACGCGGATCGAAAGTTTCGCTGCGTATTCGCTAATCGGTCCGCGGAGTCCGTCGCGAGTGACGGAGATACACTTGTTGGCATGCCACTCGAAAAAATTGAGCACCTGAATCCGGAACGATTGATGAGCCACTTTGGCGGAGCCGAATCGGCGACGTCACAGGTCACCTTTGAAGTGTCGACTGACTCCGAGCGTGGTGATAACTGGTGGCGCATCGTCGGCGAACCGGTCGGCGACGATTTCGCGGTGACGCTGGTTGATATCACGCAACGCAAGCGCAGCGAAGACAAGATGCTCGCTGACGCGTTGCGAGACCCGCTAACGGGTGTTCTAAATCGCCGCGGATTTGAACAGGAGGGTGAAGCTTGCATACGACGTAGCACAGTCGGTGCGGTGTTGTATCTCGACCTTAATCAGTTCAAGTTAATTAATGACCGCTTTGGTCATCAAGCCGGTGACGCACTATTAAAGGCATTCGGACATCGACTTGAGTTTTGCCTGCGGCCGGAAGATGTTCTGGGGAGACTCGGTGGCGATGAGTTTGGCATTGTGTTGCCAGGCGTTCCTGTTGACGACGTCAAGCGCATCCAGGATCGTTTGATGGAAACCGCCTCCGAGGCATATATCATCCAGGGGCAGGAAATCCGGTGCACAGCGAGCGTGGGTGTCGCCTTTATGCCGGACGACGGAGCAGAGCTATGGAACTTGTTGAGCGTCGCTGACGGCGCAATGTACGACGCCAAGAGCCTTCCCGAAAACGAAGCAGCGAATGACCGAGCGGCATTTGAAGTCGACTCGGTAACAGCCAAGTAAGCAGTCGCCTTCCGGCTGCGGTTATGGGCCGATTCAGGGGCCGGATAATATCTGCAGATCCAGCACCGCCGGGTCCATTGGGTCGTCAAAAATCATGATGTCGACGACATCGCCGAGTGCAACACTCAGGCTGATTGGTCCTGCGAGAATATCTATCAGCTGGCTGCCGGTCACATAAATGTCGTAGTCGCCCGCCGGGACGCCAGCGGTGGCGTTCGTAAAAACTGTCGATAGCGGTTGTGCCAGACGATTCGTGTCACCAATTGTCTCGCCGCGATCGACGGCGTAGAACGCCATGAAGTCAAAATTGTTTGACGCTTGAGCAATCAACAATTTGGCGCTTGTTTCGAGAGGGCGCGTATCGGGAACCGAGGCCCTCGTGGTAAAGGCAGTATTGACGCCGGTCACGACGAAGCGATATCGAAATCCCGCAACAGCCGGCAGATCACCTTCGACCAGAACGGCAGACGTGTCTGTTGGCGTGTACCGAAAAGTATTGTCACCGGCTACTATCGAGATTTCAGGCGACAGGTCCGTATACATGTGATCGGCCAATACCTGCGAACTCAGGCCTTCATCGTCGTAAATATGTACGGTGCCAAGATCACTGGAAGCGTGAAGAAACTCCACAGTTATCGGTGCTGCTGCGCTGTCGGCAATCTCGGCCGATCCGCCTTGCGCACCAAAAATGTGCACGGTGAAAGTCGATGTTCGACTGGGCACAGCGTCGAAGGGTGAAATGATCAAATCGCTCCCGGCCGTGAAGGCGAATTCATCAGACGTAAAACGAATGTCCCCAGGATTATTGGCACTCGTGATCGTAAGAGCGTAGTTGCCGGCCTCAATGTCGACGGGCGGACTCAGCTCACCAAACGCGGCGGTCGCAACTGCCGCGCCAGCGGCGGGGGCTACTCCTGCCAGGGCCAGGTAATAGTCGAGACCCGTCGTTTCCAGGTATTCGGAGTTATGAGAAAATCGAATCTGGAATACCGTCTCGTCCGCAGCAAATTCTCGCTGCGCCATTTCCCAAAGCGTGAGTTCCGGATCAGCGAGTGTGCCGCTGAGAAGTAGCGTGTATTCCTGATCAGCAACGAAATCGATGTACTGGCTGGCGATCCGCGTTAGCGCGATATCGCCTGCATAGCGGACGTCAAAACTGAATGTGTAGTCGAGATCGTCATATTCGGGCACGCTTGACGAGCCCTGATAAGCTACGTTGGCGATCACCCGTTCTTCGATCAGGAAGGCGAGATCCGGCGCGGTTTTAATCGCGTTGATGGCTCGAATCGAGGCTTTGCCGGTTGCCTCCGGGAGATCGCTATCGCCGCCACACGCCGCCGTGATCAGTGTCAAAGCGAGCGTCAGTAGTATTGCAATTCGTTTCATCAATTCTTTCACTTCTCGTAGCCGTAAACCGACTTCACTTCCAAAAATTCGTCGATGCCGTGGGCACCCCATTCGCGTCCGTTACCGGACTGCTTGTAGCCGCCAAACGGGGCAAGCGCTTCCAGATCGGCGCCGTTGATGTGCACCATGCCTGTACGCATTCGTGACGCGACTCGTCGCGCTCTTTCCTGGTCACCTGAGGAGACATAGCCAGACAATCCATATGGCGTGTCGTTGGCAATCCGAATCGCTTCATCGTCGTCGTCGTAAGGAATGATCGATAATACGGGTCCGAATATTTCCTCGCGGGCGATAGTCATGTCATTACTGACATCGGCGAAGACCGTTGGTTTCACGTAATAACCCTTGTCGAGTCCGTCCGGTCGCCCTGTACCGCCGGCCGCGAGCGTCGCGCCCTCATCGATTCCCTGTTGAATCAGGCCCTGGATCTTGTTCCATTGCAGCTCGGAAACGACGGGACCAACGCGTGTGCCTTTCTCGCGAGGATTGCCAACAGCGGTCGCTGCAGCGACCTTTGCGGCGATGGCGGCTGCTTCGTCCATCTTGTCTCTGGGCACCAACATTCGAGACGGTGCGTCGCAGGACTGTCCGGTGTTCTCGAACATACCTTTCGCGCCGTCTGTTACGGCTTCCTCAAGATCAGCATCATCGAGGATAATGTTGGCCGACTTACCGCCGAGTTCCTGTGCGACGCGCTTGACGCTTGGTGCCGCGTTTTGTGCGACCAGAACGCCAGCCCGTGTCGAACCCGTGAATGACATCATCGCGATGTCCGGGTGTTGACTCAGCGCCGTACCGACACCGGGCCCGTCACCATTGATCAGATTGAATACACCAGCAGGCACACCCGCTTCGTCAAGAATTTCTGCGAATATGATGGCGTCGAACGGTGCGATCTCGCTGGGCTTGAGGACCATCGTGCAGCCGGCAGCTATCGCCGGAGCAACCTTGACCGCGATCTGGTTCATCGGCCAGTTCCACGGGGTTATCAGGCCGCAGACGCCGATCGCCTCTTTGACGATCATGGTCGAGCCGATCGCTTCTTCGAATTTGTAGCTCTTCAGTGCCTCAAGTGACGCAGAGATGTGCTGCGTTCCGCTTGCCGCCTGGGCGTATTTGGCGAGGCCCCAGGGCGCGCCCATTTCGTCCATGATGGCTTCAGCAACTTCATCGGAACGTCGAACGTAAACGTCCAGTATCGACTGCAGCAGATCAATACGTTCTTCGCGGCTCGTCAGCGAGAATGATTCGAAAGCTCGCGAGGCCGCCGCGACGGCAAGATCAACATCGGCAGCGGAGCCAATACTGATGCGTCCATAGACTTCTTCTGTGGCCGGATTAACGACGTCCATTGTCCGTGGCTCAGCGGGATCCACCCACTGTCCATCGATGTAGAACTGCAGTTTCTCGAGCATTTCGGTCCTCCACAAACGAGCCGCGCATGATAGCGTAATTCAGGCTTTGCGGCGCGCCCAAATCGGGCATTGACGAGGAGGGCGGTCTCAGTGCGACAATGGCCCAATGAGCGCAAAACCAGAACGCGTCGCTCAATGTCTAATTGTTTGTATTTTATGGAGAAAATGCATGGCGACGAACGAAGAACTGCAGGCGATTCGCGATGCTGTAACACCGCAGGGCGTGGGTATACAAACGCGGGTCTATGCCGACAAGGCTCGGAACGCTGAAATATGGGATGTCGAGGGCAATCGCTATATCGATCTGGCCGCGGGAATTGCGGTTTGCAACACCGGACATAATCATCCGGATATCGTCGCCGCTGTGAAGGATCAGCTGGATCGATTCAGCCACACCTGTTTTCAGGTCGCCCCGTACGATGTTTACGTCAAACTGGCCGCGCGTCTTGCCAGGCTTGCACCCGGCGATACGCCCAAAAAGGCCCTGTTTTTGACGACCGGCGCCGAGGCGGTCGAAAATACGATCAAGATCGCGAGGCGCCATACCCGGCGAACGGCCGTTATTTCGTTCTCCGGTGCGTTCCACGGCCGCACGATGATGGCAATGGCGTTGACGGGAAAAGTGGTGCCGTACAAGAAGGGTTTCGGGCCATTCCCGGCCGAGGTCTATCACGTGCCGTATCCGATCGAGTATCACGGTATATCGATCGACGATTCTCTGGCGGCGCTGGACAAATTATTCAAAGCAGACGTTGAACCGGATCGAGTGGCGGCCATTATTATCGAGCCGGTGCAAGGCGAAGGTGGTTTTTATGCCGCGCCGCCAGGTTTCCTGCAGAAAATTCGATCGCTCTGCGATGCGCATGGCATCGTCATGATTGCCGACGAAATCCAGACTGGATTTGCACGCACGGGCAAAATGTTTGCGGTCGAGCATGCGGGCGTTGAACCGGATCTGATGACCGTCGCCAAAGGGCTGGCCGGCGGGTTCCCGTTGTCCGGTGTTATCGGCAAAGCCGAGGTAATGGATTCGGTGGATCCGGGTGGTCTCGGCGGTACTTTCGGGGGCTCACCGATCGGCTGCGCCGCTGCGCACGCCGTATTGGACGTCATCGAGAGAGAGGATCTTTGCGGGCAGGCTGTGGCCATTGGCGAGCAAATTCGCGACTGGGCGGAGCAACTGCAAAGCGAAACCAACTGCATCGGGGATATCCGGATTAATGGCGCGATGAGCGCGATTGAACTGGTAGAGAACGGTGACGCTAACAGCCCGGCTGCAGACCTGACCAAATCGGTTGCAGCAGAGGCTGCAGCGCGCGGGGTCATCACGCTGACCTGCGGTGTTCGTGGCAACGTTATTCGATTCCTGCCGCCACTGACGATCGGCAAAGAGCTGCTGGCGGAAGCATTAACAATTATTGGCGATGTTATACGCGAACGGGCAGGAGCCATTCGCAAGGCGAGTTAATGCGTGGCCGTATCAGGCGGTCAGAAACTTCTGTCGGTATTCGGCCGGTGGCATGTCGTACCAGGATTTGAATGCTGTTGTGAAGGTGCTGATATTCGAGTATCCGAGCAGCATCGCGATTTCCAGAGATTTGAGTCTCTCGTCGCTCAGGTAATTAATGGCCAGTACCTCGCGAACTTCCTGCAAGACTTTCTGGAAGCTGGTTTTCTCGGCTTTCAGGCGTCGCTGCAGTGTTCGGCGGCTGAGCATCAACGCGCGGCAGGCCGCATCGGCGTTTGCTTCGCCGCATGCCATGAGATCAGCCAGCTTGCGTTTTAGTTCGCCTGCGATATCGTCCTGATTGTAGAGAGACCGCATATAGCGTTCGGCCTGATCTGTGAGTTGGCGGTACATGGGCGCAGTATAACCCACGCAGGTCCAAAATCAGGAAACAACGTTGGCATTAGATGTAGTCTGTGTTTACGGAGATGGATTCCCGGCTTCCCGGGGCGGGCCGATGTTTTACGCGGACCAGCAGGCAAAGGAGTCATTCTATGGATACATCATGGATACAAGTATTTATTCTGACGTTCGCCGAGTGTGTCGCACCGGCGGGTAAGACGGTTTGCCAGGAACAGCAGTTTGAACTGCAATTCCTGAGTCAGGCCGATTGCGATTATGCGCTGGAACAGATGATCGCAATGAAGGACGAGGCTGAGCATGTCATCGTCAATCGGCAAAAATCTGCTTGCGCGCCGTCTGCCGCCGAGAGTCAGACATTTCCAAGTCTTGAGGCCATCAACGACGAGTACAAAGATGCCGTTGGCTGGCGCGTTCCGGGTGAAAGCGAAATTCGACGGGATGCGGTCAACAAGACTCATCACGAGCGTCTCGAGAGCCTCATGACGTGCCAGGAAACCAACAACGTTGTCCCCTGCAAAGTCGGCGATATTATCGTTGAGGACGCGACCGGCGATAGCGTTGACGTCTGGAAGAGCGATTAGCCGGATCCGTATTGGGGCGCAGGCTCCGCGTCGTTGAGCTAGAAGGGGGCGGAAATCGCCTTGCAGACATCGGCAAGAACGGCCTGCTCATCAAGAATGACGCCGTTTTCGCTCAGGATGACGCCGAGTTCTTCGAGAAGCGGTTCGAGTTCGGGAAACCCGTCCTCGTCGGCATATTGTCGGTAGAGCGGCATAAATGCCGGCGTATCGAGGAAGGAATCCAGCTTTTCGAATAGCTGTGTCCCGGACCAGCGACGCTTCGACGGGAGACAGCACTCCTGTAATTGGCCGAGCACACTGTCGAGCGACTCCACTCCGTTGGATCGGCTGCGAAGCTCAACGTCCGCGAGCAGTGCGATCGCCGCGCCGCTCCAGTAGACCTTCATTCTGGATTGTCGGATGCCACCGGCCGCGGCATCGTTAGGGGATAGTTCGGGGCGTGATTCCCGGCCGCGCGCAAACCCTTCCGTCAATCGCTGCCAGGCCAGTTCGGGTGTATAGCGGCCAGCACGGGCCATCAACACATTCTGATAATAGGTTGCGAATCCTTCCGATATCCAGCGGTAGCGCTGGCTCAACAGCGGCAGCATCAGGTGGCTGAACTCGTGCGTTGCGGTCCAGTCGTTGTAGAACTCATCAATCGGGCGGTCCGGATCGACGAACAGTTCGACAGTTTCACCGCCGCGACGCGTGACTCGACCGAAAATGACCGGCGAATCGCCACCCCAGGCATTCTCTCGTGAGGGGATCACGATGACTTTGGCATCGGGATTGGGAAAACGGCCGTAGGCGAGCCTTACTGTATCGGCCGTTGCCTGAACCCAGGCGATGATTTCCGCCTCTTTTTCCTTATCAACGGGCGGCTGAACTTCGACACTGAGCGTCGTAGTGAGAAGCGCAAATGAAAAAAAAGAGCCCACAATCATCGTCTGATTATGGACTCTTTCAGAGTCGGAAAGTTTCGGTTGCCTAGGCGGATTGGGCCTCCGCCACTTCTGAACGATAGTGATCCATCAGGATCTTGGCGACTTCGGGCCGTGAAAACTCCGGTGGAGGGGCAATTCCGTCACCGAGCATCTCGCGAACTTTAGTGCCCGACAGGAACACATAGTCGCTCGGCTCATGATCGGGCGCTTCCCGCATCATGACCACTTTGTTGAGTTTCTTGGACCAGGCCGTGTGATCGGCACTGAAAATTTCGATCTCAAGCGCGCCTTCCGGAACCTGCTCAAAAATGGCCTGCGCGTCGAACGGTCCGTAGTAATCACCGACACCGGCATGGTCACGTCCAACGATAAGGTGCGTTGCGCCCATGTTCTGGCGGAACACTGCGTGCAGTACCGCCTCTCGTGGTCCCGCATACAGCATGTCGAAGCCATAGCCCGAAACGATAACGCTGTTCTCGGGGAAATAGATGTCGACCATCTTGCGGATGCAGGCATCGCGAACGTCCGCGGGGATATCGCCGGCCTTGAGCTTGCCGAGCAGCATGTGAATCGCAATACCATCAGCGTTGAGTCGTTCCATCGCCATACGACAAAGTTCCTCGTGCGCCAGATGCATCGGATTGCGCGTCTGGAATGCGACAACCTTTTCCCAACCGCGCGCCGCGATATCTTCGCGAATTTCAACGGCGGTCTGGAACGTACCGGCAAAATCAGAAGCAAAGTAACTGAGGTTGAGTACCTGAATTGCGCCAGAGACACAGAAGTTACCTTCATTCTCAAATACCGAGACGCCGGGATGGGCGCTGTCGAGCGTGCCGTAGACCTGCTCTGTGATAGTGGTCTTTTGTTCTGTCGACAGCTCTTCGATCGCGTCGACATCCATAACGGCGATCACGGGATTGCCGTCTACATTCGGGTCTCGCAACGCGATGCGTTGGGCACCGTCAATGCCGCTGACGTCGGTTGCCAGATTGAGCACTGGCACAGGCCAGAACAGGCCGTCGACCGTGTGCATTTTTTCAGCAACACTCAGCGCATCGGCGACATTCATATACCCGGACAAGGGTGTGAAGTAGCCGCCGCCCAACATGACAGCATTAGCCGCCGCCGCGGAACTCAGCAGCAACGAGGGCAGGGATGCCGCCTCGGCCTTGAGCTTCGCAAGTTCATCAGCCTTCGTGACCAGTAATGGATTAAGCGTGTCGGAACCATGTGGCTTGATCATGAAGAGACTCCGGCCGCGATCTGATCGTCAGCGCGTGACAGGGGCTGCTCAAGAATAAATCCGTTCTGCTGCAGATGGTCGAGAATGATCTGTACTTCTTCTTCGAGCGTCATCTCGTCAGTCTTCAAGTGAATCTCGGGATTGACGGGGGCTTCGTAGGGGTCGTCGATACCGGTGAAGTTCTTGATCTCGCCCGCGCGTGCCTTTTTGTAAAGGCCTTTTGGATCGCGCTTCTCAGCTTCCTCGAGCGAGCAATCTACGAACACCTCGATAAAGTCGAGTCCGGTCTTCTCATGCAGTTCCCGCACTTCATCGCGATCGCCTTTGTAGGGGCTGATGAAGCTCGAAAGTGAGATGACACCGGCGTCGCCGAACAACTTTGCGACTTCACCAATGCGGCGAATATTTTCCTTGCGGTCTTCTTCCGAGAAACCGAGATTCTTGTTGATCCCGAGACGAACATTGTCGCCGTCGAGTCGGTAGGTCAGCTTGCCGATGTTGTAAAGGGCGCGCTCCAGGGCGATAGCAATGGTGCTCTTGCCGCTGCCGGAGAGTCCGGTGAACCAGACTGTTGCAGCGCGTTGCCGCAGAATACTAAACCGGTCTTCACGCGATACTTCACCGTCTTGCCAGGTGACATTAGTTGCTTTTTGTTGTGCCACAATTAATCCTCAGTTGTTCCGTTTATCTGCAAATCCATTGATCAGCAGGTCTGTGCATTTTTGTATGACCTCGAACAGATCGAGGTCCGGATCCCGGACGATCAAATCGCCCCACGCGTTGCACATGCCAATGACGGCCTGTGCGGCAAAGTGACAGTCAACGTTCGCTCGAACGGTTTTTCTGGCCTTACCTTCTTCAAATATTCCTTCCAGACGCTGCCGGTAGTCGCTGCCCAGTTCCTTCAGGCGGCTGCGCCTCTCTATTGGCAGATACAGGCGCTCGTCGTTATAAACTTTTAGTGCCTCGTCTCTTTCGCGGTAACTGCTCAGATGAGAAGTGACCGTCGCGATGAGTTTTGCTTCAAAGGGCTGGTCGCTGTCCGAGATCGACGCCATGTGTTCGACGTAGTCCTGAATGCCGTACAGGCAAACTTCGCCCAAGGCTTCTTCCTTTGATTTGAAGTAGTAGTACAAGCTCCCTTGCTTGATGCCCATCTGTGCTGCGATGTCTTTTGTACAAGCGCCGTGGAAGCCTTTCTCGGCAA
>CAZMRZ010000041.1:0-3371 GCA_964568835.1 uncultured Woeseiaceae bacterium | reverse complement strand
CCCATCTGTGCTGCGATGTCTTTTGTACAAGCGCCGTGGAAGCCTTTCTCGGCAAAGACAGAGGCCGCCGCCCGTATTGCGGCCTGCCGTTGTTTTGCGTATTTCTCGGTGCTGGTATCCAACATGGCAGAGAATTCTATAGAACTATAGAAAAAATGACAAACAAATTAATTTATAACTAAATAACAATAACTTATGTAGTTACATAATCTATAAATCGATTGAATGGTTAGCGCCGGAAAGCGGAAACCATAGACGAAGCGCTTCGCTCAGTAGATCTCGCGTGTGTAGATGCGCTTGCTGTCACCGTCGTAGATGCCGAAAGTAGCGGTCCCGACGGGATCTTCCAGACCGGGCAATGAGGCATTCCAGTCGAACTCGAGCCAGGCCGGCACATCAGCAGTCACGTCTGTGCTGCCGTCATTGCCTGCCCCGGGCGCCAGCAGGTACAGGTTGAAATCACCACCGAGCGGCGGTTCGCGATAGCGAAGCCCCGGAGGTCCCGCAGCGGCGCAGCCCGCGCCGCTGTCGCCAGGACTGCCGCTGTCGATTGCGCAGGTCTCGCCAGCCGAGAGGTTGGTCGTAAAATTGCCAAGGCTCAACGTGACGTTATCGGTACACCGGTCATCGGTGTTCGCAACGAAACCGGTCGCGGCGTCAACGAAGTACTCAGCTCGCAACGCTACGTTCAGGTTGACGAGCTCCGAGCCGAGCGCGTTGATAAATCGCAAGCGCCCATAGCGCATGCTCTCGCCGTTGTCGAAGTTGATGCTCGAGAAGGTCACCGGTGAGCTCAGCGTCGTAACGCCGTCGGTATCGAATACGTCGATACTGAGACTGATATCGGCATCGAAAGCCGCTTCGGGAACGGAGCGCAAATACGACATACCCGTGCCTGAACTGAACAGCAAGGTACCGACTCCGCCGCTACTGTCAGCGATGACCGGATCGCTACTCGTTGCCGGCAGGCCCGTGAGATTGAGCATGCCGGTCGCGGTCGTGTAGAGGCGGTTTAGCAGACTCAGATTGGTGATTTTGAAATACGATCCCGTGTAGTTTTGCGTGACACTGTTTGTGGTCGCGCGCGCCGTCACGGAGATCAGGGGGCTGATGTTGTAGTCGAACGGCTGCCCGATGTAGCTGAATCCTCCAAGCCCGCACTGCGTCTGGAAGTCAGGCGAGTTGAGCGCCGTCGTGAAGTGATCGGGGATGAAACGACCCACGTTGCCGGAGACCGTCCCGGTCACATCGCCGCCGCCAAGATAGTTGCCGTCGCCGACCGTTGGCAGCAGCGTGATAATGCCGACCTCAGGCCAGGTGAACGTCGTACCGGTCGCCGAACCGGCGCTGAAGGCCCCGAACGCCAGTGCCGGGCTCAAACCCGGATCGTTACCGGCCGCAGGAGAAACCAGGGCGCTCGCCAAGAGCACGCTCTCAGATGCGGATTCCTGGCCGTAGTTTGGTGTGACGTCGCCCTCGGCATCGTAGGCTGTGACGGTGACCGAGAACGGCTCACCAGCGGCAACAAACACGCCTCCGGAAGCATCCGCGGCCGCAGGGTTGGCGTTGCCAACACCGTCCTCAATATTACTTAGCCCGAAGTAACCGGGTTTCACGACGAACGGGCTTGTTGCCCCCCGGATACCCGTTGGCAGGTCCGGGTGAGCAAGGCTGTCATCTTTCACGAGAATCTGGATTCTGCCGGCATCTTTGTACTTGGCTGTCACGGCTGCCTGTCCGTTGGTGAAGGTCACGGCCTGATTGACGGCCGATGCCTCGGTCGTGCTAATCGCGCTGCCGTCGATGGTCGTCGTAATGGGTCCGGAGGCGGGATCGTTGTGATCCATCCAGAACTTCAGATTCTGAGGGCCCGTGTAAGTTTCGATGACGCCACAGACAGGATCGTTCGGCGTCTGTCCGAAAGCCGCGAGATAAACAGCGAAGTCGATGCCGGCGATCTGCGTGGCGTTGAAGGGTGTTATGAGTGCGGGCGGCGGATTGCTGAGTGCTGCGGCGGTCAGTGTGAAACCGCTGGCGGAGAACACGATATTGCCTTCGCTGTCGTCGTCACTAATCAGCGGATCGGTACTCTGGAAGACATCGATATCGACCGTCGCCGGACCCTGGGTGTAGGACAGTGCAAACTCCGCGCTCGACTCACCCATTGGCCAGTCATAGGTCGCGATACCGTCGTCCGGTACGGCATCCACGAACGTGCCCCCGCCACTAACGAGAGTCCAGGTTCCGGAAGCGGTCTGCGTGTCGAGCGTGACCTGGTCGCCGTAATCCGTTCGCAGGTTGCCGGTCAGGCCATCGACGATATCGATCCGAACCGTTTCGGCCAGACAGTGGATACCGCTGTTGTCGTGGATAACGCGCAACTCAACATTCGAGCAATTGGTGCAGGGACGGGTACGGTTCATATGGCTGGCGACCTCGGTCGCCGATATAGCGCCGTCCCAGATCGTCAGTTCGTCAATATCACCGTCCCAGTAACGGTTGGCTTGCTGTGAGTTCGCGCCAATGAACAAGTCGAAATTATTGGTGCCGATTGACTGCGAATAATTCGCCGATGTGACCAGCGTGCCGTCGACATACAGGCGCATCTGCGACCGGTCGTAAGTCGCGGCTACGTGGTACCAGACACCGGGAACGGGTACGACGTTGCTGTTTAGATCAGCGCCGTTGCAGCCGCCGTTCAAACCCAGGGTGAAACCATGGCGAGTACTGCCCGGCAAGCTGTCGGCGATCGAGCAGCCACCGTTGAGATGTAGCCGATACGCTGAGTCGCCCTTGGCCAGGACCGCTTCCCAGTTCTTGAGCGCAGATGCGTTGTGCCGCACCCACACGGCCATACTGATATTGTCGCTGATGTCGGTTTCCGCTGAATCCGGCACGCTGATATACGAGGACGAGCCGTCAAATGCCGCAGCGGCACAGAGCTGACCGTCGTTTTCCGCATCCAGACCGCCGGCCGTCGTTCCAGTCAGGCCATTAGGTCCGGAGTCGGTGACGGAGCTGCCGGCAATGCCCAGAGTGCACTCGTCAAGGTGCCAGTCCCCGATGACCGCGGGTACTGTGCAGCTGGTTATTTCTCCTTTCTTACCGGCGTAATATGCATTGCCGGCGGGCGATACCCAGACATCTTTGATTTCTTCATTACCCTCCGTGGTCTCTTGCCAGGTAGACCCGTCGTATTCCAGAACAACGCCTTTTTTTCCGACGGCAGTCACTTGACCGCCGACGCCATACACGCCTCTGAGATCTTCACTTGAATTAGCGATGAGACTGCAGCTTGAGCCGTTGTGCAGATAGACTTCTTTTTTATTGACCAGGTAAATATTGCCGGCGCCGTCACCCCAGAGGTCCTC
>CAZMRZ010000040.1:9487-27688 GCA_964568835.1 uncultured Woeseiaceae bacterium | reverse complement strand
AAATCGCGCGCTATTGACGCGGTCTCATCTAATTGTTGTTCGCTGATCATGGTTGCGGCACCCATACTCAGGCCGGTCTGGATTTGAGTTCCCAACACGATAATTTCTTCCGTCGGGGCCTCGGGTGCCAGGTAAACATACGTCGGGTTAGAGATGTTCACGTACACGCTTTCTTCGCGAACATCTGTGCCGACAACAGTTATCGTATAGGGCCCACCCGGACGTAATCCGCGTTTGCCAAATGTACCGGACGCGCTCGTCGTTGTTGTCCAGCGTGTACCGGAACCAACGTGCAAGACTTCAATCGAAGCCCCGGCTAAGGGTGAACCGGCGGCATCGAACGCGGTGCCCTTAAGCTCACCGGTCGTTTGTTGTGCGTTTCCTGCAACAGGTACCGCCAGCATCATTACAGCGACAAACGCCGAGAGTACCCATGCTGTCAATCGAGATTTGTTAATCATTTTTGATCCCCGCTTTGAAAAAAAGTGCGAACACCGAATGCCGCAAATGTGACAGTGATGTGCCGCTCGTTCTTGTTGCTGCGCCCAAAATCCGTTTTGAAACCCAAAAATCGGGGCAGACATTGTCTTTAGTGCAACAAATCTAACGCAGGGAAAATGCTTACGCAATAAGGGTTTGGCGGGGGGATCTTGGGCCGTGAACAGGAGTGGATCGCGGCAGAATAACCGTCGCGAGAAATCAAGTCACGAAGTGACTACAAGCTATTGTTTTTGTGTCAGTTCGACGGTTGCGATCATCGGCCAATGATCGGAAACGCCGGTGCTATTTTCGCTACGAAAATGTTCGGGCGTGCCGTTTTTGCTCACTTGGGGCGGGTAGCCATTGGCGATCGCGACTGAATCCCCGCGAATCTGCGCTGTTGTTTTTCCGCCACGCGCTGGGGTAAACAAGATCATATCCAGAAACGACCAGTTATCGTCGCGGCCGTAGTAGTAGGTCCCTTTGCATCCCTCGCAACCAACATCGTGTGCCAGGGTCCAGTGCGGACGGGCATACGTATCGAGCAGTCCTTCTCGCTGGTCCTCAGTGCTCGTTGTGTTGAAGTCGCCCGCGGCGAACGCGTGGTGATCAGCCGGTAATGCCTCGAGCAATGCGTTGAGATGTTCGTAGGCGGCGACGCGCATCGGTGTTGGATGATAAGGCGCAGGGAAATGGACCGCGAAGCTGCTTAACAACGATCCATTGGGCAATGTGAACGTCGCTTCCAGCACGCCGCGTGTGTCGCCGGCACGTTCAGGATATTCCGGTACGGAAAACGGGTGCAGCACGGGTTCGTCATGCAGCGGGAATTTCGACAAGATAGCAACGTCGATACCGCGTGCATCGGTTCCCTCAATAAGGATTGCGGGCAGATAGCCCAGATCGTCGAGTTTCTCGCTTCGCAGGCGATCCAGGACCGGCTGATTTTCGACTTCCTCAAATACGATGATGTCGGCGCCGCGACCGTCATTCACCTGTCGAATCGTGCCCGCCATGACATTGAGCTTGTGATCGAGCGCCGCTTCGTCCCAGTCGAGGTTCAGGCACTCGTCGCGCCAGCCTTCGACCGGAATCTCGTTGCAGGCGCGAATATGCGGCTCGCGGCGTTTGTTCTCTATGGGCAAATAGGCCTTATCGTCTTTATTCGGGTCGTCAATATTATCGAACAGATTTTGCGCATTGAACGTCATCAGAGTGACGGATTCGACGGCCGGTTCGACGTTGGAGTCTTCCACTGCACAGGCGCCGAGGCTAATCGTCAGGATAATCACGATCGAAAATGTGTGGCGAAAAGTCATGGCGTCGTTACCTCGTTGAAGTCGATGCGCAGCAGGCGCGAATTCTTGTTCTCGCCGGTCACGAATACGGTTCGTTTGTCGTTCCCGAAAGCTATCGACTCGGCATTCTTGAAGTTGCCAAGACTGATTCTGGCGGGCCTGCTGTTTAATGCGTCGTACCAGTCCTGGCCAAGCTGTCTCTGATAATAATAGGCGAAGCGATACGTCAGGATGACGGCGGCCCGATTGTCGGCCGAGATATCCATGCCGACAGGTTGCCAGTGCCAATCTTTGGACTTAGGCGCGAAATCGACGTCCTGTTTGCGCGGACGCTGCAGGCTGACGATCTTGCCCAGCCGCTTCGCATCGATTACGTCATCGGAATCTACTCGCAGCGGCACTTCATAGAGAACGGGCGGAATATCGCGCTTGGATAGTATCAACACTCGTTCGTTATCGATGTCCACGGCCGCGGCTTCAGCGTCTCGAGGGCCGTCCGGATACGCGTAGTCGACACGCCAGTCGAGTTTTTCATCATCTCGTTTCTTTACTTTCGGCTCTTTGACGAAGTACAGCGTGCGAAAATCGCGCCTGGCGTCATTGTCCCCAATATCGGCCACCATGAGATAGGGCTTGTCTTCATAGCGAAAAGAGGCGAGATCCTCCCAGTCGACATTGCGCGATTTCTTCAGATCGAACTCGCCGAGCCGGGCGCCGGTCGGACCGATCGCATGGATGATCTCCTTTGCGCCGTTGTCGTTGATGAGCCACAGTAAATCCTCCTGCCGCTGCGAGCGGGCGAGACCACTGGCCTCCCGTATGGCCGCGTCCTCTATGCGCCCGACGACTGCGAAGCCGAACGGCGGTGGGTCGGCCGCCTCACAGCCGCCGAGCAACAGCAGCAACAGCCCCAAAAAACGCGCTGGTTTCGATTTCTGTCTCATTGGGGGACAATAACGCGGATCAACGGTCAAAAGAATAACGATATGGCGACTAAACACATGAACGCGGCACCAGGCGATTTCGCCGCTTCCGTGCTGATGCCCGGCGACCCTTTGCGAGCCGAGTACATCTCCAATACCTACCTCGATAATGTCCGGCGTGTCACCGACGTGCGAAATATGTGGGGGTTTACCGGCGAGTACAAAGGGCAGCCGGTGTCCGTTATGTCGCACGGCATGGGGATCCCATCCGTATCGATCTACTGCACCGAGCTTATTACCGAATACGGCGTGAAGCGTGTCATTCGCGTTGGTAGTTGCGGGACGACGCATCCGGACGTGAAATTGCGCGACATTATCATTGCAATGGGCGCGTCGACGGACTCGAACTGCAATCGCATGCGATTTGGCGGCTACGACTATGCCGCGCTCGCGAGCTTCGATCTTGTTGAGAAGGCGGTCGCCGCCGCCAAGGCGGCGGATGTGCGATATCACGTGGGGAATATTTTCTCCGCCGATCTCTTCTATACGCCAGATCCCGACATGTTCGAGACCATGGCGAAATACAATATCTATGGACTTGAGATGGAAGCGGCAGGGATCTTTCCGATTGCGGCTGAAAACAACGTCGAAGCGCTGGCGATTTGCACGGTAAGCGACGACATCATTTCAGGCGATGCGCTGACGACAGATGAGCGCGCAACGACATTCGACGAGATGATTCTGGTCGGTCTCGAAACCGTCGTTGCGGGGAGCTAGTTTTGGCATTGAGCGCAGTAAAAAAGGCTACACGACTTCCTGATCTGAGCAACGTGCCGGCCGTAGACGAAGTGGGTGTCAACGAACGCGTCGCACGGTTCCAGAGTCGAAGCATCAAGAAGTCGTCGAAAGTCGAGGCGCTGAAACTTATTCTCAGCATGATCGATCTGACCACGCTCGAAGGGCAGGATACTCCGGGCAAAGTTCAGCAACTCTGCCAGAAGGCGATTCATTTACACGATGCTTTGCCGGGTCTGCCGCACGTTGCGGCCATTTGTGTTTATCCGACCATGGTCGGTGTGGCGAAAGAAGCACTCGCCGGTCACGACATCAATATCGCGTCGGTCGCTACGGCATTTCCGAGTGGTATGTCGGCCTTGCAGGTGAAGCTCGACGACACGCGCATGGCAGTGGAGGCGGGCGCGACTGAAATCGATATGGTCATTTCGCGCGGCAAGTTTCTTGCTGGCGACTATCGCTATGTTTTCGATGAGATCGTCGCGGTCAAGGAAGCCTGCGGTGACACGCATCTCAAAGTCATCCTGGAAACCGGTGAACTAGGCACGCTCGACCGTGTTCGCAAGGCCAGCGTATTGGCGATGCATGCGGGCGCAGATTTTATCAAGACGTCCACGGGCAAAATTCAGCCCGCGGCGACTATGCAGGTAACGCTGACAATGCTGCATGCAATTCGTGATTATTATCGCGACACCGGAAAGATGGTTGGCATGAAGCCGGCCGGTGGAATCTCGACTTCCAAGCTTGCCATCCACTATCTCGTCATGTTGCACGAGACTCTGGGCAATGCCTGGATGACGCCCGAGTGGTTCCGTTTTGGTGCCAGCTCGCTGGCGAATGATGTACTGATGCAATTAATGAAACAGTCGACGGGTGTGTATCAGTCGCCTGACTATTTCTCCAAAGATTAATCGCGCGTAAGACGCGCTCCTACAGCGCGCGATACACGCTCCTACAGGTTGATATTAATGGCAACTCCAGAAAACAAACTCGCATTCGACGGTGGTTGGGGATACGACCCGGCACCGGAGAGCACGGATCACATCGACGTTAAGAGTCGCTACGGCCTGTTTATCGGCGGCAACTTCATCAAGCCGGAAAAGGGCAAGTACTTCGATACCATAAATCCGGCGACAGAAGAAAAGCTGAGCCGTGTCGCTGATGCGAGCCAGGCCGATGTCGACAAAGCCGTTGCTGCGGCACGCGCGGCGTATCGCGGTCCCTGGGGTCGCATGAAACCGGCCGAACGTGGCAAATACATTTACCGAATCGCGCGCATCATGCAGGAGCGGGCACGCGAGTTTTCAGTCATCGAATCGCTTGATGGCGGAAAGCCAATTCGTGAATCTCGCGATGTTGACGTGCCCTTGGCCGCCGCGCACTTTTTTTACTATGCAGGTTGGGCGGACAAACTCGAGTACGCTTTTCCGGGCCGTCGAGCCAGGCCATTAGGCGTTGCGGGACAGATCATCCCCTGGAATTTCCCGCTGCTCATGGCCGCCTGGAAAATTGCGCCGGCATTGGCGGCAGGAAATACGGTGGTTCTAAAACCAGCGGAGACGACACCGTTAACGGCACTAAAACTTGCGGAAGTCATCGCTGACGCCGGGTTGCCGCCGGGCGTCGTCAATATCGTGACGGGCGCGGGCGCCGCTGGTGCGGCGATTGTCGAGCATCCGGACGTTGATAAGGTGGCGTTTACCGGGTCTACCAACGTCGGTCGAATCATCCAGAAGGCGCTTGCCGGTACAAACAAGAAGTACACGTTGGAGCTGGGTGGCAAGGCGGCCAATATCGTTTTCGCTGATGCCGCGATCGACCAGGCCGTGGAAGGCATCGTTACCGGTATCTTCTTCAATCAGGGCCACGTCTGCTGCGCGGGCTCGCGTTTGTTTGTGCAAGAGTCTGTGGCGGACGAAGTGATTGCCAAATTGAAGGACCGTATGGAGACGCTCATCGTTGGTGATCCGCTCGATAAGAACACGGATATTGGCGCGATCAATTCGTCGATGCAGTTAGAGAAAATTCAGTCCTATCTAAAAATCGGGAAATCGGAAGGCGGCGAGATGCACCAGAGTTCCTGTCGGGTTCCGAAAAAAGGCTACTGGTGTCGTCCGACGATATTCACCGGCGTCTCGCAATCCAGTCGTGTCGTGCAGGAAGAAATATTCGGGCCGGTACTCGCTATCCAGACCTTCCGCCGTTACGACGAGGCGTTGACGAAGGCCAATAACACTCCGTACGGTTTGTCCGGTGGAATCTGGACTGACAAGGGCTCGAAGATCTTCAAAATGACGCAAGATATGCGCGCGGGCGTCGTATGGGCCAATACATTCAATAAATTTGATCCGACTTCGCCGTTTGGTGGCTATAAGGAGAGCGGCGTCGGACGCGAAGGCGGGCTTCATGGCCTTGATGCCTACGTCAAGCTGGGAGCACGGTAATGGCGACGAAACGAATCGCAGTTGCCAAGACCTACAAAATCTATATTGGTGGCAAGTTTCCGCGCACCGAATCCGGACGTTACTTCACGCTCGAAAACAAAAAAGGCGAAGTGATTGCCAATATGTGTCGCGGCAGTCGCAAGGATTTTCGTAACTCGGTCGTTGCCGCGAGAAAAGCGCAGCCGGGCTGGGCAAAATCGAGCGCTTATCTTCGTGGTCAGATTCTGTATCGCATTGCTGAGTTGCTTGAAGGTCGTCGTGAGCAATTCATCGCGGAGTTACAGCTGCAGGGGTCGACGCAAAAGGCGGCGGAAAAAGAGATTGATCTCTCCATCGATCGACTCATTTACTACGCCGGCTGGACGGACAAGTATCAGCAGGTTTTCAGCGCCGTAAACCCGGTTAATTCGTCGCACTTCAATTTTTCAGTGCTCGAGCCAACGGGCGTGGTGGCTATTCTTGCGCCGGACGATACGAGCCTGTTGGGCCTGATTTCCAACGTCGCTCCGGCCATCGCGGGCGGCAACTCCTGCGTTGTCCTGGCGTCAGAGAGCAAACCCTTGTGCGCGGTGAGCTTTGCGGAAGTGCTGCACGCATCGGATGTGCCGGGTGGGGTCGTCAATATTCTGACCGGCTTCCGAGCGGAGCTCAGCGAATTTTTCGCGTCTCATATGGACGTGAATGCCATTATCTATTGCGATGGCGGTAAAGCGGTTGCGAGAACTATTCAAACGTTGGCGGCTGACAACATCAAGCGTGTTGTTGCGCGCAATCGCGTGGACTGGATTGGCGATGCCGAGAATCCCTACCTGATTCGTGACACGCAGGAAGTCAAAACGACCTGGCACCCGATCGGCACCTGACCCGCATTACGCGAAACTGTCGAGAAGGCCCTTCTCGATGCGGCCGCCCACTTGCTGAATAACCTTGGTGGCGCAGTAAGTGCCGTAGCGCGCGCATTCAGACAATGAATGGTCATTAGCCCAGCCATACAGGAAGCCTGCCGAATAGGCATCGCCCGCGCCGGTCGTATCGACGACGTTTCTGATCATGGTTGCTTCCTGCTCTACCACCGTATCGCCATGCACGATGACGGATCCTTTCTCGGATCGAGTCACCGCGAACAGGGCGTCGTACGCAGCGATGTCGCGAACTGCGGTTTCAATATTGTCTGTACCCAGCAGCGCGTAAATTTCCTCTTCGTCGGCAACGACGATGTCGGCATCGTTTTGCACAAAATCGACGAACGACTCGCGGTGTCTCTCTACGCAAAAAGAGTCGGATAGCGAGATCGAAACCGCGGTGCCGTTTTGGCGCGCGATTTCAGCGGCTTTCTTTGCCAGCGCAGGGCCTTCCGCGATATCCCAGACATAGCCTTCAAGTAATAAGGCCCTTGGCGCGCCGACGCTCGCTTCCGTAATGTCGGCGAGGGAGAGTCCGAGACACGCACCGAGGTAGGTTTGCATCGTTCGCTGCCCACCTTCGGAAATCAGCACATGGCTGCGCGCTGTCGCGGGTCCGTCCGATGCCGGTTCCAGCCGGATGTCGATGCCCAATGAACGCATATCGTGGTTAAAGATATCACCCAGCTGGTCGTTTCGAACCTTACCGATATAAGCACTGCTGCCGCCGAGATTGGCGAAGCCGGCGATCGTGTTCGCGACGGAACCGCCGGACATTTCTGTGGCCGGCCCCATCTTCGAGTAGATGTCCTGCGCCTGATGTTCGTCGATCAGCGTCATAGAGCCCAGCGGCGCACCGATGGTTTCCAGAAATGCGTTATCAACGTGTGCGAGCACATCAACAATCGCGTTGCTGATGCCGAGTAACTGTACTGATTGAGTCATTTGTGTAATTCGGTAGTTCGAGGCGCCGCATAGATTACCATCGAAGCGACGATTGCGCTCGACTAATGCTATGGCGTAATCGCTGTCATGGCTGTATCTTTCTTAGTTCGCGAGTGCCGGACCATCGTTAAGAGACGATAGCCATGAGACGATCTGCAAGTTTGCTGATTCCGTTGACCCTGATCCTGATGTATTACGGGGCATGGGTGGCGTTGGCGTGGTATCTGACGACCCGATATCCCGGGATCGCAGAATACTTGCCGATCGGCGGCCTCGACGATCTGCCGGGTGCGAATATTGATTCCTTCGAGCCCGTGTACACGAGCGTAGAACGGAATCTCCTCTCGGGCACGGCGCCGATTCGCTTATTCTTCGCGAGCGTCGGCGCGACGATTCTCGCTATCCCGATTTCCTGGGCGTATTTCATTACCAGTCGGGCGCGTCGCATTGATCAGTCGTTCTTACAGACGATTCTGGTCCTGCCCCTGCTCGTGACAGGTATCGCGATGATCGTCCTCAACAGTATCGCACTCGCATTCAGTCTCGCCGGCGTCGTCGCTGCCGTTCGTTTCCGGTTTTCTCTGGACCAGCCGTCCGACGCTATGTATATCTTTGTTGCGATCGGCATCGGGCTCGGGTCTGGAATCGGCGCGCTCGGCATCGCATTCGTCATTTCCCTGACCTTCGTTCTGGCTACGCTGGTCATCTGGAAGCTGGAATACGGCAAGACGCTGGCCGGCCCGTTCCTGACGATGTTGACACGGCGTGGTGGCGGTGAAGATGAATATTGATCGGCGGCGAATTCCTGTATGAGTCTTGATGAGTTGAGCGGAACAAGTAATCGAAGTCTGCTGCTGGTCCACGGCCGCGATTTCAAGCCATCGGAAGAGACCTATATGGATCTGTCTATGGCGGCACTGCGTTCAGGATTTGAGCGGGACTGCCCCGAATGTCTGGATGCTTTCGACGCCATAGTCAAGAACGTCGTCTGGTACGGTGACCTGAACGCCGAAATCCTGCACGCGCGCGGAAAAACCTATGACGAGAGCCTTGATATCGGTGATCGTCACAATGCGCTGAATAAGCTTCGGGAAATCACGGTTCGCAAGAGATTCAGTAACCGCAACTACGATCAATTGCCCGGGAAGTCCGCCGTTCCAGAGGCCGTCGTTGACGTCTTGGCACCGCTACTCGGCGCTGTCGGTTTTTGTGTGCCATTGATACGGTCTGTATCAAAGGACTTCGCGCGTTATTTTGATCGCAAGTCGGACTATGCAATGAAAGCTCGGCAACGCCTCCGCGATCAGTTGTGCATGCTCATGGACCGCGACGATCGGATTGTCCTGATCTCGCACGGCACGGGCAGCGTGATTGCTTATGACGTTTTGTGGCAGCTTTCGCACGATCCGGATTTCAAAGAGATATACGGCGAGAAGAAGGTCGAGCTCTGGATGACGCTGGGAGCACCGCTAGGGGACTCGAGTATTCAGAAGCGACTGTTGGGTGCGAAGGCAGGGCCGGCGACCAAGTTTCCGCTGAATGTCATATCATGGCACAACGTTGCGGCGGAGGACGACTACACGTGTCACGACAATACACTGGCCGACGATTTCAGAGTGATGTTGCAACAACGGGTGGTCAGCGCCGTGCACGACTATCGAATTTTCAATCTCGCGGTTCGCTACGGGAAATCAAACCCGCACAGCTCTATCGGCTATTATATTCACCCGCGAACAACGAAAATTCTATCGGACTGGCTGGAAAGCGCGAATCCGGGTGCGACGCCTAAATACACTTTTTGATCAATTCGGAATTGACGCGCTTCGCTGAATTCACTGTCTTGTAGAACCTGTTGACGAAGTTGACCATCGATTTGTTTGACGATTTTCTCGCCACTTCGACTTCATTCAGCACAGCATATACCTCGTCTCGCTTGTCGTTATATTTGGCGATGGCGGATTCCATTTGGTCGTTGTACATGCAGCGACCCCGGTACAGGCGGTCACGCACTGATCGTAGCCTGAACCTTGGGTTCGCGCCGGCATGTGGCGCATCGACCAGACCGGACTGATCGAAGTCGTAGGGCACGGACCAGATTTTCTCGTTTTCGTCGCCAAACAATATGTGATTGTGGCAGCACATGTCTTTCTTGGTGCCTTTCACCGACGAGAAGTCCGTATTGCCGATCAGGTAATGGTAAAGCGCGATGGTGCTGGCGTATTCCATGTTCAGGGTCCTGGGGTGGGTCCCCGGAATTTCGAGGACGGACTTGCCGAGACGTTTTGCCAAACGGTCCCTGTGTTCGATGAGGAAACCGTATCGAACGTCGTCACGGCGTTTGCCGTCGGAGTCGACGTAGGTAATTCTCAGCAAGCGGACCTTAAAGCTTGCTTCCGTCACAACGTTCAGGATTCGATAGGCCGTGTACTCGCGCAGCATGACTTGCTCGTACTCCGATGAAGTCTGGCAATGAGTAACCAGCTTTAGCTTGTCCTGCTTGTGGAATAGTGTGCCCTTGGCTTGCGATTTTAAGACGTTCAACCGAATCGGCGGAAACTTGCAAACTTCCTTCTTTAGACGAAAGCGACCGCGCACACGCATCTGGATGTCGAGATCGACGGTCTCGCCCGCTTCACTCGTGTAGTGGAGCGTTCCCGGCAGTTCGATTTCGTCGGAGCGTCCTGAGATAATTGACGCTATTGGCGCGACAATGCGCACGTCGAGAATTTCGTCACTTTCAAACAGCGGGTCAGCCGCTTTTGGTTCCTTTGCCGACACACCGGACGTCAGCAGGAACAAGACAGCAGTAATAAGTGTCCAACGGGTTAATGGCATTGTGTTCAAGCTCCATCGAAGAGCACCGGAATCGCAACGAGTCTAGCATAGGCTCGTGAATCGCCCGCCGCGAAATTGCTGCGACTCGTCACAAGCACTACACTGATTCCTTTATGAGCTTTCGGACGACAATCTTGCGGCGCAAATCAATCAAGGCCATGGTGTTGGTCCTTTCCGTATTGCTCGGTGCGCAGGCTTCCGCAGCGCGGGAGTGGAGTTTCAATGACGTCGATCGCGTTGTTGCGATCGCTGATATTCATGGCGCCTACGATGCAATGGTTGCGACGCTGCAAAGCGCGGGCATTCTGAACGAAGAGCTGGTGTGGTCCGGCGAACAATCGAATCTCGTCATTGTCGGCGACATTTTGGACCGCGGGCCGAAGTCGCGCGCGGCGATGGATTTGCTGATGCGTCTCGAAGGTGAAGCCGAATCGGCTGGCGGTCAGGTGCACGTGTTGATCGGTAACCACGAGTCGATGATCCTGACCGGCGACATGCGCTACGTTAGTGGTGAGGAATACGCCGCTTTCGCGAGCGAAGAAGACCTTGATGAGCGCTCAGAATGGTTTGAGCAATTCGTTGCTCGAGAAGGCGGTGATCCAATCGAACTGCGGCAGACGTTCGACAAGAGTTTTCCGTTGGGCTATTTTGCCATGCGCCGTGCATTTCGGGCCGACGGCCAGTACGGCGAATGGCTGCTTCAGAAAAACATCATCGCCGTAATCAATGGGACGGCATTCGTACACGGTGGGCTGCCGCCGCTGGTTGCGGAGATCGGGCTTGAGGGCATCAACGGAGTATTGCAAAAAGAACTTGCTCAATACGTCGAGACGCTCGGCGCCCTGACGGACGCACACGTACTATTGCCCACCGACAGTCACTACAACTACGAGGCACTACTCAACGGATACATGCCATCGTTGAGCGCGGACGCCGCGACAATCCAGGCGGTCGCGGACGGAATTCGACTGGGTAATTCCGACCTGATCAGTACGAACGGTCCACTTTGGTATCGCAACAATATCCTCTGTCCGGCGATCGTCGAAGAGCACCGACTGGAGGCGGCACTTGCGGCAATCGGCGCAGAGCGAGTAGTAGTCGGCCATACGCCAACACCGAGCCGAAAAGTCCAGCAGCGATTTGATGGTCGGGTGATTGAAATCGACACAGGCATGTTGAATTTCTATTACAAGGGGATTGGTCACGCGCTCGTGCTTCAGGACGACAGGGTCTCGGTGATCAATCAGTTGGGCGTTGATTCACTCCTGCCGCAACAGCAACGTCGCGATGTGGGTGACCGTCCGGGAGGAATGACAGCGCTGCAGCTACAGGACCTGCTTGAGCAGGGTGAAATCCTTTCGGTCGGAAAAACAGAGGGGGCGTCTTCGAATTCTTTGCCGCGAACGGTCGTTACCGTCCGACAGGGGAAGAATACTGTCACGGCGATATTCAACAAGCTCAAGTCGGCGGGGTTCTACCCTAACGTCGCAGCCTATCGTCTGGATCGTTTGCTGGATCTCGAAATGGTGCCGGTTACAGCGATCAGAGAGGTTGAAGGAAAGGCCGGGTCTTTGCAGTTCCTGCCTGACAATACTATCGATGAGAGCGAACGATCGGCGACAGGCCAGGGCGGCAACGCGTGGTGCACGATCTCTGAGCAAGTCCCGGCGATGTATGTTTTTGACGTGCTCGCTTACAACGAGGGGCGTTCGCAAAACCGCATGTTGTACGACACGTCATCATGGCGCCTGATTCTTTCCGAACATGAGCGCGCGTTCACCACCAAGAAAGGCCGTCCGCGGCATTTGAAGAACGCGCCGATTCGGGTGAGTCCGGGTTGGAAAGAGGCCCTTGGTGAATTGACACACGAACAAATCGATCAGAGCTTCGGTGATGTGCTCGACAAGCGCCGCTTGCGGGCGCTGAAATCGCGCCGCGATGAGCTGCTCGCTACCCCGTAACTACAAGGTTGTCATTGGCGACAACGTAGCACAGTATAATGAAGGCGATACGCGATACTGCGAGCCGGTAATAAACGGGGGAAAGATGGGGCGACTAACTACACATATCCTCGATACTACTGCGGGATGTCCGGCGGCAGGTGTCGCCATCCGTTTGTTTTCGCTGGGAAAACAGCGCGAGAAGGTGGCCAGTGCACTGACCAATGCCGACGGTCGTACGGAAAAAGCGCTGCTTGAAGACGAGGCCATGTCGACCGGTCTTTACGAACTTGAATTCGATATCGGCGACTATTTTCGTGGCAACAACGCCGTCGTGGATGAGCCGGCGTTTCTCGACACCGTTGTGATTCAATTCTCTGTCAAAAGCGACCAGCACTACCACGTGCCCTTGCTCTGTTCGCCCTGGTCGTACTCGACGTATCGAGGCAGCTAGGTCGGATGACTGATTCCACGACGATTCGCTTCTTGCTTGACGGCAACGTCATGGAAGTTCGCGACGTGGATCCAACCCGAACCGTCTTACAGTACTTGCGCGAGGATTTGCGGCGCAAAGGTTCAAAAGAAGGTTGTGCCGAAGGCGATTGCGGCGCATGCACGGTCGTTGTGGCCGAATTGAACCGCAACGGTGACGACGTCACACTCAAGGCGATCAATTCGTGTATTCAATTCCTGCCCACGCTCGATGGAAAGGAACTGATCACGGTCGAAAGTCTGGCCGATGGCGGCGCCCTGCATCCGGTGCAATCGGCGATGGTCTCCAATCATGGTTCACAGTGCGGTTTCTGCACGCCGGGTTTCGTCATGTCCCTGTTCGCGCTGTATGAGTCGAACCGGAATCCCAGCCGGCAGGAGATCGATGATGCGCTGGCGGGGAACCTCTGCCGTTGCACGGGATATCGCCCGATCATTGCCGCCGCTGAGGAAATGTACTCCGCTCCACGGACAGCGTCGCCCGACCGAGCGTCCGCGTTGAAGGCGCTCCAACGCGCGAGTTCGTTGCAGATCGAATTTAATGGCCGGAAGTTTTATGCGCCAGCAAACGCTGATGAGCTGGCTACAGTGTTCGCACAGAATCCCGACGCGACCTTGCTTGCCGGCGGGACCGACGTCGGCCTGTGGGTCACCAAGCAACACCGGGAACTCGCCACCGTCATTTACACCGGAAGCGTTGAAGACCTCCGGGACGTGCACGTCTCTGATACCCATATCGAAGTAGGCGCTGCGGCAACGCTCAGCGATGCGACACCGGTCATCGTCGAACACTATCCCGGATTCGACGAGCTCTTTCGCCGCTTCGCATCTCCGCCCATTCGAAACGCGGGCACGTTGGGTGGCAACATCGCCAACGGCTCGCCTATTGGCGATTCGATGGCCGCGTTGATGGTCGTTGATACCACGCTCGTGCTGCGCTGCGGCGACGTCGAGCGACAAATTGCGCTTGACGATTTTTATCACGATTACATGGTTAACGATTTGCAGCCGGGCGAGTTTGTTTCGCGAATAAAGATTCCGCTGCCAACCGACGGCGCACACGTCAGCAGCCAAAAATGGTCGAAGCGATTCGATCAGGACATATCGGCGATCTGTACGGCCTACAAGCTTGTTCTCGACAATGGCAAGGTCGCTTCTTTTCACATGGCGTGCGGCGGACTTGCCGCTACTGTTCGTCGCGCCGTCAAGACCGAAGCGGCCATCATTGGTAAACCTTGGACGGACGACACGATTGCGCTCGCCTGCGGGTCGCTCGCTGAGGATTTCGCCCCTATCTCGGACATGCGAGCATCGGCCGATATTCGTGCGCTAGCCGTGCAGAACCTGCTGCGACGATTTTTCGCCGAAACGCAAAATACTTCTCTGGAAACGGTGTACACGTATGGCCGCCAGCGTTAAGTCGACGCCTGTTCGCGAGGCTGCTGTCGGCGCTGCGCTGCCGCACGACAGCGCGCACCTGCACGTTACCGGTCGCGCGTCGTACACCGATGATTTACCGGAACCGCGAGACCTTCTGCACGTTGCCGTAGGCATGAGCACGGTGGCACACGCGAACGTTGGGGCGATTGATCTGGCCGCTGTGCTCGCCGCGCCGGGCGTCATCGATGTTTGCATGGCCAGCGACATTGCGGGTGACAATAACTTCGGTCCGATTATTCCTGACGACCCGATTTTTGCGACGGATCTTGTGCAGTACGTCGGGCAACCTGTATTCGCCGCTGTTGCCGAAACAGTGGATGCGGCACGCAAAGCCGCACGGCTCGGCACCGTCGACTATAAGGAGTTGCCCGCGATTCTGGATCCGCTGACAGCCGTCGCCGAAGCGTCTTTCGTGCTACCGAGCGAGACGCTGGTTCGTGGTGACCCGGATGCAGCCCTGGAATCAGCGCCGCATCGTCTGAGCCGACGGGTATCTTTAGGCGGCCAGGACCAGTTTTACCTCGAGGGTCATATAGCGATGGCCGTACCCGGGGAAGACGGTTGTCTTACTGTCTACAGCTCAACGCAGCATCCGGACGAAGTTCAGATGCTCATTTCTCACGCGACGCTTCGCCCGGCGAATGATGTCATCGTCATTTGCCGGAGAATGGGCGGCGCGTTCGGTGGCAAGGAAAGCCAGGCGGCTCTGATCGCGTGTATTGCGGCGCTGGCGTCAGATAAAACGGGACATGCGTGCAAGCTGCGGCTGGATCGCGACGACGACATGATCATGACCGGAAAGCGGCATGATTTCGTCATCGACTATGACGTTGGTTTCGATGATAGCGGCTTGATACTGGGTATCGATTTCGAACTTGCTTCACGCTGCGGGATGTCGGCCGATCTCTCGGGTCCGGTTAATGACCGCGCTATGTTCAGTTGCGACAACGCCTACTTTCTCGAGAACGTGCGCATACTGTCGCACCGCTGCAAAACCAATACGGTTTCGAATACGGCATTTCGCGGCTTCGGCGGCCCACAAGGCATGTTTGCTATCGAGTATGCGATAGAAGATATCGCTCGCAAGCTTGGTAAAGACCCGCTCGAGATTCGCCGACGAAATTTCTATGGCAAAGACGAGCGCAACGTCACGCAGTACCAGCAGGTTATCGAAGACAATGTCATAGACGAAATCTTTGATCAACTTGTGGCGAGCAGCGACTACGAAGCAAGACGTCAGGAGATTCAGGCCTTCAATGCCAGCAGCCCGATCCTCAAACGCGGCATCGCCATCACGCCGGTCAAATTCGGCATTTCATTTACCAATACCTTGCTGAATCAGGCGGGCGCGCTCGTCCATGTATACAAGGACGGTACGATTCAACTTAATCATGGTGGCACCGAAATGGGCCAGGGCCTGTACGTGAAAGTGGCACAGGTTGTTGCTGATGAGCTTCAGGTTGATATCGATAGCATTCGCATAACGGCGGCTGATACGAGCAAGGTACCGAATGCGTCGGCAACAGCGGCTTCGAGCGGTGCAGACATGAACGGCATGGCGGCGAAAAAGGCGGCCGCCAAAATTCGTGCTCGATTGACGGAGTTCGCGTCGAAACACTTCGGCGTTGCCGAGGCTGATGTCGAATTTTCCAACAATAGAGTCAGCGCCGGAAAAGAAACGCTTAGCTTCGCCGAGCTGGTTCAGCTGGCGTGGGCGGCCCGCGTGCCGCTGTCGGCAACCGGTTTCTACAAAACGCCGAAGATCAATTACGACCGCGAAACATTCAGCGGTCGACCGTTCTTCTATTTTGCCTACGGTGCTGCGGTTACCGAAGCCGTCGTCGACATATTAACCGGGGAAAACCGAACGCATCGCGTCGACATACTTCATGACTGCGGCGACTCATTAAATCCTGCGATCGATCTCGGACAGGTCGAAGGCGGCTATGTGCAGGGCGTCGGGTGGCTGACGTCCGAAGAGTTGTGGTGGAATGATCGGGGCGAGCTTGGTACGCATGCACCGTCAACCTACAAAATTCCGACCTGTTCAGATCTGGCGCCGGATTTTCGAGTGGCCCTGATGCAGAGCAACCCGAATCCGGAAGACACCATCTATCGTTCGAAAGCGGTGGGTGAGCCGCCATTGATGCTGGCGCTGTCAGCGTTTCACGCCATCCGTGACGCCATCGCCACTGACGATTGTCCGAGACCGGATCTGCAGGCACCGGCGACTCCGGAATCGATACTCAACGCTCTGCAGGCTGCAAAATCATGAATGAGTGGATCGACGAGCTCACAGACCTTGCGGCGGCCGCTGAACCCGCAGTGCTGGTAACCGTCGCGGGGATTCGCGGTTCGGCCCCGCGCGAAATCGGCGCAAAGATGGTCGTCACGGCAACGGAGACTATAGGAACGATCGGCGGCGGGCAGCTCGAATACCAAAGTACGCGCGTGGCTGTCGACATGCTGGACGGAGCGGGAACGACGCTGCGGAGCTTCCCCCTCGGATCCTCAATGGGTCAGTGTTGCGGCGGCGTTGTGGAAATACTTTTCGAGCCCGTTACCGATGGCATTCCGGGCTGGCTACGCGATCTTGCCGCGCTGCATGGGCAACGCGAGCCTGCGATTATCGCGACACGAATTTCGCAGTCGAATCCGGCAAAGATGATTGTGACCGAGCAACAGATATTCGGTACAGACGCTGAGCGGGCTGACGTTGATCTGGTATCCCGCGCCCGGGATATTCTCGCGAATAAGCCAGAGACGACCAGAGACGTGCAGGAGTTCTATGAACCCATTGTGATCGCGGACCTCAATATCGCCGTGTTCGGTGCGGGGCATGTGGGTACTGCCGTGGTTAGCGCGCTGTCCGATCTCGACTGCAATATTCGCTGGATCGATAGCCGCTCAAAAATGTTTCGTCAGGTGCCTGCAAACGTTCGTGCCATTGATGCTTCCGAGCCCGCGCTGGAAGTGGCGGCGATGCCTGTCGACAGCTTTTACCTGGTCATGACACACAGCCACGCACTCGACTTCGATATCTGCGATCGTATATTGCGGCGTCGTGATGCGCGTTACTGCGGTCTTATCGGATCGCTATCGAAACGTCGCCGCTTCGAGAAGCGCTATCGACAACAGGGCATGGCACAGTCCGTTATCGATCAGCTGGTCTGTCCGATCGGTGTCGACGGAATCAGCGGTAAGAAGCCGGCAGAAATTGCTGTTTCGGCGGCTGCAGAAATTCTAAGAGTCCGGGAGAGGGCGGTTGTCCCGGTCGAAGAAGATAATAGACAGGCGTTTGGCGACAACGTGCGACCCTTTAGGAACTGACATGGAAGCATTCCTTCTCGATTGGCTCAATATTCTCGTGCGTTGGTTGCACTTTATTACCGGTGTCGCATGGATCGGCTCGTCGCTGTATTTCATCTGGCTCGACAATCATCTTGAGGAACCGCGTGATCATGCAGCCACTTTGATCGGTGTCGGTGGCGAGGTTTGGTCAGTACATGGCGGTGGCTTTTACCATGCGCAGAAGTACAAAGTGGCTCCGGCGGTGTTGCCCGATACGCTGCATTGGTTTAAGTGGGAAGCCTACTGGACCTGGATGTCCGGAATATTTCTTCTGGGCCTTGTGTATTTTCTGGGTGCGGAAATTTATCTGATCGACCGGTCGGTCGCCGACCTGTCGGTCGTCATGGCGATCAGCA
>CAZMRZ010000040.1:0-9387 GCA_964568835.1 uncultured Woeseiaceae bacterium | reverse complement strand
ATTTATCTGATCGACCGGTCGGTCGCCGACCTGTCGGTCGTCATGGCGATCAGCATTGCGGTCGGCTTTATCGTCGGCGGCTGGATCGTCTACGACCTGATGTGCAAGTCGCCGCTTGCGAAAGACGGCCGGATATTCGGTATCGCGTTGTTGTTGATGAGCAGTGTATTGGCCTGGGGTCTATGCAATTTGTTCAGTGGCAGAGCGGCCTACATTCTGTTCGGTGCGACGCTCGGCACCATCATGGTTGCGAATGTGTTCTTCGTGATCATTCCCGGACAAAAAAGAATGGTCGCATCGGCCAGCCGCGGTGAAGCGCCGGATCCGGCGGACGGCGTGCGTGCGAAACTTCGCTCCGTTCATAACACCTATTTTACCTTGCCCGTGTTGTTCGTAATGACGAGCAATCACTACGCTATGACTTACAGTCATGAGTTCAATTGGGCGATATTGATCGCGATCTCGGTGGCTGGTACGTTGATCCGAATCTATTTTGTCGCGAGACACAAGGGCAGTGCATCGCCGGTAACGCTCGTCGTCGCAGTCGTGTTGTTGGCGCTGACGGCTGCTTTGATAGCGCCACGGCCGACGAGCGATGTCGCGGTTACAGTAACGTTCTCGCAAGTGCGCAATGTCATCAATGCTCGTTGCACGAGTTGCCATTCATCATCACCGGTTCATCCGGCCTTTCCCGCCGCGCCGCTCGGTATAGTGTTTGATACCGACGAGCAGATTATCGTGGAAGCGGATCGAATCTACCTGCAAACCGTCGTGACGCGAGTGATGCCGATCGGCAATCTGACATCGATGACCGACGAGGAACGACAGATCATCGATCAGTGGCACGCCTCGCTAAAGAGTGAGCAATGACGGATTATCCAAGAGACCTGCGGGGCTACGGAGCGGAGCCGCCCGCCGCAGACTGGCCCGATGGGGCACGCACAGCCGTGCAATTCGTTATCAACTACGAAGAGGGCGCTGAAAATTGCGTGCTGCATGGAGACACTGCGTCCGAGGCTTTCTTATCCGAGATCGTCGGCGCGGCGCCTGTAGAAGGGCAGCGACACATGAATATGGAGTCGCTCTACGAATACGGTTCGCGAGCCGGATTCTGGCGCCTGCATCGCTTGTTCACCGGTAATAAGGTGCCAGTGACTGTATTTGCTGTCGCAATGGCGTTGCAGCGAAACCCCGATGTTGTCGCCGCGATGCAAGCGGCGAATTGGGAGATCGCGAGTCATGGCTATCGTTGGATCGATTATCAGTTCATCGATGAGGCTACTGAGCGCAAACATTTGCAGGCGGCGCTGGATATTCATACGCAGGTGACCGGGTCGCGGCCAGCAGGATGGTACCTGGGACGCTGCAGTCCACAAAGTCACCGTATTGCTGCCGAAATGGGCGAATTTACATATAATTCAGACACGTACGCTGACGACGTGCCGTACTGGGACAGCCGTTTTGCGACGCCGCAGCTCATGGTTCCGTACACGCTTGACGCGAATGACATGCGATTTGCGACGCCGCAGGGATTTAATTGCGGCCAGCAGTTTTTCGATTATCTGAAAGACAGCTTCGATGTGCTGCATGCCGAGGGCGGACGAATGATGTCCGTGGGATTGCATTGCCGACTGGCTGGTCGACCCGGTCGTACCGCCGCTGTCGCTCGATTTCTCGACTATGTGATGTCGCACGATGACGCGTGGATAGCGACTCGACTCGATATCGCCGATCACTGGCGCAGAACTCATCCGGGAAACGAAAATGAGTAACAAGGATTTCGTCAAATGTTACGGCGGCATTTACGAGCACTCGCCGTGGGTTGCGGAGCGCGTTCACACATTGATCGAAGACACGCCCGCGGATTACGAGACTTTGGCAAGCCTGATGGCCGATTGTGTCGATAACGCGTCGGTCGAGAGGCAGCTCGAATTGATTCGCGCTCACCCTGATCTGGCCGGAAAAGCGCAAATGGCGGGAGATCTTACGGCCGAGTCAACAGACGAGCAATCACGAGCGGGCCTGAATCAGTGCAGCGCAGCGGAATACGAGCAATTTCAAACGCTGAATGCCGCGTACAAAGAGAAATTCGACTTTCCATTCATCATGGCGGTTCGAGAAAGTACTCGCGAAGAGATCCTGCAGGCTTTTTCGAGTCGTATAAAAAACGACTACGATTTTGAGTTCGAGACCGCGCTGCAAGAGATTCACAAGATTGCACGGCTAAGGCTGACGGCTTTGGAGGAATCATAATGGGTCAGACGCATCCGTTTCATCATTGGATACAGCTTGAGCAGCCACGATTCGGAACACGGGTATATTTCGCAAGCGATGAATTCTTCGCGGCTAAGGAGCGCATCATTGATCCGGCTCCCCCGGTTTTCATCGACGACAAATATGATGATCACGGCAAGTGGATGGACGGCTGGGAGAGCCGCCGAAAACGCGTTGAAGGGCACGACTATTGTGTCATCCGTCTCGGCGTCCCCGGAATCATTCATGGCTTCGACATCGATACATCCTTTTTCACGGGAAATTATCCGCCCGAGGCTTCGATAGAGGCCTGCGTTAGTGATGCGGATGTTCCTGAAGACGGTTGGGTGGAAATACTTGGACGAACAGACTTGTCCGGCGATTCCCATCATTACCTGGACGTCGATGATGAGCGGATCTGGACGCATGTCCGCCTGCATATTTACCCGGATGGCGGAATTGCGCGCCTGCGAATTTACGGTGAGGTTAAGGCTGATTTCGAGGGCGTGGATGGCTTCGTTGATCTGGCTGCCGTCGAAAACGGAGGTCGCGCCATCGCGTGTAGTGACGAACACTACGGCAGCATGCACAACCTCAACGTTCCCGGCCGCGGCGTGAACATGGGCGACGGATGGGAAACTGCGCGCCGTCGCGGCCCCGGCAATGACTGGGTTATTGTCGCGTTGGCGATGCCCGGAGTGATTGAACGAGCGGAAGTTGATACCGCACACTTCAAAGGAAACTACCCGGACCGCGTGTCACTGGATGCCTGCCTCGTCAACAATGATGCATTGGCAACGCCGGACTCCGCCAGCTGGCGAACCTTGTTGCCGGAGACGAAACTCAAAATGGATCAACAACACTACTTCGAGAACCTTGAAGCGTTCGGCGATGTTTCCCATGTGCGCATGTCGATCTACCCGGACGGCGGTGTCAGTCGATTGCGGCTTTTCGGTCGGGTCGGTGGGGAAACAAAATGACGATTACATTAAAGGCGGAACCGCTAACTCGTGATCGTTTCGCACCGTATGGCGAAGTCATAGAGACGTCACGCGAGGGTTCTGACGCAATGAACGCTGCTCGATTCGAGCGTTTTGATGATCTCTGCAACGTAGATCTCATCAACGATGGACGGGTCGCGGTGAGTATCGCGAGATGCCGGACGCCGACCTCGCTGCCGTTGCGATTGGACATGCTTGAACGACATCCGTTGGGCAGTCAGGCGTTCGTTCCTTTGAGTCCCTGCAAGATGGTGCTGGTCGTTGCCCCACCCGGGGAGTCCGTTGACGCATCGGCACTTCGTGCTTTTGTTACCAACGGTCGACAGGGATTCAATTATCGGCGCGGTACCTGGCATATGCCGCTGATCTCGTTTGAAGCGGGTCAGGAGTACCTCATCATCGATCGCGGCGGCAATGAAGCCAATTGTGAGGAACACACGCTCGACGACACTATTTTCCTGGAGGCCGACTAACTGATGCGACAAGCGTATCGAGCTGGCGTCGTGCATTGCCTGGCAGACCCTGGAGAAAAAGCGGCAGCATCCGCACTCGAGCATTTCGAGGACGGCTTACTGGTCGTTGAAGATGGTCTGGTCGTTGAAGCGGGTGATGCAAAGACTCTGCTGCCGAAGCTGGCAGAAGCCGTGCCGGTCACCGAGTTCCCTGGAAAGATTATTGTCCCCGGGTTTATTGATTGCCACGTGCATTTTCCGCAGCTCGACATCATTGCTTCTTATGGCGAGCAGCTGCTCGACTGGCTCAACCGCTATGCCTATCCCGCGGAGGCCGCCTTCGCCGATGTTGATCATGCTCACGAAATCGCCGGTGTTTTCCTCGATGAGTTGTTGAAGAACGGCACGACGACAGCCCTGGTTTTCGGAACGGTTCACCCACACTCTGCAGATGCGATTTTCGAGGCCGCACAATCACGCGGCATGCGACTGATTGCGGGCAAAGTTCTGATGGATATCAACTGTCCCGAAGAGCTTCGGGACGATCCCGAATCCGCCTATTCCGACAGCAAAGCACTCATCGAGCGATGGCACGGCAAAGATCGACTCGGTTATGCGATTACGCCGCGCTTCGCCCTCACGTCGAGTGAAGAGCAGCTAGCGGCAGCGGGCCGTTTGGCGAGCGAATACCCGGATGTCTGGATTCACACCCACCTCGCCGAAAACAAAGCCGAAGTGGAAGAGATCGCCCAACAGTATCCGGACAGTCGCAGCTACCTCGATGTTTACGATCATTTCGGACTGTTACGTGAACGGGCCGTATTCGCGCATTGCCTGCATATGGACGACGAGGATCGCCAGTCTCTTTCGGCCAAAGGCGGCGCTGCGGCATTCTGTCCAACCTCAAACCTGTTCCTGGGTAGTGGGTTATTTGATCTGCGCGCAATGCGAGACGCCAAAGTGCGTTGCGGCCTGGGAAGCGATGTTGGCGGTGGCACCAGTTTGTCGTTATTGAAAACCGCGAGTGAGGCTTACAAGGTCCTGCATCTTCAAGATCAGGCGATGCCAGCATCGAGAGCTTTATATCTGGCAACGCTGGGCGCCGCCGAGGCCTTATATCTGGATGACAAAATCGGCAATTTCGAGCGCGGCAAAGAGGCCGACTTCGTCGTACTGGATCCTGCGGGAACATCGATCAGCAAACGACGTACCGATGTCGCTTCCTCGATAGAGGAAATTCTGTTCGCGCTAACGATGCTCGCGGATGATCGAAATATCGCGGCGACATACGTCGCCGGCAACAAGACCGATATCAGATAGCGTCGATAATCCCGTTGAGCGTGGCGCTCGGACGCATGGCGTTCGCCGCAAGCTCTACGTTTGGCTGATAGTAGCCGCCAATGTCCACGGGCGATCCCTGCGCAGCCGCGAGTTCCGCGTTGACCGCGTCTTCGCTGTCGCGCAGTACCTTGGCCACATCTGCAAATTTCTCGGCAAGCGCCTGATCGGAAGCATTCGCCGCCAGAGCTTCAGCCCAGTACATCGCCAGGTAGAAATGGCTGCCCCGATTGTCGTGTTCGTTGACCTTCCGCGACGGTGATTTGTTGTTCTCGAGATAACGAGCGTTCGCTTCATTCAACGCCGCTGCGACGATACGCGCGGCGTCGTTGTCCGTCTTTTCAGCAATGTCTTCGATAGAAACCGCCAGCGCGAGGAACTCGCCCAGTGAATCCCAGCGCAGATGACCTTCGCCAAGAAACTGCTGGACGTGCTTCGGAGCGGACCCGCCAGCGCCTGTTTCGTACAAGCCACCACCCGCAAGGAGGGGAACGATCGATAACATCTTCGCGCTGGTTCCAAGCTCCAGGATCGGAAACAGGTCGGTCAGATAGTCGCGCAAGACATTGCCAGTAACAGAGATCGTGTCTTCGCCATCCTTGACGCGTACCAATGTGACTCGCATCGCCTCAACGGGAGAGAGAACGCGGATGTCGAGACCATCGGTATCGTGGTCCTGCAGATACACGGTCACTTTCTTGATCAGCTCTCTGTCGTGGGCACGGTTGTCGTCGAGCCAGAATATCGCTGGCGTTCCGGTTTGGCGTGCCCTGTTTACGGCGAGTTTCACCCAGTCGCGAATAGGGAGATCGCGGGTCTGGCACATGCGCCAGATATCGCCTGCATTTACGATAGTTTCCAGGAGCACATCGCCCCCCGAGTTCGTGACACGTACGGTGCCAGCAGCCGCGATTTCGAAAGTCTTGTCGTGCGAGCCGTATTCTTCGGCCTTCTGCGCCATCAGTCCCACGTTGCAGACATTACCCATCGTCGTGACATCGAAGGCGCCATTGTCGCGGCAGAAGTTGAAGACCTCGTCGTAAATTCCAGCGTAGCTACGATCCGGAATCATTGCCTTGGTATCCGCTAACTTGCCGTCCGGACCCCACATTTGCCCCGATGTGCGAATCGCCGCCGGCATGGAGGCATCGATAATGACGTCGCTCGGGACGTGCAAATTGGTGATGCCCTTATCGGAGTTGACCATCGCAAGCGCTGGGCGCGACGTGTAAACGGCGGCCAAATCAGCTTCGATGGTGCTGCGCTGCTCGTCGGGCAATTCCGCGATCTTCGAGTAAACGTCACCAATGCCGTTGTTGGCGTCGACGCCAATTTCATCAAACACAGCAGCGTGTTTTTCGAAGACGTCTTTGTAGTAAACCTTGACGGCGTGACCGAACATGATCGGATCGGATACTTTCATCATGGTGGCTTTCAGGTGCAGCGACAGCAGTATGCCTTCACTCTTCGCAGCGTCCATTTCCCTGGCAAAGAACTCGCGCAACGCAGCACAGTCCATGCGCGTGGCATCAACCACCTCGCCGGCAAGTACTCCTACTGCTTCGCGTAGCACCGTTTCGCCGCCATCAGCGGCAACGCGTGTGATCTTCAGGTCGCCTTCGGCGGCAATAACCGCGGACTGTTCGCTCGAATAGAAGTCGCCGTTGTCCATGTGTGCGACATGCGATTTCGAATCCTTGCTCCAGTCACCCATGGAATGCGGGTGCTGTTTGGCGAAGGCTTTTACCGCCGCCGCGACGCGTCGGTCGGAGTTACCTTCACGTAGAACCGGGTTCACGGCGCTGCCCAAAACCTTGGCGTAACGTGTAGCCGCATCCTTCTCGGCGTCGGTACCAGGCTCTTCCGGATAATTCGGGATGTCGTAGCCCTGTGACTGCAGCTCAGCGATAGCTTCTTGCAGCTGCGGAATAGAGGCACTGATATTGGGTAGCTTGATAATGTTCGCCTCGGGCGTCTTGGCGAGATCGCCGAGCTCCGTCAGCGAATCGCTTTGGCGTTGATCATCAGTCAGGTTCTCGGGGAAATTGGCGAGAATCCGTGCCGCGAGCGAGATGTCGCGCGTTTCCACGACGATGCCGGCTGCGTCCGTAAATGCGTTAACAATCGGCAGGAATGAATAGGTGGCGAGCGCCGGGGCTTCGTCTGTTTTCGTGTAGATGATCTTCGCGGTGCTCATGTATTTCCTCAATTATCAGAGAGTTACGGGTGCAGCTATGCTTTGCGGGCGGGGCATTATAATGCGCCCGCGCGCAAATCTCTCGTCTGATTTATGCGTCAGCTTAGCTAGCGCTTATCTGGATATTGATCTCGAGATGAAACTCGGCTTTTAGCGAGTTTGTAATCAGGCACACGTGTTCCGCTTTTTCGAGTAATTTCCGCGCCCGGTCTTCGTCACTTCCAGCGGCGATCTTCAGCGTCGCGGCGACATTAAAACCTGTGAACTGTGTGACGCGTTCGATGCGTTCCAGCGTTCCCTCGACTTCGCAGCCCAGAGATTCCCACTCGAAACGTGATGCCCTGGCTATCGCGCGAAAGGACAGAACGAAACAGTCAGCGACGGCCGCTACCAGCAATGACTCCGGTGACCATTGGTCGCCGGGCCCACCGAATTCGGCAGGTGGAGCGGAGGGAAGATCCGGCGAGCCGGTGCTCGAGAGAGTAACGTTGCCGGCGGTTTGTGCGTCGGCCTTAACAATATAATGGTGGGGGAGGTCTTGCATGACTCGTCCTTTTAGCTTGTTATCAGAATGGCTCTAAAATCATTGACGTTGGTACGAGTGGGGCCGGTAACGATCAAATCAAGAGTGCCCGCAAAAAACGCGTTGCTGTCGTTCTGCTGCAGCACGTCTGCAGCGTTCATCCCCGCCATCGTCGCCCGCTGCAGCGTGTCCGGTGTAACGAAACTACCCGCGTTGTCGCCGCCACCATCGATGCCGTCACTGTCGCAGGCAAGCGCATAGATGGACGGATGACCATCCAGAGCAATGGCGAGCGACAGCGCATACTCGCCGTTGCGACCACCGCGGCCCTTGCCTCGGACTGTCACCGTCGTTTCACCACCAGAAATGACGACACAGGGTGGTTCGACAGGGCCACTTCCGGCCGCAATTCGCAGGGCGAGGCCGGCGTGCTGTTTGCCCATCTCGGCGGCGTCGCCTGAAAGATCGCCAAGCGAATACGGCGTGACGTCGTGTTCCGTAGCAAGAGCGGCTGCGGCGAGTAACGCATCATCGCTGGTGGCGAGTATTCGAACATCGCCGTCAGCAACCGTTAGCGACGGACTGTTTTCCACCGCGGTTCGAGCCGATTCGGAAGTAGAGACGCCGTAGCGATCGAGAATCGCCAATGCCTCCGATGGCGAACTGGTGTCGCTGATTGTCGGTCCGGACGCGACCATCGAAACATCGTTGCCCGGCACATCTGAGATGATCAATGTGATTACCGTGGCCGGCTCGCAGGCCGCGGCCAGTTTGCCGCCCTTGATGGCTGACAGTTTCTTGCGTACGCAGTTGATCTCGTGGATGGCGGCGCCGGACCTGAGTAGCTGCGATGTGATGTCCCTTTTTTCAGTGAGCGATACGCCAGCGGTCGGAAGGCACATCAGTGAGGATCCGCCACCCGAGATCAGACACACCACCGTATCGTCCGACGAAAGCGAACTAACGCTCTCCAGGATTCCCGCTGCTGCGGCGACCCCTGCTTCGTCGGGTACGGGATGTGATGCTTCGATCACTTCGATCCATCGGCAATCCACGCCGTGGCCATGAGGCACGATCACCTGGCCTTCGAGCGGCCCGGTCCATTCGCTCTCCAACTGCTGCGCCATGCTCGCGGCGGCTTTTCCAGCACCCACGACAATGACCCGGCCGTCTGGTTTCGATGGCAACCAGGGTCGCATGCAGTTTTCAGGTGCTGCGGAGGCGACCGCCGAGTCGAACAATGACCTCAGGAATTGTCGGGGTTCAAGCACTAGCCCGCGGATTCGCTATCCGCTTCGACGTGCGGGGCAAGACGATCGATCAGTCCAGACAGCTCGGGCCGGCTTTTTCGAAGTTCGTCGATGGTGAACCCGGATAACTCGTAAGGAAGTACCAGCCATTCGTTGGTCTCGTGGACGAAATACTCGGGTGTCCGCAGTGTCTTTTCGGTCGGTCGGTACCAAACGGTGGCGACGCGAATATCGTGCGGCAGATTGCGTCGCGTCTTCATCGCCAGCTGCTTGATTACGGCGTTGACGCTCGATCCTGTGCTGTAAACGTCATCGACGATCAGCAGGGAATGATGAGCACTCAGGTTTTCCAGCAAATACTGCAGCCCGTGAA
>CAZMRZ010000039.1:21932-27829 GCA_964568835.1 uncultured Woeseiaceae bacterium | reverse complement strand
TCGCACCGGGACACGGCGAATTGATTCACGACCCGGACAGGGCGATCGACTGGATCGTCGATCATCGACTCGAGCGAGAAATGAAAGTACTTGATAGCCTGCGTGCGAATCCGAGTTTGACGTCAATGGAGTTGGTACCGCATGTCTACAAGGACGTGGACAAGAAACTCTATGGCTGGGCGGAGCGCTCGCTGCTGGCGCATTTATTGAAGCTGGAAGACGATCTCAAGGCAGTTCAGGCCGGCGGCCTCTGGTCGCCTCTGGTTTGATCATTCGCATGGAACAGGATAGAGAATGAAGAACTTCGACTTCAATATTGGCGCCGACCGCGACACGTTGGTCGCGAGCGACAGCGGCGTTGATTTGCTGCGCACTCCCTTGTTCAACAAAGGCACGGGATTTACTTCAGAAGAGCGCAAGCGATTCGGTCTTGAAGGACTCCTGCCCGCTCAACACAACGATATCGACACGCAAGCGGAACGTATTTTCCGATCGATATTCTTTAATAAAGATCCCGTCGGCCAAAATATCGGGCTGGCGTCGCTGCAGGACCGTAACGAAGTACTATTTTACAAGGTGCTTGCCTCCCATCTGGAAGATACGATGCCAGTGGTCTACACACCCACCGTCGGCAAAGCCTCGCAATATTTTTCCCGCGTGTTCAGACGCGCAAGAGGAATTTTCATAACACCCGAGCACAAGGGGCGCATCGGAGAGGTACTGCGTCGGGCGGCACCGTTCAGCGGTGTACAGCTCATGGTCGTCACCGACAATGAGGCGATTCTCGGAATAGGCGATCAGGGCGCCGGTGGCATGGCAATCAGTATCGGCAAGTTGGCGCTCTATTGTGTGGGGGCGGGCATTCATCCGGCCCGGACATTACCAATCAGTCTGGACGTCGGAACGAATAATCAGGATCTGCTTGCAGATCCTTTCTATCTCGGATGGCCGCACGAACGTTTGCGAGGTGATGAATACATCGAATTCGTCGACGAATTTGTTGCAGCGGCCAAAGCGATATTTCCGGAGATCGTCATCCAGTGGGAGGACTTCAGAAAAGATAACGCGCTAGTGATTCTGAATCGCTATCGCGACAAAGTGCCTTCCTTCAATGACGACATTCAAGGTACGGGAGCGGTCGCCGCGGCTGGCGTTTGTGCTGGATCGAGAATTACAGGCGAGCCACTGCAGAATAGTCGCATCCTGATCTACGGCGCTGGCGCAGCCGGTCTGGGCATCGCACGGCAGCTTCGCGTGTTATTGAGCGGCGCCGGCCTCGCGGGTGATGATTTGTGTCGCTCAATTCTGGTGATGGACAGTGGCGGGGTGATCACCGCAGATCGTGACCGGCTTGATGACTACAAGCGAGAGCTTGCCTGGCCGGAAGCCGTGATCGCCGAGACAGGGCTGACAGGAGACGCACGCAAGGATCTCCGCTCTGTTGTGCGAGCGTACAAGCCGACGGTCTTGATTGGCGCATCAGGTCAGGGTGGATCATTCACAGAAGACATCATTCGAGAAATGGTCTCGCACGTCGAAAACCCCGTCATCATGCCAATGTCGAACCCGACATCGATGAGCGAGGCGGTTCCATCCGATCTGTTCAACTGGACGGACGGCAAAGCATTGGTGGCAACCGGCAGCCCATTCGATCCGGTCGAAATTAACGGTTGTCTCCGGCGAGTCGGGCAGGCCAATAACGTGTTTGTATTCCCGGGCATCGGCCTGGGAAGCATCGCGTCAGGTGCGTCGACAATCACTGGCAGCATGATCAGCGCGGCGGCGACTTCACTTGCCGGCTGTCTTGATCAGGCGGATATCGACGCGCGTTGTCTGAAACCCGAGGTGAACCGCTTGTGGGACATTTGCGGCACGGTCGCCTGCGCCGTTGCGAAGCAGGCGATCGCCGACGGAGTCTCCTCAAACCTCGACCCAGGTGAAGTCGAAGCAGCGGTTAACCGACATCGCTGGAAGCCGCGCTATCCGGTTCTTACTGGCCCGTAGGTCTAAATCACAGCTTGATCGGAGCGCCGACTTCGCTTAGCGTACGCGCTTCGTAAATAGAGGTACCCAGCATGACATTCGTGGTCACAGAAGCCTGTATCAAGTGCAAACTGACGGATTGCGTCGAAGTTTGCCCCGTGGATTGCTTCCACGAAGGGCCGAATTTTCTCGTCATTGATCCCGACGAGTGTATCGATTGCACGTTGTGCGAACCTGAATGTCCGGTTGAGGCCATCTACTCAGAGGACGAGCTGCCCGCCGGGCAGGAGCAGTTCCTCAAGATCAACGAAGAGCTCTCTCAGGACTGGCCTGTCATCACCGAAATGAAGGATGCGCCGGAGGATGAGGCCGAGTGGCGCGACGTCACAGACAAGCTGCAGTACCTCGAGCGCTAGTAGGAGCGCGTCTTACGCGCGAAGCACCGCGGCGGCCGGCAGGCCGCTTTTTTCGCGCGTAAGACGCGCTCCTACAAGTTGACAAAGTTGATCAATGCGTCCGCGAGTTCGGGCCCTTTGTCTTCCTGCAGGAAGTGACCTGCATTCCTGATTTTGACGTGCTCGAGGTTCTTGGCGCCCGGAACACGATCCTGCCAAAGACTCTCGCCGCCACGAGTGATCGGATCACGATTGCTGAATGTCGTCAGGAACGGTTTTTCCCAACGCCTGAATATCTCCCAAGCGGCGCGATTGGCATCGCTGGCGGGATCGTCAGGCTTTGTCGGAACCAAAGCGGGGAAGGCTCTCGCCCCCGCCTTGAATTTCGCCGATGGAAAAGGTGCGTCGTAGGCCGCGACGACCGCGTCGCTCAATGTCGTAATCGTCCCTTTCTGAATGATTTTGCCAATCGGGAACCACGGACTGAAGCGCGCAAAATTTTGCCAGATGCGAAATACCTTCGGCATTTCCTGATCACCCGTCGGCAGTCCGCCATTGCCCAGCGCAATACGAGCAAAGCGCGCTTCATTTTCGGCGGCAACGCGCAGCCCGATCAGCGAACCCCAGTCCTGACAAAATAGTGTTATATCAGTGAGTTGCAGTTCTTCGATGAACGTTCTCATCCAGCTCACGTGGCCAGCGAAAGAGTAGCTCTTCTTGCTGGCGGGTTTGTCGGATTTACCGAAGCCGAGCAGGTCGGGCGCAACAACTCGAAATCCGGCGTCTCGTAACGGCGGAATCATGAATCGATACAGGTAGGACCAACTGGGCTCGCCGTGCAGCAGCAAAATGACCGCCCCGTCTCTTGGGCCCTCGTCGACGTAGTGCATTCGCATACCGTCGACGTCGACGTAGTTTGGCATGAAGTCATAGTCGGGGAGATTTTCGAAACATGAGTCAGGCGTGCGCAGTATTCGCATTAGTCAGGTACTCTTCGTAACCATCGTTCTTGAGCCATCATAAACCCTTATGAGCAGTATTCGCGCCAAAATCTTTCGTTCAATCTCGAGTGCTTACATCAAGCGCGTGGATATTGAGAACCTGGATATCAATGAGATTCGTCGACGCTGGAATAAGCTCGGACGAATGTTGGTCACGGCATTCGGTGTGCGTGTGGAGTCGGATCGAATCAACGGGCTATACGCTGAATGGCTAACGCCCAAGAACAATATGGATGGAAAACTCCTGCTCTATTTGCACGGCGGCGCCTATGTCGTCGGTGGCTGCGATATGCATCGGCAGATGGTCAGTCATATAGCGAGGGCAGGACGTATTCGAACGTTAATGCCCGAGTACCGCCTTGCGCCAGAGCACAAATTTCCTGCCGCGATTGAAGACGCGGTCGCGATCTATAAATCGCTCCTCGACATGGGTATCAACGCAAAAGATATCGTTTTCGGTGGGGATTCGGCAGGCGGTGGGCTGGTAGTCGCGACTCTGTTGTCGCTTAGAGATGCCGGTGAACCGATGCCAGCCGCGGCCGTATTGCTCTCGCCCTTTCTCGACGTAACCGGCAGCGGCAAATCCATGCAGAGCCGGGCGGACCAGGACCCGTGGTTCGATCCGGAACACTTATCGCTCGTCGCGGACCATTATTGCGAGGAACATCAACAGCGCTTTCCACTCGTGTCACCCGTCTTCGCAGACGTCGAAGGGTTGTGCCCGATGTTTATTCAGGTCGGAGATGATGAAATATTGCTCAGTGATTCCGAGCGCATTGCGGATGAATGTGTTGCTGCCGGGATCGATGTAGAAATCGAGGTCTGGCCCGAAATGTGGCACGTGTTTCAGATGTTTGTGAGGAAAATGCCGGAAGCAACAGCGGCCGTCGCAAAGATGGGCCAGTATATTCAGTCGCGCTTCTAGAAGCCGGCTTGCCGCTTGGAATCATCGTACATCTTGGTCATGAATGAGCGAATGGCCGGTTCCGCTTCTTCCTTGGTCATGAGCTTCTGATTCTCGAGTACGACGGCCATGTCTTTGATCGATCGCTTGCCGTCAATCAACGACATGATGAAAGAATAGATTTGCGTCGTCATTGCCTGCTGTCGAAACGACGGCGATAACGGAACGGGTTCTTTGCCCGTGATAATCCAGTCGGGTAATGATGCGTAGCGCCCCGGCTTTTCAACATCACGTTCCTTGTAGGCCGAAAATGTGAATACGCGTTCCTGCCGGCCGTGTCGGCTGGCGGGCGAGCTCATATAAGGGATGGTTGCTTGCGAGACGTAGGGGTCGGAGAAACCGTTCTCAGCGACGATCGCCTTGGCTTCCTCCGGACTGTAGCAACGCGCGCGTTCGGGATTTGAGAAGGCCAGTGAACCAAAATTGACCCAGCGCCCGTTTTCCCCGAGCAGGTTGTTGATACGTGCAGCGAGAATCGACAGGTCCTCGCTAATAATGTCGATGAGCCAGGGCGTGATGATCGTGTCGAAGGACCTGTCCGGAAAAGGCGCTCTGAGGGCGTCGCCAAAGACCAGGTGAAAATTTTCGTCAACAACGTCCGGCGCGGTCAGTTTTCTCAATACAGCATCGTCTTCGAGCGATAACGGGGCAATCGGGAATTCGTACAGGCTCAATTTTTTACCGGATGTTACAGATCGTGCGACGAGCATTAGCAGAGGATTAAAATCCATTGCCACCGTCGACGTGCAATTCAATTGCGTGTGGACATCGTATGCGAGTCGTCCGGCGCCCGCGCCGAGTACAAGTACGTTGCCAAGCTCAGCATGGTCGTGCAATACGGCGCTGATCTGTTTCAGCGACGCCTTGTTCTCTTCGTCACCCCACGACCAGTCGCGATGAATATTGGGGTAATAGGTGTTTAAGCCCTGATCGGTCGGCATTCTGGTGCGCAGCGCGAGATAACTTTCGTAGTTACCTTGCAGCGATTGCATCTCGACGGGCTGCAACAGTTTTTGCAGCGATCGCTTGTGCGTCTTAAGGGCTTTCTTGTATCGCTCAACGCGGCGTCTCGATAACGCACGCATCTCGTCGTTTTGCAGTTCTTTGTCCAGACTCGCGATTTCCTGGCTGAGTTGCTGCAACGAAAATTGCAGGCGACCTCGCCATTCACCCAGCGCCGATTGCGGTTCGGCAAACATCCACGGCATGCCTTCGAGAATCGGAAAATCGATTTTACAGGCCTTGCAACGCAAAGCGTCGTCCGAAGTTTCCAGAGGAGTTTTGTCGCAGCGCGGGCAGGCGAGCAGGGAAGTGATGTCCGTCATGGGTACCAATTATGCACTAGATATCGCACCAGACTATATAAGGTGACAGTGACCTTAATTCACGAATTAAGGTCACTGTCACCTTATATGAAAACGGCCAGTCGTGAGGGAGCGACTGGCCGTGATTTTCCGAGAGTATGAAAACGAGCTGCTTTCTACACCGGGTTGGCTATTGTCCCGTTCACGATAGGCGCGAACGCGGTCATCGCGTCCAATTGCGCCGCGTTTG
>CAZMRZ010000039.1:0-21832 GCA_964568835.1 uncultured Woeseiaceae bacterium | reverse complement strand
GTCCCGTTCACGATAGGCGCGAACGCGGTCATCGCGTCCAATTGCGCCGCGTTTGTACCAAGACCATGGTTCCAACGCTGTATGCCATTCGGATCAAGCAACGTGTCGAACATGCCTTGCTCACCGTGCAGCGCCATGTAATTCAGGACGATCGTGTTGACCAACTGGTTGACGTTGTTGGCCGCCGGCGTCGCCGCGCGCATTACTGAGCCACCCGCATCCATCGCGCCGATTTGCTGGTGCAATGCCATCTGGTCCGGAGTGCCGCCCAACAACTGTGGTCGGATACCGCCGGGTCTGTAAACGAGGAAGAAGCCCGCTGCGGTCGATGAGTTATCACTCGTCCATTCGCCTTTTCCGCGACCATCACCCGAGTTATCGATAGTGCCGTTCGATGACAATGAGCCGTCACTGAACACATACATCATTACGGGTTTGCCTACGCGAGCTGCATATTCCAGAACCGCGCCCATGCAACGACCGGCACGATAGTCTTTGACCTCGCCTTCGGCACGTGCGCCACCGTGGTAGTCGTAGCCACCCATCTCGATGGTTCCGGCGCCAGCGAATCCGTTCATAACAAGTTTCATTACAGAAGCGGTCTTCTGGAACTCACGTGCACTTCGACCGTCCTGACCGTTCTGGCCGAGGAACTCGTCCATCGTGAAGATACCGGTCGGTCCAACAATCTCCGGATCGTCTGTCGGATCGATCGGTTCACCGCCAAATTCTTCAGCGATGTGCGCTGCTTTCACGTAGCCGCATCGAACAGACTGCTTGATTGCAGCGTCCTCCGCGACCGTAGTGTTCACTCGGCCCATTTTCTCGTCGGAAAGACGGTAGATAGACTCCATAACGGCCGTGGCATCCGCTTTCGAAAGAATGCCAACAAGATCACCGGTGTCCACCAGGTTGACGACATCGCTCGGACGGTCAACTTTGGTCGGTCGCAGCTCCGGATTGTACAAGAGCGCAGGTGCCATGGAATTGCCACCCGATTCCGTGTTTTCGGATCCCGCGAGCGTCAGGATGGATCCTTTCGAGCCGGCGTGAGCGATACCAGCCATGGGGTTGTGCGGATTATTGCCTGTGTCATTGTCTGAGCGGGCAGGAATGACGGCGCCGTTGACGCCAAGTTCCGTTCCGACCGTGATCGTGTCCATAATGCCGCGCCGGAATGCGCTATCAAAGTGGAAACCCAGGCCCAGGTCGAAGTTGGCGAACGGGTTACCGTTAACGTCAGTCAGTCCCGGTACCATGTCGCCCGGTAGCCCCATTTTCTCGTAGCCACCCGTACTCAGAAAATCGTTCTGACCACCGGATTTACCAACGAGGACGTTCGACCCACAGATATTCGCGCCACCCGCCAGGTCAAAACAGATGAACGGAATTTTGCCCGCACCATCCGTGATGCGACAGGTATTGATTCGCATGTCGTCTATGTCCGGTGACAAATCCGCCATTGCACTTGCCGGGATCATGCTGAGTGCGCCTCCACCAACGGTGTAGGCAGCGCCCGTCATGAAACCCTGTGCCAGTAACTGACGTCGTGTGACAGGACGAGGGTGATCAGCGTGGTACTGCGGGTCATCGTACTTCCGCGCGTTTCGTTTCTTAGCCATCTCAAATATTCCTTTATGTCCTGTCTGTTACTGAACCAGCGTGGCTGCACTACCGAGTACGGAAGCACATACACCCTTGGCAATCGCACGTGTATCACTCGGATTTGGTGCATTGAGCAATCTGTCGATCAAGTTTTCGGGTCGACCGTTGGCTACCGCAGCTGCAACCGCAACTTCGTCATAAACGACCGCGTAGGTCGGTTGTGATGCCAGTTGCACGCCAAGCGCCGTCTGGCCAACAGCGCGAGCAATCAACGGATTAACGAAGTCTTGACGATTCGTTGCGTTGAATGCCGTTGCGGCTGGCAAGTCGAAGTCGAATGCCGTCCATACCACGCCTTCTGCATCCGGGTTCGGATTGGCATTGGTGCCAATTGCCGAGTCGCAGAATTGAATCGCGAGCTGCGCGATGGCGACCTGATTCGAGGAGAGGAAGCTGTTGATATCCTCGATCGCCGGCAATGACTGCCTCAATTCCTGATAGGTGACGTCCACGTGGGCATCCGTGTCGCCGGCGTCGTTCGTATACGTCGCCAGTCGGTCTACGCTGAGAATTGAAGAATACGTTGCGGCGATTTCGTCAAACGTACGAATACCGATTTGCGCTTCATTCACGAGATCGACCGGACTGATGACCAGCATCGGAAGGTCCGGGCGATCGTAGGTCGCACCATTGATGTTATCGAAGGTCAGGAAGAACTGATCATCCTCCGGTCCTTTCTCCAGTGCGATAACCGCACCGAGTACAGACAGGGGTTGTCCCAGTTCCTGAATCAACGTGGCATCGGTGACCTCGGCCATGTTTGCGTACGACTGACCTTTATCAACTTCCTGACCATTCATCGCCAGGTGCAGGCCTTCGAGCGCAACGTTGTCGCGATCGACGCCGTCCAGCGTTATGAAGTGCGGCTTGTCGAACAGGTAAGCGAACGTATCGAACTGTTGCGCTTCGAACAGAATGAATGATGTGTCCTCTGGCGCGCCAATGCGTGCCGAAACATCAAACAACATGTAGAAGCGCTCGCCGACACCGGCGTCGAAATTCTGCGTGACTTGATCCTGAGTCAGGGCTCTGCGATGTATAGATGCGAGGCGGAACGTGCCCTCCCAGAGGCCATCGCTGGATGCTTCATTGCCCAGTATTACGGCGAAGTTATCCTGCCAATCGACCAGCGTACCGCCTGGAATCGGATCAGTCTGCGTTTCCAGAACACCGTTAACGTAAATCCGGCGACCGTTAACAGGGTCGTAGGTCGCAACAACGTGTTGGAGTGTTGCCTGCAACACCTCGTTCGCCGCCGGCGTTGAATGTGCCGGCTGGCCGTCCAGACCCATCAGTGGCATGTCATTCGCATCAACGGCGTTGTGCCGCAACAGGAAGTCGTAGTCATAAAGAGTCTGTTGCAACGCAAAGTTGCGAGTCATCGGACCAGCCGAGTAACTGACGATCTGCGCCATCTCCTGCGTTACATTTGCAGGAACAACCCAGGCTTCAATAGAGAACTCGCCGGACTCTTTGAGAACGTCGTGTAGCTTCGAGCTGGCTGATGCGGAGGCTTGCGCCTTACCAGGTCCTTGCGCCGCATCTGCACCGATCGTGATTCCCCAGCCGCCAAACCAGGTGACGTCACCGAAGAAATTCAGATCAATAGCCGGATCGACGCCGCTGCTGTCAAGCGCGACCAGTCCGCTGCCCTGTTGGAATTCCCAAAGTGCAACTTGCACGTCTTCGTAGCGGTTTCCGCCCGATGCCAATGTTCCATCGACAAGACGAATGGCCTGACTCGTTAGCAAATCGGGGTTGACAACAGTCGCCTGAATGCCACCGGCAAAGGCCGTAATCGCTGCGAGCATCTGAGACTCAGCCGTGGGACAGTCATTGTTCCAACAGTTATGCGATTCACCGCCGATCAGAATATCCGGGCTGACCTTGATGACGAATCGTGAGTTGCCTGGCTCGTCCAGATTGATTTTCGATTTGGCGTTCGCGTAAGCGACCGCAATATCCGGGTCGGCAAAGTAAGGCTGTTGAGCCGTTGCCGATTCAGAGCTATGGCAGTCCTGACAATACAGCGCCAGAATAGGATCATAAATCGTGTCCTTAAAGGAGTTCGGGGCATTATCAGTCGGCAAGTCCGGGAAGTTTTTACTGTCCGCCGGATTCACAGACAGCGGTGCGAGCAATGTGATCTGACGTCCGCCACCGGCTGTTGCGCCTACCCAGTTTTCGATCCACGTCGTCATGATCGTGCCACAGACGCTCGGGTCGGTGACCCAGCAGTTATGGCCTGTTATGCCAGTTTGTACTTTGTTTACCAATTCCGAAAGCGCCGGCTGGTCGCGATTCACTTTCGTGATCGCGGCGTCGTAAGCGAGGTTGACGTCGTCATTACGCACGAACTGGTAAGACTGCGGACCCGTTTCGCTGTGGCAGTTACCACATCGCTCGGCTGTCTTCGCATTCGTCCAGAATTCCTGCTGGAATTTTAGTACGTCAGCATCACGTGCTGCGGGGCCAGTGTACGCAACGTTGCCACCACCACCCGGGCCCTGCGACACCGGATTTTCCGTCGTCTGTGCACCACCGCCACACGCTGTTAGTACGATTGCCGTTAGGAACGCGACTGCGCTGCTGCGCAGTGGCTTTGTCCAACGGTACATTGTCGATTGGACCTGGGTCGATTGGACCTGGGTAGCAATTCCGATTGCCTTAGTCATTATCATGTCTCCCTACAGGCCCATACAGTGAACAGCTGTATCGGCGAAGACCTGCTTCATCCGATAGCCTGTTCCTTTGAACGTAGATACGATCGCATTGAATCTCGCGAAATCGCCTGAATTTGGGTCGCCCAGATCGGGTTCACGCAGACAAACTGCCTTGAACACTTTCTTTACCTGGCACGAAGCAAATGCCTCGCTGTTGCCAAGTTCGGCACCCAGGGACTGCGCGCCGTCACCGGAAGCGGGTCCTGGTGAAGCTACGCCGGCGGAGTCAGTAAACAGGTATGAATTCTGACCTGACCGCCAGTAATTATCCCAGTGGTCATCCGGCGTGCGATAGCCCTGCGGGAAGTTCAGGTCATTGTTGTAGTACTTGTCATTAACAGCGTTTGGTGTGTACTGGATCGACATGGCGTTCACTTCGTCATAGTCGTAGAACGCGAAAGCCTGTGCCATCGGATCCATACCGGTATGGCAGCCGATGCAGTTGTTCAGGAACAGACGGCTGTCACCGCCCGGGCTGCGGCTCACATCCTGACGAATTCGGTCAGGCGCCAATGCTGGATCGTGCAGCTGCTCCATGTCGTTACAGAAATGATTAACCATCGTGAAGCGGAACATCGCGCGGTTCGTACCAGCGACGAAAAACGCCTCAGCCGCGGCGCGTGACGTAATAACGCCGGCTGCTGCGGCAGGCGGTATGTTATTGACGGTTGATTGCAGGCCAGGTACGAGATCCGCTTTCAGATCGATATTGTTTTCCTCAAGCTCTTCGTAGTGCCTGTTGCTGTTTGCAGCAGGGCCTGTTGGTACGACGCCCTGTCGACCAAAGTAGGTTATGTCTCGCGACATCAGTTCGTTGAACGGCTCATCGTCGCGAATTAAGCCAATGACGGTCGCAACATAATCGTTCAAAGGAACAAAGACTGATTGGTCGCGGTTTGTCCAGGGAGCAGCGAAGTTCTTCAACGTAACGTTGTAGAAGTTCTTGTTTTCCATAGCCAGGAAGGCGGCGCATTCTGCGGCCGAGTCGACCTGTCCACTAAATGTATAGGTCGAACAGTCCGTGTTCGTGCCCGCCATCGCGCTTTCAAGTGCAAGCATTTCATTCGCGGTAGGCGGAACGCCGGCGATACGATCATAAATACGTCTCGCTTGTTCGCGATCACCAGCATTCGCTGGTAAGACAAGAATCGCACTAAGCATTCCTGCGATAGCGAAGCGAGACAAGATTCCAAAAACGCCGTCCATGTGTTTTTTCAACATCCTGTTATTCATATCGTCTCTGCTCTTGGGCCATTAATCGACCGTCGTTGTTAGTTGAGCCTGGCCGCCGAACTTTGCCAGACCTCTTACTGAATCACCGTGAAGACATTCACAGTCCTCGAAAATCAAATTTTTCGGACTGGCGCGAATTCACGCGATACGTAATACACAAAGCAAGTGCTGTGCCAGACTTTGCCCCGCCGCTAAAATACTTCAAAAACATGATAAAAAACATAGAGTTAATTGATGGCTGTAGGCACTAACCGAAATAGGGATATGTTAAATGTTTGTCGGCAGTACCGCACAAGCAAATAGCCCGGGACGCATAAGCTACTGATTGTGAAGGGCTGTGCAACTGTCGCCGAAGGGAGACATGGCAGGCAGTAAGTGACGCGACCAAACAACAATTGTCAGGAGCTGAAACTTAATGTTGTTTCTGGAAAGACCTCGTCGAAGATGCAAGTCGTTGCGCAACAACATTCTCGGAGAAAGGGAAGCTTTTACGCTGAATTGTCGTGCTTTTGAGACATTACATCGGTGCTATCGCCTCTCTTATAATTCGACACTGTGAACGCGTTAACGGTACGGAGGCGCTATTGCAGCGTACCCTGCCAGAATACCCGAGGTGAGAGATATGAATAAGCCGTCGCGAATGAACAAAAATGGATTTGCCAGAATTGTGACCAGGATGGTCGCGTTGTCGATGGCGAGTATTTTGATCGCTGCATGCAGCGACGGCGTGCAGCTGGGAACCGGACAGGATGCTGATCCTGTTGTTATCGATTTTCCGATCGCCTATATAAAGTCTCCGCTTCCGACTGATGATAATGGTGTGTTCCAACAGCAGGACTTGCGAGAACAAATCACTTTTGAGTTTGGTGCTGATCTATTCTACAGGGATCGTGCCTCGATCAGCGCGTTACCCGTTAACATCACGGAACGTGAGTCGAACGGCCTTGCCGGTATTCGCGATGTTGAGATCGACTACGATGGCAGCCGCCTGTTGTTTGCCATGCGCACACCTTTTGAAGAAGGCGTGGATGTCGAAGATCAGGTTGCCACCTGGAATATCTGGCAATACACGTTTGAGACTGACGTGCTTGAACGCGTAATACAATCGCCGTTGACCGCGGAAATCGGTCACGACATCATGCCGAAATATCTGCCCGACGGACGCATCATCTTCGCGTCAACGCGACAGCACCAGTCTCAAGGCTTGCTGCTCGATGAAGGCAAGCAGGGATTTCCGGCGCAGGACGAAGACGACAACGAGTTTGCCTTCAACTTGCATGTGATGGACGATAACGGTGACAACCTGCATCAGGTCACCTTTAATCAGAGTCATGATCTTGATCCTTCAATTCTGGCGAACGGACAAGTTGTCTATAGCCGCTGGGACCACAATCAATCGAACGATGCGGTTAATCTGTATCGGATGAATCCGGACGGTTCGAATCAGGAACTGCTGTACGGTCAGCAGAGTCACGATACGGGCGCAAACGGCGAGACTATTCAGTTCATGCAACCGCGACAGGTCGAAGACGGTCGCATCATGGTTCTCGCACGACCATTCACCAATACAGAGGGCGGTGGCGAGTTGATATTCATCGACACGCCTCAGTACCTCGAAAATACGCAGCCGACGAAAGACAATATTGGTATTTTGGCGGGTCCGGCACAGCAAGATGCGACCGTCAATAACGTTGTAACGGATCCGGGCGCACCTTCTCCGGGCGGTCGTTACTTCTCTGTTTATCCAATTCAGGATGGCACGAATCGACTAATGGTGAGCTGGACTCAGTGTCGTCTTAGAGAGATTCTGCCGGACGACGGTGACCCGGACACGATTGACGAGCGCATTGTCGCGTGTACTGAAGACAACCTGTTGAACGTCCTGATCATCGATCCCAACGACATGAATCCGCCAACACCGGTTGAGGGCGATTTTCTCGTCGCACAGCCGCTGTACGGCATCTGGATTTACGATCCGCGTGACGATACGCAGTTGCCTATCGTGCCTGGTGAGGAAGGCTTCATGTTTACCGAAGTCGTCTCTGCAGATCCACGTCCCATTCCTCCGGTCGTGTTGAACGGTGCGAATGATTTCATGGATCCTACGCTTTTCGATAAGAGCGAAGCAGTTCTTAATATTCGCAACGTTTATGATTTTGATGGCGCGCTCCTGCCGGGCATCGATCCGTTGGCGCTGGCGGACCCGCTGACACTTGCTACCGATCGTCCCGCCAGATTTCTGCGAATCGTAAAAGCTGTTTCTCAGCCTGAAGACGACATCCGCGACATAGACAACGACGCGTTCGGTGTTACCACCGCGTTCGGCATGAAAGAGATCGTTGGCTATGCGCCGATCGAACCGGACGGCTCTGTAATTACCAAAGTGCCAGCCAATGCTGCACTGATGGTCAGTATTGTCGATGAAAATGGCATGCGTATTACGCAGCGACACCAGAACTGGATTTCGGTGGCGTCTGGACAAGAGCTGAAATGCAACGGTTGTCATGATGCCAATAGTGGCCTGTCACATGGTCGCATGGATGCTTTCGATAGTGCCTATGCCGGCGCGCCAACAGCCGGCGGACCCTTCTTGCCCGGACTTGATCCGACGCTTTGGGTCGCCGATGTTGGTGAGACCATGGCAGAGGTTCGCATGCGCCTGAGCTGCACGCCCAACTGCCTGCTGACCAGTTCAGTACAAACGTCAATGGACCTGATCTATACGGACGTTTGGAGTGCGAATCCGCTTGACGTCAATGGTGATCCTATTAACCCGGACCTCATGTATCGCTATGCGGGGCTGGCGGCATCGCCGACGACACTGGCGTGTCAGAGTGAATGGTCATGGCGCTGTCGTGCCATTATCAATTACGAGACGGTTATTCACCCGATGTGGAGCCTTCCGCGTGTCGTCATGTTCGACGACGATAATGATCCGCTGACGCCCGATGTGCCGATGCCGGATGGTAACGGCGGCATCGTGAACAATAATTGCCTCAACTGCCATACGCCGACCGATCCGCTCAACGCTAATGCTCCTCGAGTCCCGGCCGGCCAGCTGGATCTTTTCACTGATGCGCCTCGCGACGTGGTTCTGCAACATAGCGTCTATCGCGAGCTGTTAGTTACTGATAACCTTCAGGTATTGGAAAACGGCGTGGTAGTTGATGCGACCCAGGTAATTGGTCAGGATGAGAACGGAGTCGACATCCTCGATTTTATTCCTTATGCATCGCCTGCCTCAGTTGGTAGTGCAAGGGCCTCGAGCGATTTCTTTGACCGATTTACAGATCCAAACAATCCTAGTTACGTTACTCACGGCAATACTCTATCCAAGTCGGAGTTACGCCTCATGGCGGAATGGTTGGATATCGGAGCCCAGTATTACAACAATCCTTTCGACGCCCCGGAAAACTAGAGGCCTTTGGCTCTCTTGTTTAGTTGTTGTCGTTCTGCAGGTATTTCCGGCGGGGCCGCTGCAGGCTGCGGACGACTATCGCACGGTAACGATCGCTGATCCGTATCTGGAGATGCGCACCGGACCTGGGCGCGGCTATCCGATTTTCAATGTTGTAGACCGTGGCGAAAACGTCGACGTCCTGAAGCAGCGTACTGAGTGGTATCAGGTGCGGGCCGACAACGGCAAGGAAGGCTGGGTCGCACGCGAACAGATGGAGCTAACACTTCAGGAGGACGGCAGTCCTCTCAAATTCGCCGATCTCGGTCTTGAAGAATTTACCAACGCTAAGTGGGAAGGCGGATTGCTCGCCGGTGATTTTGGCGGTGCGAACATCATTTCGCTGTATGGCAGTTACTCGCTGAATCCAAACGTCTCCGTCGAACTATGGGGCTCGCAAATTCTGGGCAACTTCTCAAACGGTTGGTTGGCCAGCGTGAATATTGTTCACGAGGCGTTTCCCGAGTGGCGGGTATCACCGTTTTTTACCTTGGGCGCCGGTGCCATTCGCACCGAACCCAAATCAACGATTATCCAGGGCGAGGATCGCACCGATCAGATTGGTCATGTCGGTGCCGGTTTCCGCATTTATGCAACGCGACGATTCCTGTTGCGCGCTGAATACAAGAGCTACGTGGTTTTCACTAGCCGTGATGAAAATGAGGAAGTAGAAGAATGGAAAGTCGGTTTCGCGTTCTTTTTCTAGCAGTTGCCATCGTCGGTCTTTCGGGCTGCGCGGCGACAAAAAATCTTTTTGGTTTTGGCCAGGAGGAGGCGCCGCCTCCCTCGGCTGAACCGCCCGGTCAGGTCATTGATCCTGAGGTTGCTCGGCGAAAGATCAAAGAGCCCGCGATTGATCGCGAAGACTTCGAGATTGGCGCCTACGTGGGCATTATGGGCATCGAGGATTTCGGCTCCAACGTCTCCTATGGCGTGCGTCTGGCCTACCACGTCACCGAGGGGTTCTTTGTGGAAGGCACGGTTGGCCAATCCGAAGGTGACTTGACGAGCTTCGAAATACTGTCGGGTGGCGCGCGACTGATCACGGACAGCGAGCGCACCATGACCTATTACAACCTGAATCTCGGTTACAACATTCTCCCGGGCGAAGTGTTCATCGGCGAGGGTCGCGCATATAACACAAACTTATATCTGATTGCGGGGCTGGGCTCGACCGAGTTTGCGGGCGATGACAGGTTTACTGTCAACGTGGGTGCCGGCTATCGGTTCCTGCTGAGCGATGCCGTCGCGTTGCATCTTGATTTCCGGGATCATTTATTCGATATCGACCTGCTCGGAGAAGAGAAGACAGCTCACAATCTTGAAGGCCATCTGGGCTTCACGGTGTTCTTCTGAGGAAGAGTTCACGGTTCGGTACTGCGCGTGGAGCTAAGCTAACGATATGAAAATGACGATACAGCCAATGTTACGAATTCTGCTGGCGCTATTGCTGATTGCCGGCATGACAGCCTGTGGGCCTATCGAGCCATGGGTGAAACCCTACGAGCGCGACAAACTGGCCGATCCGATCATGGCGCTGGACGCCGATGCGGTGTCGACAGGCTACATTCAACACGTTTACGAAGCTCGCGAAGGCGCACGGGGTGGCGAAGGCGCTGCTGGCGGCGGCTGCGGTTGTAACTAAGACAGATGATCACTAGATGATTTTTCGACGACTCACACTTTCTGTTCTGCTGTTGCTGACATTCAGCAACGCGTTTGCGGGTGTGTTGCCGGAAGATCGTACTGACGTGCTTTACCACCTTTACGATGGTGGCGGTGTCACGATTGATGGGCCGTCCGTACTCATGCGCAAGAAAGTTGGCAAGAGTCTGTCATTCGTCGGCAACTACTATGTCGACATGGTGAGTTCCGCATCGATCGACGTCATTACGCAAGCAAGCCCGTACACCGAAGAGCGCACGCAATGGTCGCTTGGTATGGATTACCTACGTGGTAACACGACCATGCGTCTTAATTACGTCAGCAGTGAAGAATCGGACTACGATGCGGCGACGTACAGCTTTTCAGTCAGCCAGGACATGTTCGGCGATCTGACGACGCTGACAATCGGTTATGCGTTGGGTGATGACTTGGTTCGACGATCTGATGACCTTTTGTTCGAGCGCGACCTCGATAAGCAAACTTACAGCGTCGGCGTCACGCAGATTTTGACGAAAAACCTGATTTCGTCAATGAATTTCGAAACTGCGACGGACGAAGGGTTTCTTAACAACCCTTACCGTTCGGTTCGTTACGCGGATTTGGGCAGCGCAGTAGGTTTCAGTTATGAAGCGGAGCTGTACCCCAACACTCGCACGACTAATGCGGTGGGTCTCAGGATGCGCTACTTCCTGCCCTACCGGGCTGCGATCGAGGGCGAATATCGATTCTTCACTGATACCTGGGATATCGAAGGTCACACGGCAGCGTTGACGTATATTCACCCCTGGGGCGATTTCACGTTCACCGGGAAATTCAGGTATCACGACCAGACCGGTGCGCATTTTTACAGCGACTTGTTCTCGCGTTCGCAGGCCACCAATTTTCGTGGTCGTGACAAAGAAATAAGTCCGCTAACGAGCTATACGTTCAAGCTGCAGGCGGCCTATGAGTTCTTGAGCGACGATGGCAATGACTGGGGATTCATCAAGAAAGCCAAAGTCACAGCCTCGATCAACATGTTGCAAGTCGACTATGACGAATTCTCCGATCTAACGGCGCTTCAGCCGATAGGTAGCGAGCCGCTGTACGAACTCGACGCAGACATCTTCCAGTTGTACTTCTCCTTCTGGTACTAACTCCTGCGGCCCTTGGCCGAACCCCCACAAGTGGTAGGATTGACCGGTCCTGATCGGAGGTCCGGTGGCATGGGTACAATCGTCCTAATAGTCTTATTGCTGATCGTCGTTGCAGGCGTCGCAATCTATAATCGCCTCGTCCGAGGACGTAATCGCGTTGCCACAGCGTGGAGTGATATCGATGTGCAGTTGCAGCGTCGCCACGATCTGATCCCAAGACTGGTTTCCGCCGTTGATCAATACGCGGATTACGAAAGGGCGACGTTAGAGGCGGTGACGGCACTGCGGACCGAGGCGATGCAAACAGCAGGCGTTGGCGCCAAAGGAAAGCTCGAGGAAAAACTCAGCGCCGGTCTGGGACGTATTATTGCACTCGCTGAAAATTATCCTGACCTCAAGGCGAATGAGAATTTTCTGAATCTCCAGAACGAGCTGGTCGAAACCGAGGACTATCTGCAATTCGCGCGTCGTTACTACAATGGATCTGTGCGCGATTACAATACCGCGACGGAGACAGTTCCGAACAACTTCGTTGCGGGCTGGTTCGGTTTCGAACAAAAAGAGTTCTTCCAGAAGTCCTCAGACGATGCAGCGAATGTTCCGTTAGTTGATTTGGGGTCGGTTGAATGAAAAAACTCATCGCTACGATTCTCCTCATCTTGTCGACATCGGTTCTGGCCGACGAGCGAATACTCAGTTTTCACAGCGACGTTCGCGTCTTCACTGATGGCATGATCGAAGTGACAGAAACAATTCAGGTACGTGCCGAAGGGAAGCAGATCCGTCGTGGCATATACCGTGACTTCCCCGTTGAGTACGAAGACCGTCTCGGTAATAACTACGAGATTAGCGTTGAACCGCTCGCCGTACTGCGCGACGAAATGCCGGAATCGTTTCACACGGTGCGAAACCGGCGCGACATTCGCACTTACTTCGGTCGCAGTGACTACCTCCTCGAACCGGGCGTGTACACCTACACGTATCGGTATCGCGCGAACAGATTACTTGGCTTCTTCGAGCAGCACGATGAACTGTATTGGAACGTCACCGGCAATCGCTGGGCGTTCCCGATCGACAAGGCAAGCGCGACCGTAACACTGGATTTTGAAGCGCCCCGCGACGCGATGATTGTCGAGGGCTATACCGGGCGCTCGGGTTCGAAGGCCCAGGAGTACGGGCGATATATGGATGAAGCGGGTGCGGTGCATTTCAGCGCCGATAAACCGCTGCCAGCAGCCCACGGTTTGACCATTGTTGTGGGCTGGCCGAAAGGCCTTGTGGTTGAGCCGACCCGGACACAGCGAATTGCCTGGTTGCTCTCCGATAACCGCAATTTGTTGATCGCGATCAGTGGATTAATCCTGCTATTGGCCTATTACGTTCCCGTCTGGCGGAAGCACGGTAAAGATCCTGACGAAGGGGTGATCGTCGCGCGCTACGATCCACCCAAGGGTTTTTCTCCGGCATCGCTGCGCTTCATCCGGCAGATGTATTACGACGACGAGGTGATGACAGCGGCAATTGTGAATCTTGCGGTCAAAGGTTACCTGGAAATAAAGAAGAAGGATGATACCCATTCGATCAGCAAAGTCGGTAGCGGAACGTTGCGGTCGCCGTTGGCTGCGGGCGAAAGGGAACTCTATGCCGCGCTGTTCAAGGGAGACGATGTTGTGACGCTCAAGCAGTTCAATCACCCATTGCTTGGAAAGGCACGTGAGGAGCACAAGCAGTCTCTGAAAACGGACTACAAACAGAAATACTTCCGTACCAACGGTATGTTGAATATACCGGCGATTATCATTGTTCTGGTTTCGACCGTACTCGCGTTGGCGACCGGAAACGGGCCGACGTTGTTCGTGATCGCGACCATTGTGTTGATGTTTCTGACGATGATTTTTTTCGCCATCATCATGAAGCGACCGACGTTGCGTGGTCGAAAACTGCTCGACGAGATGCTTGGCTTTAAGGACTTCCTTGAAATAGCGGAGAAAGAAGAGCTTAACCTCAGAAACCCGCCCGAGAAAACGCCGGAGCTATTCGAAACCTATCTGCCGTTCGCGTTGGCGCTGGGCGTCGATCAGCAATGGTCCGAGCGTTTTGCGAGTTTGCTTGCATCAATCAAGCAGCCCAACGGCGATTCCTACAGCCCGAGCTGGTACAACGGCACGTGGAATTCTTCAAACATCCTGGAGTCGACAGATGGACTATCGAGCGGCCTGAATTCTGCGGTCAGTTCGTCAGTAACGGCGCCCGGTTCGTCCTCCGGAAGTGGTGGCGGCGGTTCGTCCGGTGGCGGCGGCGGCGGCGGTGGTGGTGGCGGCTGGTAACCGCTAGGATTGATGAATGAACCAACACATCTATAGGCGGCGACCCGCCGGCAACAGCGCGATTCCCGACGTTATTTTTATTCTGTTGATTGCGAATGGCTTGGTCTACGCGCTGCAGCAGTTCGCGCCAGATACGATGTTCAGGTATTTCGCACTGTGGCCATTAAGCAGTCCGGCAGGCTACCCGTCATTCATGCCTTGGCAATTGGTGACCTACGGCTTCATGCACAGCACTGGTTCACTGATGCACATCCTCTTCAATATGCTGATGTTGTGGATGTTTGGTCGTGACATTGAGCGATTGATGGGTCCGCGGCGATTTCTTACTTACTTCATGACCTGTGTCGTCGGCGCCGGACTTGTTCAGCTGGCGGTCGGTCTTATGCAGGGAGGCGGTGCGCCGACGGTCGGTGCATCCGGTGGCGTGTTTGGAATTCTTCTCGCTTACGGCATGGCGTTTCCGAATCGGATGATGATGCTGATATTTCCGCCAATCCCCATGAAAGCGAAGTATTTCGTCATCATGCTGGGTATATTCGAGCTCGTAATCGGCTTCAGCGGCGTCAACAATGGCGTAGCAAATTTCGCACATCTCGGTGGTATGCTTTTCGGCTTCGCATTAATCAAATACTGGTCTGCGCAACGTCGCAGCTAAATGAGACGATTTTGGCCTTTGCTGCATCTAAGTAAGGTCAACTCAGGGGATATTTATGACGATCAAACGTAGAGACTTTCTCGGCTCCGTTGCTGCAGGCAGTGCAATTATTACGATGCCGGGCTTTCTTTCAGGCTGCGGCGTACAAACCGCCACCGCTATCGGGGCGGCGACGCCCGACAATCCGTTTATGGACTGGTTCGGGGTTGACCAATCGACAGTTGCTCGCGTGATGTCGGAACTGACGTCGCGGGGCGCTGATGCCGCGGATCTGTATTTCCAGCACACCCGCACCAACAGGTTAACGCTCGAAGACGGCATCGTAAGCAACGCCAATTCCGGCATCGAGCAAGGGGTTGGCTTACGCGTAGTCATTGGCGAGCAGACCGGCTACGCGTTTACGGAAGACCTGACGATGCAGTCGATGCTGGCGGCGGCGCGAACAGCGTCTGCCATCGCATCCGGTAGCCAGGTTATTGCTCCCCAGTCTTTCAATCCTTCGCAAGCAGGCAATTTATATACGACGACCGTTCCCTGGTCGGACGTTGGCGTGGATCAAAAGCTACCCGTAATGAAATTTATCGAACAGCAGGCGAAATCGAAAGATCCTGCGATTGAGAAAGTCGCTGTCTACTGGGGTGACGGTGACGAACGCGTCATGATCGCGACGCTGGACGGCAGACTTGTGAGCGACCACCGACCCATGGCACGGGTAACGGTTGTTGTCACCGCCAAGAAAGGCGAAGAGACACAATCAGGCTACTCCAACATCGCGGCGCGCGAAGAATTCTCATGGTTCTCGGAAGATCGCCTCTCGAAAATGGTCGACGAAGCTGTCGATCGGACGATGATTCAGTTCGAGGCGAAGCGGCCGCCCGCTGGCGAGATGCCGGTTATTCTGGCCGCCGGCGCAAGCGGTATTTTGCTGCATGAGGCTATCGGCCATGGCATGGAAGCTGACTTCAATCGTAAAGGGACCAGTATTTATTCAGACATGATGGGCGAGAAGGTCGCGGAGCCGTTTGTTACCGTTGTTGATCAGGCCGACATCCCACGTGAACGTGGCGCTCTGAATTACGACGACGAAGGCAACAAAGCCGGCCGAACGGTGATGGTTGAGAATGGCATTCTGAAGTCCTACTTACACGATGAAATCAGCGCCAAGCAATACGGCATTAAGCCAACCGGATCGGGGCGGCGCGAGTCCTACAAGTACTCGCCGATGCCACGTATGAGCTGCACGTTTATGGAAGACGGTCCGCATTCGAAGGACGAGATCATTGCCGCAGTCGATCACGGCATTATTTGCGAAACCTACACGAACGGCCAGGTGCAAATCGGTGCCGGAGATTACACGTTCTATGTGAAGAATGGCTGGCTGGTCGAAGGCGGAAAAATCACGGCGCCTATTAAGGACGTGAACATCATTGGTAACGGGCCGGAGTCACTCAAGCGAATCACCATGGTTGCGAACGATGCCAGACTCGACACCGGTGGATGGACTTGCGGTAAGAATGGTCAGAGCGTGCCTGTATCTCAGGGTATCCCAACGGTGCTTGTCTCCAAGATGACAGTGGGAGGCGAAAATGCCAGTTGATCTGATTAGCCAGGCGGCACAGGCTGTCGAGCTCGCGAAGGCGGCGGGCGCTGAGGAAGTATCGGCGTCCATTAACCAGAGTCGTGATGTGACCTTTGAGTACCGCGATGGCGCTCTGGAGATAGTGAAGGACACTACCTCTCAGGGTCTCGGCATCCAGGTGTACGCGGCGGGACGATATTCCAGTCACCAGACCACGGACATGAAGACGGATCGCCTGAAGAGTTTTGTGTCTGAAGCGGTTGCGATTACGAAAGCATTGGAACCGGATGAGTTTCGGCAAATTACGCCTGAAGAGCTGTTTCAGAACAGGCCGGATATTGATCTCGATCTTGTCGATCCCGCGGTTGCGGACATCAGTCGAGAGCAGCGCCTGGCCTGGTGCGAAGTCATCGACGCGGTCGCGACTGCGAATGAGAAAGTCATTTCGGCAACGGCAGGCGTATACGACGGCACTAGCCAGTCCGCATCGGTCAGCAGCAACGGATTTTCCGGCACGCAACGATCGACGTATTGCTGGTACGGGTCGTCGGTGACGATGATGGATCAGGGTGATAAACGCGCCGAAGATGGTTTCTACGTGGGCGGCGCGCATGTCGCGAGTCTGCCAGAGGCATCGACCGTTGCGACAACCGCGCTGGATCGTGTGCTGTCTCGACTCGATGCCGAAAAGGGGCCGACGGCGAAGACGACGATGCTCGTCGATTCGAGGGTGGCCGGATCGTTGATCGGCAGATTGCTTGGCCCGGCGAACGCACGCAGCGTGCAGCAAGGTCAGTCCTACTGGGCGCCGCTTATTGGCGAGAAGGCATTCAGCGACAAGTTGACCATTATCGACGACCCGTTGATCAAACGTGGGTTCGGGTCGCGTCACTACGATAGCGAAGGGATTTCAGCGCGAGCTATTCCAATTGTTGAAGACGGCGTCGTGAAGAACCTCTATGTCGACACGTATTACGGCCGCAAGGCCGATATGGCGCCAACAACAGGATCTGCGTCGAATCGCAGATTGGCTACCGGCGACCAGTCGCTCGCAGCGCTGCTGTCCGACGTTGGTGAAGGCATTTATGTGACGTCCTGGCTGGGCGGCAATGCGGATGCCACAACGGGTGATTATTCGCTGGGTCTTCGTGGCCACATGATCGAGAACGGCAAGATCGGTCGACCGGTCAGCGAAATGAACGTCACTGGAAATCTAAGGGACTTGTTTACGCGCCTCGAGATGGTTGGCAATGACATCTATCCCTATTCGACAACGCTGTCCCCATCGTTGGTTTTCGCGGACGTCGATTTCTCGGGCGTCTGATACGCCTAGGCTGAACCGCCGCCGTCGATTGGGATGGCGACACCGGTAATGTGCGTCGCTGCGTCGCTGGCCAGGAACAGTATCAGGGCGGCAACCTCCTCGGGTGTCCCGATACGGCCGTTGGGGCTATCCTCGGCCGCCTGCGCAAGATATTCATCGAGCGCTATCTCATTGGCTTCGGCTTCGCTCGCCAGCATGGGCGTGTCGATATCGCCAGGGCAAACGGCGTTAATGCGCAGCCCGTCAATCGCGTAGTCCAGTGCCATCGCCCGGGTCAACTGAATAAGCGCGCCTTTGCTGGCGCAGTAAGCTGAAGCGCGTTTGCCGCCTTTCAGGCCCCAGTCCGATGCGACATTGACGATGCTACCTCCCGACTTCAGCAACGGTGGCAGCGCGGCTCGGCTCAGATAAAAAGGGACGTCGAGATTGATCGCCATTGTTGCGCGCCAGTCGTCGTCACTGGTGTCGGCAACATTGGCTCGTAGGATAATGCCTGCGCTATTGACGAGACAGTCCAGATGTCCGAATTCGTCCAGCGTGTCTGCGATCAATTCGTCGCAGTCATCCGACTCGGTGAGATCGCCTGCCCACGTTGCGATGTGCTCGGAAACGTCTGCCACTTCTTCGAGACGGCCTTCATCGCGCCCCGTTGCCATCACGTCCCACCCGGCTTCCGCAAAGGCTATAGCCGTTGCCGCTCCGATGCCGGAGCTCGCGCCGGTAATGACTGCAACGCTCATGATCTTCCCCAAAGACGCTTATCGTGTTATCCAGTGTATCTCATGAACATACAGCTTACGTTAGCGAGTCTCGGTTGGCGGCCGCACTTTCAGTCGCAGCTGGACCCGAACAAGGTCTCGACGCCGGCACGCGTCACGGCCGTGCATCGCGGGCGCGTTGAGATTGCGGCCGAAGAGGGTTTTGTCTCGGTTGCGCTGCACGGTCAGAGCGCGTCAATGGGGCTCACGGTCGGAGACTGGGTGCTGGTTAATGCGGATAAATCCCAAATCACAGAACGCTTGCAGCCATTCGGGCTGTTTCAGCGTCGCGCGGCAGGAACAGCTGGAGAGATTCAGGCAATCGCTGCAAATGTCGATACGCTGTTTATCGTTACTTCAGCGAATCGCGATTTCAATGTCGCACGGCTGGAACGATACCTGGCGATCGCGCATGAAGCGGGCGCATTTCCAATCATCGTAATTACGAAAGCTGATCTTGCCGAATCCGTTCAGGATTTCCTGGAACCCGCGCTCGGGCTGTCGCCCGGGATCGTGGTTGAGACTCTTGACGCACGAGACCCCGAGCAGGTCGCCGTACTCCGGGCGTGGTGCGAAGCGGGTCAGACGGTTGCGTTGCTCGGATCATCTGGTGTCGGAAAATCAACTATTATCAATACCTTATCGGGTTCCGGGCAAATTACCTCGGGCGTTCGGGATGATGACCAGCGAGGTCGCCACACAACGACGAGCCGGTCGATGCATAAGCTTGAAGACGGTGGTTGGCTGATCGACACGCCTGGAATGCGGGAGCTGCAACTCGTGGACGTTGCGCACGGCCTGGACGACGTTTTCAGCGATGTAGCGGAGCTCGCCGCACAGTGCCGGTTCGCCGATTGCGGCCATGACAGCGAGCCGGGCTGTGCTATCCAGGCCGCAATCGATGCGGACACATTGGATGCCGATCGACTACGGCGTTACCGAAAACTGCAATCAGAAGATAGACGCAACACCGAAACGATGGCGGAACGAAGATCACGTGATAAGCAGTTCGGGAAACTCTACAAATCCGTAATCACAGAAAAGCAAAATCGCAAAGGCGGCCAATAGAAGGCGGAACAGGATGGTGCAGATGATCGACTTGAATGCGGACCTCGGCGAGGGGGATCCCTGCGACGCAGAGCTACTGACCATCGTCAGCAGTTGCAACATCGCGTGCGGCGGTCACGCGGGCGATGCGGAGACTATGCGCATTACGGTTGCGGCCGCGATCATGAACGGAGTTTCAATAGGTGCGCATCCGGCGTATCCGGATCGTGAAGGATTTGGACGTCGCAGCGGGTTCATGAGTGGCGATGCATTGAGAGAATCGCTGCAAGCCCAGATCGAGGCTCTTGCGTCTATTGCCGCGAAACAGGGCGCTGCCATCTCACACGTCAAACCACACGGTGCTCTGTACAACGACGCGGTGAACGATCGTGAGTTGGCAGATGTTATCGCGACGGCGATTCTCGCGACCGTTCCGGAAGCGAATTTCGTTGGACTTCCGAACAGTGAACTACAAAAAGCGGCGGCAACGAGTGGTCTGGATTTCGTCGGCGAAGGTTTCATCGATCGTGCGTATCAGGATGACGGGCAACTCGTACCCCGTTCACAGCCGGGCGCCGTGCACGACAGCCTTGAGCTCGTCTTGCCACAGGCGATCTCGCTGGTCGATAAAGTAGATACTTTGTGTATCCATGGTGATACGCCCGGCGCCACCGCGGTTGCTAAGGCTGTTCGAGATGCGCTTGCGCAAAAGGGAGTACAGATTCGTGCGCACGGCGGGTGACGATCTCATCAGCGTCGACGCCGTCGATGCGGAAAGGGCGCAAGCGCTGGCTGCGACTCTGAGGGAAACCGGCGACTGGCTGGAGGCCGTTGCGGGAATTGATTCCGTGGTTGTGCGCTTCGATATCGCCAATGTCTCGCGAGTTGATGCCGAGAACAAATTGCGAGAGGCCGAAGCCAACGCCCCGGAAGCGCTGGAGAAACCGCAGGGCATCATCGAAATTCCAATCGTATACGGCGGCGAATTCGGGCCCGACCTCGAGTTTGTTTGCGGCAAACTTGGCCTTGGAAAAGAAGAATTCATCGCGTTGCACTGCGGCACGTACACGGTCGACATGCTGGGCTTCACGCCCGGATTTGCCTACATCGGAGGTCTTGATGAACGCTTGATCGTTGAGCGTCTCAGTGAACCGCGCCAGCATATTCCGACAGGCTCTGTCGGGATCGCCGGCGGCCGGACCGGGCTGTATTCCTTACCGGGGCCGGGCGGATGGCCGTTGATCGGGAGGACCTCACGACAGCTGTTCGACGCATCTCGTGATGAGCCGTTTACACTCTCCGCCGGCGCCAGTGTGCGGTTTACCGCGGTCGATGTGCTTTGACGATGCTTGTCGTAAAGCCTGGATTGCAATCAACGGTTCAGAGTCGCCCGAGAACCGGTCAGCGGCATCTCGGGGTACCGGCGAGTGGGCCGGCGGATGCATTGTCGATGGCATTGGCAAACAAACTGGTCGGTAACGCGTCCTGGGTCACGGCACTCGAAACGACGCTGACCGGCATTACGCTCGCGTTTCATTGCAATACAGCGATAGCGATCACCGGCGCGACCGCTCGTTGCACGTTAAATGGCGAGACGGTGCAACAACACGTAACGATCGCAGTACAGCCCGACGACCTCCTCGTGGTTGGGGCAGCGGAGCACGGTGTGCGGAGTTACCTGGCAGTCGCAGGAGGTCTGGAGGCTGACAGTGTGTTGGGGTCTGCTTCCACGTATTTGACGGCGGGATTTGGCGGGCATGGCGGCCGAGCGCTTGTGGCAGGTGACGAGCTTCGATTATCGCAGTCAGCCGTTGACGCTCCGTTGCTGGAAACGCCACCGGAGTTTCGCATGCCGATGCTGGATTCCTGGACCTTGCGAGCCGGATATTCCTGCGAAACATTGCGGATGGAAAATCCGAATGAGATGTTCGAGCAGGCATTCAAAATCGCGAACCGCAGCGATCGTATGGGTATCAAACTGGAGGGTCGGGTTTTCGCGATCAACTCCGACGGTCAGATGCCCAGCGTGCCGGTTTTTCCCGGAACGATCCAATGCACGGAAGACGGCAGCCTTTATATGATGGCGGTTGATTCGGGAACGACAGGTGGATACCCGCGTGTAGCCAAGGTCGCGAGAATCGACGGCCATTTATTGGGGCAGCTGAGACCGGGTAATCGCTTGAGGCTCCTCCATCGATTCGACGAAGACGCGGTGCGTGAGCTAAAAGAAAAACACGCATACTGGCGAGAGTGGCTGCCCGAC
>CAZMRZ010000038.1:13619-28036 GCA_964568835.1 uncultured Woeseiaceae bacterium | reverse complement strand
GCCGAAGGGACAGCATTCGACCGCTTGTTCCTGAGCCTGATGATCACGCATCACGAGGGCGCGGTGCGCATGGTCGAAGAACTGGTTGCATTGCCGGGCTCCGCATACGATACGGTGCTGTTTGATTTTACGACCAGTATCACCAATGACCAGACCGCTGAGATCGAGCGGATGAACGCGCTGTTGGTCAGTCTTTCCGATGATCCGCGCGCAAACCTGGCGCCAGGACTTGATGATGCCGGCGAAGCGATCAGCAACATGCGACTCGTTGCCGCCCTGTCCAGACCCGCCGGGTTCTTTGATCCGAAAAATCCGGCCGAGCTTCCAGGACACGCATTCGCCGACACAGATGATGACACTGACGCAGATGAGGATAACGATCGCTACCCCCTGCTCAGCTTTTCCAATACGGACATGGCTTTCTCGGAAGATACGCTGGTCGCCGGCAGCTATCACGGCTTCAATACCTATCGGCTGCAGGACGATGGTGTGCCGGCACTCTTGGGTTCTGTGGTATGCCCGGGAGGGCAAGGCGATGTTTCCATCGTCGGTGATCTTCTGATCATGTCCGTGGAACAGACGCGTGGTCGGCTAGACTGCGGCCTGCAGGGCATTAACGAGGATGTGAGTAAGGAGCGTTTCCGTGGAATTCGCATCTTCGATATCAGCGATCTCGGACGGCCGCTGCAAGTAGGGGCGGTACAAACCTGCCGCGGCTCGCACACGCATTCAGTCGTTTCCGGGCCTGACGAGGACGGCAAGATTATCGTTTACAACTCGGGCACGTCATCGGTGCGGGATGAAGAAGAACTGGCCGGCTGCATCGGCGAGGCACCTGGCGACAATCGCACGGCACTGTTTCGAATCGACGTCATCGAAATTCCTGTCGAAGATCCGAGCAAAGCGCGCATCGTCGATAGTCCGGCGGTTTTCGCCGATCCGGAGAAAGGCGTGCTCGGCGGCCTGTGGCGAGGTGGCGATCACGGCGATGAAACACAGGACACCTCGCAAACCGACCAGTGCCACGACATCACCGTGTTTCCCGAACTCCAGATTGCCGCGGGCGCATGCTCGGGCAACGGCATTCTTTTCGACATCTCGGATCCGCTCAAGCCGCAACGTATGGATGCTGTCGTCGACAAGGGGTTTGCCTACTGGCACTCAGCCACCTTTAACAACGACGGAACGAAGGTGTTGTTTACGGACGAATGGGGTGGCGGCGGCCGACCCCGTTGTCGCGCTTATGACCCGTTGACCTGGGGCGCTGATGCCTTCTACGACATTGTGGACGGCAAGCTCGAGTTTCGTGGTTACTTCAAATTGCCGGCCCCGCAGGTCGAGCAGGAAAACTGCGTGGCACACAACGGCTCCATCGTGCCAGTCCCCGGTCGCGACATATTCGTGCAAGCCTGGTACCAGGGCGGCATTTCGGTGATTGATTTCACCGAGTCGGCCAATCCCGTCGAGATTGCGTACTTCGACCGAGGTCCTATCGACGCCAAAACGCTTGTCGCCGCAGGGTACTGGTCGGCTTACTGGTACCAGGGCTACATCTACGGCACCGAGATCGTACGTGGTCTCGACATGCTGGCGCTCGAGCCAAGCGAATACCTGACGGTGAATGAGATCGCCGCGGCAAAGGTGGCTGACTACGGTGGCGCATTCAACCCGCAGCAACAGTTTCCCGTTAGCTGGCCGGTCGAGCCGGTTGTGGCCCGCGCGTACCTCGACCAGCTTGAACGTAGCAACGCGCTTCCAGAGTTATTGGTCGCTGATCTGAGGGCGGTACTTGATCGTGCTGTTTCACCAAGTTCGGGTGATGATGTCGCGGACAAGTTGGAGTCACTGGCGGATAAGGTGAAGAGTGGTAGCGGCGCTTCAATCGAGGAAAAACGGCGCGCAGCGCTTGCCGAGACCTTGATCGGAATTGCGGCCAGCCTGCGTTAAGGAGGATCCGAACCATTCGGTATGGAGTTCCGGGCAGAAATTGAGTAACACCAGAATGCGATAGAACCAGAATATTCAAGTGTTAGAACGTCGGCGGTGTGCAGGCGGAAATCAGCTCACAGGGTTCGTTCCCCGGATTTCGAAACAGATGCGGCTGATCGCTCTTGAAGTAATAAGCGTCGCCTTTCGTCAAAACGGAGATCTCATCACCCACCGTCACTTCCAGGCGGCCGCTCAGGATGATCCCGCACTCCTCGCCCTCGTGCGTCATAGCGTGTTTCCCGGTTGTGGCGCCAGGCTGATAGCACTCCTTGATGAGTTGGACGGCACGATTCGACAAGTTCGCACCCACCTGTCTGAAAGACACACCGCCGTCGGCGATCTCAGTCAGCTCGTCCGCTCGATAAAATACCCGTTCACGAACCTCGAACTCATCGCCGAAGAATTCTCCGAGGCTCAGAGGGATTCCGTCCAGTACCTTCTTCAACATGCTGACGGTCGGATTCAGCTTGCCCGCCTCCACCTGAGAAATGGTGGCATTCGCGACGCCGGACTGGCGCGCCAGTTGCCGCTGCGACAGATTGAGCCGCGTACGAATGTTCTTGAGTCGTTCCCCAATATCGTTTTCCACGATTTCGCCTCGATAGTGTTTAGCTTAGTAAACATTTTGAACACGCTGCGCAATAAAATCAATCACTTATATAAACTGATGTAACCGATTGTTTAACATCCTACTCTCGGCGTAAACTTCTCACTCATTGCAGAACGTGCCTGGAGTACACCTCATGACCGCAGCTCAAAGCGACCTCGACGCCTATTGGATGCCCTTTACCGCCAACCGCGATTTCAAGGCGAAGCCCCGCGTCATCAGCGGTGCATCGGGCCACTACTACACGACAACGGATGGAACGAAGCTATACGACACGTTCTCCGGGCTGTGGACTTCGGGTGTCGGTCATTGTCATCCGAAAATTGTGGAGGCCGTGCAGAAGCAAGTTGCTGAACTCGACTACTGCATGAGCTTTCAGGTAACCAACAATAAAGCGATCGAACTGGCCGATCGCGTTACGAAAATGGCACCCGACGGAATCGACCACTGCTTTTTTACCAACTCAGGCTCCGAGTCTGTCGATACCGCGCTCAAGATCGCGCTTGGCTACCACCGCGCTCGCGGCGAGGGAAATCGCACTCGCCTCATTGGCCGCGAACGGGGATACCACGGCGTCAATTTCGGCGGTATGTCGGTCGGTGGCATGGTGCCGAACCGCAAAGCCTTCAGTGCCAATTTAATTCCTGGCGTTGATCACATTCGTCATACACACAACCCGGAACTCAATGCCTTTACGCGAGGCTTGCCGGCCCATGGTGCCGAACTTGCGGAAGACCTGGAGCGTCTGTGTGGCTTGCACGACGCCAGTAACATCGCCGCCGTTATCGTCGAGCCGGTTGCTGGCTCAACAGGTGTCCTGCCGCCGCCCGTTGGCTACCTCGAGCGCCTTCGGGAGATTTGCGACCAACACGGCATCTTGCTGATTTTCGACGAGGTCATTGCGGCGTTCGGCCGTCTCGGCACGTCGTTTGGCGCAGACCGTTTCGGCGTGACACCTGACATCATTACCTGTGCCAAGGGACTAACCAACGGCGTGATTCCGATGGGCGCCGTGCTTGTCCGCGATTCGGTCTACGACGCATTCATGCAGGGTCCCGAGAACACGGTCGAACTGTTCCACGGCTATACCTACTCGGGCCACCCCGTCGCAGCCGCCGCTGGCCTGGCGACAATGGACGTTTACGACGAGGAAGGCACCTTCGAGCAATCCACTGCTCTGGAACCCCATTTCGAAGACCTGCTGCATTCATTCGCCGATCAAAAACACGTGATCGACGTTCGTAATATCGGACTGATGGGCGCCATTGAAATGGCACCTCGCGACGGAGCGCCCGGTGCTCGTGGCGGTGAAACGCACAAGCGATGCTTTTGGGAAGAGAATCTGGTCCTTCGCAACGGAATGGACACTCTGCAATTCTCGCCCTTCCTGAACTCAAATCCCGATGAAATGGAGCAATCATTCGCTTCGATTCGCCGGGTACTCGACTCGATCGAGTAAACTACAACAGAATTCGGAGAACCACCATGAACGCCACATCCGCCAAGAACGTTGACGCCGCTGAAATCGTCGGCCACTTCATCAATAACGCTGACGTCGCGGACGACAACCGTCCCCAGCCCGTGTCGAATCCCGCAACAGGCCAGGTGACCCGGCACGTCGCGATGGCATCGGCCGAGACCGTTGAGGACGCTATCGCCGCAGCACAGGCTGCGTTTCCAGCATGGCGCAATACACCGCCAGCAAAACGCGCCCGCATCATGTTCAAGTTCAAGCAATTACTTGAAGAACATGCGGACGAGATAGCTGCAGCAATTACCGATGAACACGGCAAAGTATTTGACGATGCGATGGGCGAGTTTGGTCGCGGCGTCGAAGTCGTCGACTACGCCTGTGGCATCCCGGAATTATTAAAGGGCGAATTCTCGAAAAACGTTGGCCCTGGCATCGACAGCTGGTCTGATTTTCAGCCTTTGGGCGTTGTGGCAGGAATCACACCGTTCAACTTCCCCGCGATGGTTCCGATGTGGATGTATCCGATGGCGATCGCCTGTGGCAACACGTTCGTTCTCAAGCCTTCTGAGAAAGACCCGACAGCACCCATGCTTGCGGCGCGCCTGCTGAAAGAAGCAGGTCTGCCGGACGGCGTTTTTAATCTCGTCAACGGCGACAAAGAGGCGGTCGATACCCTCTTGAACGACGATCGCGTGCAGGCAGTCAGCTTCGTCGGCTCCACACCGATCGCTGAATACATCTACAGCACAGGAACAAAAAACGGCAAGCGCGTACAGGCGCTGGGTGGTGCGAAGAATCACGCCATCGTCATGCCGGACGCGGATATCGACAATGCCGTAAACGCGCTCATCGGCGCAGCTTTTGGCTCCTGCGGCGAACGCTGCATGGCCATCGCCGTCGCGGTCTGCGTTGGCGATGAAGTGGCTGATGCTGTCGTCGGCAAAATCAAAGATGAGATCGACTCGCTCAAAGTTGGCCCGGGCACAGATGTTTCGAACCATATGGGCCCGCTGATTACCAAGGTGCATCATGACAAGGTTCGCGGCTACGTCGATCTCGGCATCGAAGAAGGTGCCGACCTCGTTGCAGACGGACGCGGTCTGGTTGTCGAAGGACATGACGACGGGTTCTTCCTCGGTCCCTGCCTTTTCGACAACGTGACTGCGGAGATGCGGATCTACAAGGAAGAGATATTCGGCCCCGTATTGTGCGTCGTTCGCGCCGAGTCAGAAGAACAGGCCATGCAGCTCATCAATGACCACGAGTACGGTAACGGCACCTGCATCTTCACGCGTGACGGTGAGGCCGCTCGCTACTTCGCAGACAACATCCAGGTTGGCATGGTCGGCATCAACGTTCCACTTCCCGTGCCCGTTTCATATCACAGCTTCGGTGGCTGGAAGCGATCGCTATTTGGCGACTTGTTTGCCTACGGTCCGGACAGTGTGCGATTTTATACGCGTCGCAAGACCATCACGCAGCGTTGGCCATCGGGCGGTGTCCGCGAGAAGGCTCAATTCTCGTTCCCGGGGCGCCAATAACGGGCCATTCGAGGGTACAATCGCTGTCCGATCAAATTTGGAGACAGCCTTGAAAAAGCTCGTACTGCTATTGATTCTCTCGGCGCCGCTGGCGTCTGCCCAGGACTGGATGGCGACGTCGTTCGACCATACTGAGGTTGTGCCCGGCATCTACCTGCTAACCGGTGCAGACGGCCAAATGCCCGTCGGTGCAACCGGACTGTTAGTGGGCGATGAATACGTCGTACTCATCGACGACAGTTTCGCCCCTCTTGGCCCCGCGTTGCTCGAGAAAATCAAGGAGCTCGCCGGGCGCCCCGCTGATTTCGTCATCAATACTCATGCCCACGGTGATCACACGGGCTCCAATCAATTTCAGGCTGAAAACGGTGCGATCATCGTCGCGCACGACAACCTGCGCAGTCGCATGGAGGCCGATCCCGAGCAAAACACCGGGCCAGGCGCATTGCCCGTCATCACGTTTTCAAATGAGATGACCTTCCACGTTAACGGTCTGGAAGCCTATGTGTTTCATATTCCATCGGCACACACCGACGGCGACGCGGCGATTCTTTTTCGCGAGCCCAATGTCATAGCGGCGGGCGACCTGTTGTTCCATGGCATGTTTCCGTTCATCGATCTGGACAGTGGTGGTGGTGTTGCCGGCTACAAAGCCGGGATGCAGCGGCTAATCGACATGGCTGATGACGAGACTAAATTCATGCCCGGTCACGGCCCCGTTGCTTCACGTGCGGATGTACAAAAAGACCTCGACATGCTCGTCGACGCTGAAGCACGCGTAAAAGCACTGATTGACAAAAGCATGAGTGCAGACGACATTGTTGCGGCGAACCCGCTCAGTATTTATCACGATGAATACAGCTGGGGGTTCATTACGACAGAAGTTATGACTCGTACGTTGATTCGCTCACTGACTACGGAAGAATAATGGATAGCAAAAAGACGGCCGAATTCGTCAACAACCTATGGGACTCGGAAATCATTCCTCAGATTTCTGAGTACATCAAAGTCCCGAACAAATCGCCCTGCTTCGATCCGAACTGGGAACAACACGGCCACATGGAAAAGGCTGTCGTTATGCTCGAGGCCTGGTGTGAAACGCAGCCGATCAAGAATATGTCGATCGAAGTCGTGCGCATCGAAGGTCGAACACCCGTGCTGTTCATCGACATACCGGGTGACTCGGACGACGTCGTCTTGCTCTACGGACATTACGACAAGCAGCCTGAGTTCAGCGGCTGGGACGACGATCTCGATCCGTGGACGCCTGTCATCAAGGATGGAAAACTTTACGGTCGTGGCGGTGCCGATGACGGCTACGCAACATTTGGATCGCTGACCGCAATTCGCGCCCTTCAGGAACAGGGTATTCCGCATGCGCATTGCATCGTTTTGATCGAGGGCTGTGAGGAAAGCGGCAGCTTTGATCTTCCCTACTACATCGATCTTCTGGAAGATCGAATTGGTTCGCCGGATCTCGTTGTTTGTCTCGACGCCGAATGCGGCAACTACGACCAGCTGTGGTGTACAACGTCATTGCGCGGCAACCTGACAGGGTCATTGCGCGTGGACGTACTCACAGAAGGTGTCCACTCGGGCACCGCGAGCGGTGTAGTTCCCTCCAGTTTCCGAACGGCGCGACAGTTGATCAGCCGAATCGAGGATGAAAACTCAGGCCAATTGCTCGTCGACGAACTGCTGGCAGATATTCCGGAACAACGGCTGGAGCAGGCGCAACTGGCCGCAGAAACACTCCAGGAACTGACTTACGAAAAATTCCCGTGGGCTGTCGAAAACCCGTTGCCGAGTGAATCGCATACGGAACTTCTGCTGAATAATACCTGGCGCCCGACTCTGTCTGTCACTGGCGCCGAAGGCATGCCGGCTATGGTCGACGCCGGTAACGTGCAGCTCCCGTTTGTGAAGCTGAAACTGTCTTTCAGACTACCGCCGACTTGTGACGCAGACGACGCTGCCGTTGCCGTTAAGGCCGCGCTTGAAGCCGACAAGCCGCCGCTGGCGAAGGTGGAATTTGAAGTCGAATCTACGATGGCTGGCTGGAACGCGCCGGCGGTTGCCGATTGGCTGGAAACTTCGATGCACAAAGCATCCAACGCATTCTTCGGCAAGCCGTCGATGTACATGGGCACGGGCGGAACCATCCCGTTCATGGGCATGCTGGGCGAGCGCTTCCCGGAAGCGCAATTTCTGATTACAGGTTTATTAGGCCCGAAATCGAATGCGCACGGTCCCAATGAGTTTTTGCACATTGAAACCGGCAAACGTTTGACGAGCTGTGTCGCACAGGTCCTCGAGGACCACTACGCACGCTAGGACCGGCTATAAGTCAGGGTCGTGATCTGTTCGGAAATCAGTCCGATCAGAAATACGATGACGGCTGCGCTGAACAACAACATGCTCATGTTGGTGAATCTGACCGCAGTCATGAAGGTATAGGCGTACCAAGCTGCCCCAGTCGCAAAAAACAGGCCGCTCACCGGCAGGAATATTTTCAGGGGTGAATACAGCGTCGCGATCTTAAAGATAATGATCAGGAAGCGAATGCCATCGCGTATTGGCCTGATGTGACTCTTACCAACCCGCTTGGCGGCTGAAATCGGCTCGAACTTGATTGAGTATCCGCTGCGCAAAAACGCCATCGTTATCGTCGTCGGATAGGAAAAGCCGTTCGGCAGTAAGTACAGGAATCGCTTGAACTTCTCTGCGCGCGCGACGCGAAAACCGGACGTCAAGTCAAGAATCTTGCGACCACTCATGAGCGAAGCGATACCGTTGTACAGACCATTCGCAAATAGACGACCGACGTTGGCATGGGATCCGGTATCTCGGGCACCGATCGCCATTTCATAGCCTTCATCAAGACGTTTTATCAGCGGTGCCAGTTCGCTGGCCGTGTGTTGTCCGTCACCATCCATAAACGCAATGATGTCACCGGTCGCCGCGCGGGCACCGGACTTGACGGCCGCTCCATTGCCGAGACTCTCTGGATGACTAACGACTTTCGCGCCCGCCTCGCTTGCCGCCTCTGCTGTGTTGTCGTCCGAGCCGTCGTTAACAACGATGATTTCTGCGTCCGGATACTGCTCGCGGGCATTCGCTACAACAGCACCGATGGCGCCGCTTTCATTCTTGGCAGGAATTACTATGGATAGTGACATCGATACTTTTCCGCTTTAGATCAATGAAGTGACTCAGGATGCGAACATTATCATGATGCCCGCGGCGACGGCCGATCCGATTACGCCGGCGACGTTCGGTCCCATTGCGTGCATCAGGAGAATATTCTGTGGATTGGCTTCAAGTCCAACCTTGTTGGCGACGCGTGCCGCCATCGGCACCGCTGACACGCCCGCAGCACCAATCAACGGATTGATTGGCGTGCTGGAAATTTTGTTAAGTGCCTTACCCATCAACAGGCCGCTTGCCGTGCCAATCGCGAACGCGACAATACCGAGTAACAAAATGCTGAGCGTGCTCCAATCCAGGAATTGCTCGGCACTGAGTTTCGACCCAACGGACAAACCCAGAAAAATAGTCACGATGTTGATCAATGAATTTTGTGTTGTGTCCGACAGGCGATCGACCACGCCACACTCGCGCATCAAGTTGCCAAAACACAGCATGCCGAGGAGCGGTGCCGCAGAGGGCAACAGCAACGCCACTAGCAACAGCAGCAGCAACGGAAAGACAATGCGCTCCGTCTTGGAGACTTCACGCAGCTGCACCATTTCAATCTTGCGCTCGGCCTCTGTTGTCAGCAACTTCATGATCGGTGGCTGAATGAGTGGCACCAAGGCCATATAGGAATAGGCAGCAACCGCGATAGCGCCGAGTAAATCCGGGGCTAGTTTACCGGCGACATAAATTGCAGTCGGCCCGTCGGCGCCACCGATGATGCCAATTGCCGCCGCCTCGCGCAGCGTGAAATCCATTATCCCCAGTTCTGTCAAACCGAGCGCGCCAAGCAGCGTCGCGAATATACCGAACTGTGCGGCGGCACCGAGGAATAGCGTCTTTGGATTCGCCAGTAACGGACCAAAGTCCGTCAAAGCACCAACGCCCATGAAGATGATGAGCGGAAAGACGCCGGTCTCGATACCAACGACGTAGGAGAGATGTAGCAGACCGTTGCCTGTCGCAATTTCAACGCCGGGAATATTACTGAGGAGACCGCCGAAGCCGATCGTGACCAACAGCAATGGCTCAAACTTCTTGACGATGCCCAGATAGAGCAACAACAGACAGATCGCTATCATCGCGACCTGACCAAGACTTATCTGGTAGATCCCAGATTCGACCCAGATTTTATTAATCAGATCCATCGACTAGCCAATCTCAACCAGCGCGTCGCCCACCGATACAGCATCGCCTTCGGCGACGAAGACCGTTGTCACGGTACCGGCCCGGGGAGCGCTGATCACCGTCTCCATTTTCATCGCTTCGACGACGAGCAAGGGCTGATCCTTTTCGACGACCGCTCCGGGCGCGACATGAACCTTGAAAATATTGCCTGCCAAAACTGCGTTCACGGCCTGGCCGGCGCCCGCTGGCGACGCTGCCGCGGGTGTTGCCGCAATGGCCGATAACTGACCACTCTCCGCGACCTCGACCGTAAAGGCCTTGCCATTGACTCGCACAGAGTAGACACCCGTTCCGCCCGACGACGCGACGGCTTGTGTGGCTGGCGCCGCGGACTCCGCGCTTGGCACAGGTTCGAAAGCATCCGGGTTGTCGCGATTCTCCAAAAACTTGGTACCGATCTGCGGAAACAAGGCATACGTCAACACATCGTCAACAACGTCATCGGCCAATCTGATGCCTTTCTCATCGGCGATACGTAGCAGTTCCGCTGTTTGAACCTCCAGTTCCGGCTCGAGCAAATCTGCGGGACGACACGTAATCGGGTCCGCACCTTCAAGAACCTGTTTCTGCAATTCTGCATTAACGGGCAGTGGCGTCGCGCCGTAGGACCCTTTCAAAACGCCCGCCGTTTCTTTTGTGATGTTTGTGTAACGCGATCCGGACATCACATTGATCACGGCCTGTGTACCGACAATTTGCGACGTCGGCGTTACCAGCGGCAACATCCCCAGGTCTTCACGAACTCTCGGTATCTCTTTGAGTACCTCATCGATTTTCTCGCTCGAGTTCTGTTCACGAAGCTGGTTTTCCAGATTCGTCAACATGCCGCCAGGAACCTGAGCGACCAGAATGCGCGAATCAACACCGCGCAACGATCCTTCGAACTTGGCGTATTTCTTACGAACCTCGCGGAAATAGGCAGCGATCTCTTCGATGAGTATCACATCCAGACCCGTATCCCGGTCCGTTCCTTCGAGCGTTGCAACGAGAGACTCTGTTGGCGAATGGCCGTAAGTCATGCTCATCGATGACACCGCTGTATCGATGTTGTCGATACCGGCCTCAATGGCCTTGATATACGTCGCAGTCGACAGGCCCGTCGTCGCATGACATTGCATGTGAATCGGTATATCGACGGTCGCCTTGAGTCGACTCACCAACTCGAAAGCAACATACGGGCGTAGCAAACCGGCCATGTCCTTGATGCAAATAGAATGCGCGCCCATATCCTCGATACGCTTGCCCATATCGACCCACAAATCGACGGTATGCACGGGGCTGACCGTGTAAGACATCGTGCCTTGCGCATGTTTGTCGACGGCCAGGGTTGCTTTGATCGCGGTCTCAAGATTTCTGAGGTCGTTGAGCGCGTCGAAAATCCGAAACACGTCTACGCCGTTCACCGCGCATCGTTCAACGAATTTTTCGACGAGATCGTCGGCATAGTGTCGATAACCAAGAATATTCTGACCACGGAACAGCATTTGCTGCGGCGTATTGGGCATTGCCGCCTTAAGCAGTCGAATACGCTCCCACGGGTCTTCACCCAGATAACGGATACACGAATCGAACGTTGCCCCACCCCACGACTCCATCGACCAGTAGCCGACCTGATCCAGTTTTTCGGCGATCGGCAACATATCGTCGATCCGCATACGGGTCGCCAGGAGGCTTTGGTGTGCATCGCGCAGCACCAGCTCGGTAATTCCAAGTGGTTTCTTAGTATTCATTGGACTCTAATTTGCGATTCTATTTTGTCGGGGAATTTCTGTGCTGTGCAATCGCCGCCGAGATAGCGGCGACCTCTTCTTCGCTTACATCGCCATCAATCGCGGTAGTTGCAAACTTCGCTGCCATCTTTGCAGCAATGCTCGACATCACAGACATCCCAATGACCAGAACAGTCAGGAACGTGAATACGGTTCCCATGCCAACCAGCATGAGCGTAATTCCCTGATCTAAAAGAGATGTTTCCAATGAAACCTCTGGCGAGATAGCGACAACGGCCGATTATACTGATTCTTTGGTCAGTTGAAATACTGCGCCGGGAAACTCGCCAAGAAAGTAGGAGTAATGCAGTGAACGAACTCATTCGTCGAGGTGTCTTAGGGTTCACAGCGCCTCTTCTGATATTTCGCATGCGCATTGAGCGCATCTTTGGCAGACTCATGGAATGAATTTCTCTCGATTGGCGATAGGTTCCGCGTTACTGGTGCTGGCAAGCCTGCTGAGCGCCTGTGTGCATCACCCGCGCTCCGAGCTGGTTACAGCAAGCGGTAGCGACGAATGCGTCGTCCTGCTACACGGCCTGAATCGAAGCTGGCGTGCCATGCGCCCAATGGCAAAGGCGTTGCACGATGCGGGTTTCACGACAGCGAATGTCGACTACCCGTCGCAATTCGGGTCCGTTGAGCAGATTGCGCCACTGGCGGTTGAAGCCGGCCTTGCGGAATGCCGCGGTGCGGGAGCGACACAAATTCACTTCGTCACACATTCCCTGGGCGGTATCTTGCTGCGCTATCAGAATGAACACATGCCGATTCCGGACCTCGGTCGCGTTGTCATGCTTGGACCGCCAAATCAGGGCAGCGAAATTATCGACAGAACACGGGATTGGCCGGGATTCGAAATGTTTGCCGGCGATGCAGGTGCGCAGTTAGGCACTAGCCAGGAAAGCATGCCGTCACAACTTGGGCCGGTTGATTTTGACTTGGGCATCATTGCCGGAACCGGCACCATCAATATCTTCTCTTCCGCCTTACTGCCAGAATCGAACGACGGCAAAGTGTCCGTTGCCAGCACGCAGATTGAAGGTATGAATGACTTCCTGATTGTTGGGAATTCTCATCGCTACATTACGCGCAGCGATGTGGTATTCAGAAATACCACATCGTTTCTCAGGAGTGGCGAATTTCTCGCGGCGGATAAGGCCTTAGTTTCGAAGTAGCGATGGCGGCCTGCTATTTCTTGCAGAGCTCATTCATCTTCGACTCAGTATCCGCAAGCGTTGCTCTTTCCTCTTTCTTGGACAGGTATTCGCGCTCGCCATCTTCGTTCGTTTTGTAAAGGCGCGGAGCATTCTGGTACGACGCGTATATCTCTTTGGCCCGGTTGCAATAATGTCTTTCGGACTCCTCGCGCACGGAACGCTCTTCAGGCGTCTCGCCCGGATAAGCGAATCCGTCATCACTGTTGGCCGCGCTTTTCAGATCGTCCAGCGTGCCTTTGGAAACCCATACTAACTGCACTGCAACGGCATCTTCATGATCCGGCGTATCGCTATAGAAAACCTTACCGTCTTCTACCCAGGTGAAAATCGCCGTGTTGGTATCGACATAGTGGGTCTTGCCGCTGGCATCCTCCCACCTCCAGACATCAGCCGCGGCCGATCCGCTGGCGAGAATTGAAAACAGCAATAAGATTCGAAGGTAAGTCATTGGAGCTCCTGTATTCCGCCAGTATGCTCAATTGGTTGTGATCATCCGTTGACTGGCGTCACACATTTACAACAATGGCGTCGCTCACATAGCGTCGAGACGGGCCTCCAACGCTTTTATCTTGTTCTGCTGTTCCTGAACGACTCGAGTCAATACGGCAACGATATCCATAGTACTTAATGCATCGCGTTTACCAACCGCGACAAGATCCGGAACATCCTCGGCGATAAACCCGACATAGTCTTCGTTCCGCTCATTCTTGTAGTTGAACATGACGGGCTCCATTGCCATCAGGGCCAACAACGCAGCGTCCGCCGGCAAGGATTCAATGTTCTCTTTCTTGTCCCGCGAACTGCTGTTCGTCCAGACACCACCCGCCGTAACGTGCGCTCCACTGGCCATTTCCAGGGGATGTTCTGGCCGTGAAACGGCGAAGCCGACGTTGCCGTCCCGATCGATAGTGATTCGATCCTGAGATCCGGCGCCGATCGTCAATCGGTTCGCGCGATTGTGCATGATGTAGCCCGTGTCGCCGGTGTCCTGCGTGATAATGAGACCAGCGACGCTGCTGTTCTGTTCGTGAATCTGGATGCTACCATTGACCTCGAGGCGTTGCTTGGGCGTCGTTGTCCCGATACCGACCTGATTGCCGTCATCGAATATTTGCGAGTTGACGCCCCTGGCGGTGTCACGGAATTTGACGAGAAAATCTCGCGTTCCTTTCAGTTTGACCTCGGCATTCTTGCCTCGCGGGGCAACAACCTCAACGACCGGTTCTGGTGCTACCGGTTCTTCAGCTACTGCTATTGCTTCTTCTACTGCTTCTTCTACTGCTACTTCGGGTAATTCGGCCACGACGACTTCTTCGACCACTTCTTCGACCACTTCTTCAGCAGGTTCCTCTGCTACCACTTCAATCGTTTCTTCGATAGCCTCCGCTGCGTCTGGCACGACCGCTTCAACAACCGCCTCGACGACCGGCTCAT